>CAZWXJ010000162.1:0-1563 GCA_964637735.1 uncultured Oscillospiraceae bacterium | reverse complement strand
ACCGCAAAATTTGCGTAATAGATGGCAATGTAGGCTTTAACGGTGGCTTGAACCTTGCTGATGAATACATTGGTAAAAAAGAACGCTTTGGCCACTGGAAAGACACTGCCTATATGCTGAAAGGCCCTGCCGTGTTTACCTTAACCACCACCTTTTCAAAATGCTGGCAGGTTGCCACCGAAGAGACTTTTCAGTATGACTTGTATGCCCCCACCGAAGCATATGAAACCGATGGCTTTGTACAACCATTTGATGACACCCCGCTTGATGGGCAGCCTGTTTCTCAGTTTGCGTATCTGAACGTTATCAACCGCTCAGAAGATTACGTATACATTACCACCCCTTACCTTATTATTGACAATGACACCTTCACCGCCCTTTCTCTTGCTGCTAAAAGCGGTGTAGATGTACGTATTATCACCCCTGGTATTCCTGACAAATGGTATGCGTTTTTGGTAACCCAAAGCTATTACAAAGGCTTAATTGAGGCGGGTGTGCGCATTTTTGAATATACCCCTGGCTTTTTACATGCCAAAATGTATATGAGTGATGATGAACTTGCCATTGTAGGCAGTGCGAATATGGACTACCGCAGCCTGTTTTTACACTTTGAAAGTTGCACCACCTTTTACGGTGGGCAGGTTGTGAAAGACGTAAAGGCTGACTTTGACCATATCATTGAAGTGTCTAACGAAATTACACTGGAAGATGTACGCAAAACACCTTTTTACAAACGCATTTTGCAACTGGTATTCCGTTTGTTCGCCCCAATGATGTAACTATTATATAAAGCAAAAAGCAGGTGTTAAAACACTTGCTTTTTCTTTTATTTTTCTCTATGTTATAATGAAGAAAAGTGATGTGAGGTAACAATATGTTTATGACTGTGAACGGCGTAAACCTTTTTTATGAAAAAATAGGAACTGGACCTGCCCTTGTTTTGCTACACGGCAATGGGGAGGACCACAATACCTTTGACGCTTTAACCACACCCTTGAAGCAGCACTTCACCATTTACAGCATTGACAGCCGCAACCACGGGCAAAGCCAGCAAACTAGCGTATTTGACTACACCGTGATGAGCGAAGATGTTTATGCCTTTATAACCGCTTTAGGCCTTGCCCCCGTTTACATTGCCGGCTTTAGTGACGGTGGTATTATTGCTCTTTTGCTTGCCCTGCACCACCCTGAAACCATAAGCAAAATGGCATTGCTTGGCACAAACTTAAACCCTGATGACATTTTGCCAAACGTACACAATGACATGAAACGGGTTTATGAAGAAACCAAAAGCCCGTTTTTTAAAATGATGTTAGAACAGCCAAACATTACCCTTGCAGAGGTGCAAACCGTTACAATGCCCACCTTGCTTGTTGCAGGTGAGCATGACATCATTCGCCTTTCATTGTATGAAGAAATGAAACAAGCCATGCCAAACGCCTCTGTGCTAATCATGCCAAACCAAGACCATAGCAGTTATATTGAACATAGTGATATTCTAGCAAAGCCTTTATTGGCATTTTTTTACCTAATATTTTAAAAGGAGGAAACTGCTATGATTGA
>CAZWXJ010000161.1:0-1626 GCA_964637735.1 uncultured Oscillospiraceae bacterium | reverse complement strand
TAGGTTTTTGCAAATGAATAACCGCTTAGGCAAGCGGTTATTTTGCGTGGTTCTATTATACAAATGAAAAAAGGCATCGTCAAGAAAGAAAGGAAGGACGAACGAACGAGGCGTTTTCAATAATATAAACAAGAATTAGAGAGGGTGTGCTTGTTTGCCTTTTTTCTGAATAAAGTCGTCGTCAAGAAGACGACATATAAAAGTGCAGTTTAAAAAGTAGAAGGTAATACATATACTGCAATACAAATATAGTGCAATATACTACCCAGCAGTACAAACAAATGCCAAACCGAGTGCATGTATTTTACCTTTTTCATCACATAAAAAACAATGCCAACGGTGTAGGCTATGCCACCTGCAATCAGCAAGAAAAGCCCGTTTTTGGGAAGGGCAGCAGCAATGTCTTTTATAGCGAAAATGGCCGTCCACCCCATGCCCACGTACAGCACAAGGGAAACCCACTTGAATTTTTCGACGTTAAGAGTGTTTAAAAGAATGCCAATTACGGTGCAAACCCACATGGCAATGAAAATGTAACGCCCTTTCGGCGAGTTTTGTAGGGTGATGAGTGTGAAAGGTGTATAAGTACCCGCAATGAGCAGGTAAACAGAGGAATGGTCGAATATGCGAAAGAGGCGCTTTACTTTGTGAAAAGGGAACGCATGGTATAACGTTGACATGGTATAAAGAATAATGAGAGAGAGCCCATAGATGATAGAAGAAACGACGGCAGTGCCTGTACCAAAGCAAGCTGCCAGGGTAACCAAAACGCTAGCGCCGATGATGGAAAGCAACGCCCCAACGCCGTGGCTGACTGAATTGAAAATTTCTTCGCCTGTACTATATTGTTTTAAAACTGTTTGCTGTGCCATGAAAGCCTCCGTTTGTGGTAGACAAATTTCTATAAGTCAACTATAACACAATATTAAAAACTATACAATCTAATTTTGAAAATTAGATTGTATAGTTTTGTTTTGAATACAGTATTAAAAAGACATGCAAAAAGAAGCGAAAGACTATGCTATTGCCATTTTTGTTTGGGTACAGGCTTTAAAAACGCTTTTTGTTTGCAATATGGGCAACGCATATGCTTTTGCCCACGTGTGTGCGGTGCAAAAAGAAGGGGAAGAATAGGCGGGTTGCTAACTTTGCCACATTTATTACATTGCCACGAAACACGCCGTGCCTGTATTGCCATATAAATACATACCACCAAAAGCCCTGCTAAAATAACAAGGGGTGCAAATAATATTTCCAGAAAAACACGTCCTTTCTTTATTATTATATATTATACCATGATTTCTTTCGCAAAAAGCGAAAGAGCGGCGCCGCCGCCCCTGCAAAGCAGAAATCATAAGGTTCAATGTTCTCGGGACCCGCCCCAAATCTGTGATTTGGATAGTGGGTGAGGTTATTATACCATGATTTCTTTCGCAAAAAGCGAAAGAGCGCCGCCGCCCCTGCAAAGCAGAAATCATAAGGTTCAATGTTCTCGGGACCCGCCCCAAATCTGTGATTTGGATAGTGGGTGAGGTTATTATACCATGATTTCTTTCGCAAAAAGCGAAAGAGCGCCGCCGCCCCTGCAAAGCAGAAATCATAAGGTTCAATGTTCTCGGGACCCGC
>CAZWXJ010000160.1:0-1689 GCA_964637735.1 uncultured Oscillospiraceae bacterium | reverse complement strand
CCGTGTTTGAAATACTGTCAAACTCTATAGATGAAGCGCGGGAAGGGTTTGGCAACCGCATTACTGTTACCCTTGAAAAAGATGGCAGTGTGCAGGTAGAAGATAACGGGCGTGGCATACCGGTTGACTATAATAAAAACGAAGATAAATATAACTGGGAACTCTTGTTCTGTGAACTATATGCAGGCGGCAAATATGCCAATGCCAGCGGTGAAAACTATGAATATTCGTTAGGTTTAAACGGGCTTGGGCTTTGTGCTACACAGTATTCTTCTGAATACATGACGGCCGACATTGTTCGAGATGGCTTTCACTACCACCTTGACTTTGCAAAAGGTGAAAACGTAGGCGGTTTGCAAAAAGAAACCACAACCAGCAAAAAAACAGGCTCTACCATTCGATGGAGACCTGACAGAGACGTATTCACTGACATTGCCCTTACTCCCGCCTATTTTGTTGACGTCATGCGCCGCCAAGCAGTGGTAAACGCAGGCGTTACCTTTGTGTTTATTGACAAAACAGAAACCCCTACACAAACAACAGAGTTTTTCTATGAACACGGCATTTCTGACTATCTGCAAGAAATCGTCGGGCTTGATACCTTAACAGGCGTTACCACACGCTCTTCTTCTGCAACAGGAAAAGACAGGGAAGACCGCCCCGAATACACCGTAAAAATGGAAGTTGCCTTTTGTTTTTCAAACAAGGTGCAAATGCTAGAATATTATCATAACTCTAGCTGGCTTGAACACGGCGGAAGCCCTGAAAAAGCTGTGAAAACAGCCTTTGTAAACCAAATAGACAGCCTTTTGAAAGCGAAAAACCTGTACAAAAAAGGGGAAAGCAAAATTACCTTTACCGATGTACAAGACTGTTTGGTGCTCATTACAAGTTCATTCTCAAACGTAACCAGCTATGAAAACCAAACCAAAAAAGCCATTACCAACCGCTTTATTACAACGGCGATGACTGACTTTTTAAAACACACATTAGAAGTGTATTTCATTGAAAACCCTGATGAAGCAACCAAAATTGCACAGCAGGTGCTTGTGAATAAACAAAGCCGAGAGCAAGCCGAAAAAACACGGCAGTCTCTCAAAAAAACAATTTCCAGCCAAATGGACATTGCCAACCGTGTGCAAAAATTTGTTGACTGCCGCACGAAAGACATTGCCCGCCGTGAGATTTATATTGTAGAGGGTGATTCTGCTTTGGGCGCTTGCAAAACCAGCCGAGACGCTGAATTTCAAGCCATTATGCCCGTGCGTGGTAAAATACTAAACTGCCTGAAGGCAGACTATGACAAAATTTTCAAAAGTGAAATTATTACCGACTTGATGAAAGTGCTTGGCTGCGGTGTGGAAATTGAGGGCAAAGCCAAAACCCAACTTTCCACCTTTGACATTAACAACCTACGCTGGAATAAAGTCATCATTTGTACTGACGCTGACGTTGACGGTTACCAAATTCGCACGTTGATATTAGCAATGCTGTACCGCTTAACCCCACAGCTAATTGAACAAGGGTATGTGTACATTGCAGAGTCTCCGCTATATGAAATTACTAGCAAAAACAAAACCTACTTTGCTTATAACGAGCCAGAAAAGCAAGACATATTAACCCGCATTGGGGAAGACAAGTACAGCATTCAGCGCTCAAAGGGGCTTGGCGAAAACGAAGCCGAAATGA
>CAZWXJ010000159.1:0-1736 GCA_964637735.1 uncultured Oscillospiraceae bacterium | reverse complement strand
CAATTTCAGCACTGCGTGAAAATCCATTTTCACCACCAGCAGCAGCTGTGCAGCGGTTGCCCTGTATGTCAAAAGAAAGCAAGCCGCTATAATCATACTTAATGCGCCCGCCTGTAAGCAAAGCAAGCTGAAAAGCCCCGTCTTTGCTTGGGACACCTGCTAAGATAGATATTTTTTCTTTTGCAAAATGAGTGGCAACTCCTTCTAGTTCCGTTTTGCATATGGCAATTAAACGCTCGCTTCCAAGCAGACTACCAAGTTCACCGCCTGTTAAAAACAACGGCGGAAGAACATACAAGTCAGCGGAAGAGTCTTTATTCTTTTCAATTTCAGCAATTGCATTTTTTGCATTGCGCACAGGGTTTAACGGAGAAATTTCATTAATACATGCGCAAATTTTAACAGTACGTTTCATATGCACGCCTCACTAATGTAATAATATTTGTGGTTTTATTATATCATAATTTTGCACAATGCAATCATCAAACCTGCAAAATAATATAACCCTTTATTTGCCTCTATTATATATGATACAATATAGTGTAAAATAAAATGAGATTTTAAGGTAAGTGTAATAAAAATGCAAAGTAAATGTGATGCAATATTTTATATACATGAGGAAAACGAATGAACGAAGTAATTGTGTTTGCGCCTGCAAAGTTAAATATTTCTTTAGACATTATTGGTACTGTAAATGACGGATACCATTTAATGGACATGGTTATGCAAACGGTGAACTTGTTTGATAAAATAACGATCAAAAAACAAAACTTTCTAGCCATAAAAACCAATAATAATACGTTACCAGTCAACCAGTTGAATTCCGCTGACAAAGCTGCAATCACTTTTTTTCGAGAAGTTGGGCTTATGGCAGGTGCTGAAATTCACATAGAAAAAAGCATACCTGTAAAAGCGGGCATGGCAGGGGGCAGTGCAGACGCCGCCGCCGTTTTGGTAGGATTAAATGCACTTTACAAAGCAAACCTGCCCAAAGAAACATTAGCAGAGATTGGTAAATTTGTCGGAGCAGACGTTCCGTTTGCAGTTATGGGCGGTACAGCACGAGTGCAAGGCATCGGTGAAAAAATAAAGAAATTGAACAATATACCACCCTGTTATTTTGTTATTTGCATGCCCTCATATGGCATTCGTACACCCGAAGCATTTGCACGATATGATAAACTTGGCACGGCTATTCGCCCGAATAACAATGCCATTGAAGATGCACTAAATGCGGGCGACTTAAAAAGAATATGTAACAATATGGGAAATGTTCTACAAGAAGCAGCACAGGGTAAAGATACAGATGCTATTATTGAACAGCTAATGTACCATGGTGCACTTTGTGCGCAGATGACAGGAAGTGGCGCTGCAGTGTTTGGCATATTTGAAACCCGAGCAGTAGCCCAGAAAGCGCATGATGCTTTAAAAGCGTTGTATACGCCTTGTTTTTTAGCAGAACCTTTTGCAAAAGGTGCATTTATAGAAACATGTAGGTGAGAACGAAAAAAAATACATATTGATATTTGACTTTGCGCATGTTTTTGATATAATACAATTTGTAGATATGAATGATAAACTGATAGAGTTATGCATAATAGGCATATGTTTGATTCGGTATAGAGGTGGTGAACATCATAAAATGGTTTCGTAAACCATTTTTACGGGTATTTCTCAGCGCATGTATGTTATTACAGTTAACAGCATGCACAAATAAAGCACACCGAGACAACCCT
>CAZWXJ010000158.1:0-1739 GCA_964637735.1 uncultured Oscillospiraceae bacterium | reverse complement strand
GAAGTTGGCAATGAACATATAGAACTTGGCATTGAAACGCCACAGGGCATGGCTTTTACTGAATTTCAAGCTTACTTGAAAGAGCTTTCTGAAACGGGCGTGATGCTTAATGTTGCCTCAAAAAATGAAATGGCAATGGCAGAAAGCGGCTTTGCAAACCCAAACAGTGTTTTGAAACGTGATGACTTTATTAGCTTTAAAGCGAACTGGAACCCGAAAAGCCAAAGCATAAGCGAAATTGCACAGGAAATTAATATTCTGCCTGATTCTTTCGTGTTTATAGACGATAACCCTGCCGAACGGGAAAACGTACAGCAGGCTTTGCCCATGGTAAGCATACCGAATGCTTCTACCCCTGAAGAATTTATGAAAGCGATTGACCGTGCGGGCTATTTTGAAGTAACAACGCTTTCAGCAGATGATAAAAAGCGCAACGACTATTACAAACAAAACCTACAACGGCAAGAGATGGAAAACAGTTTTACAGATTACAAAGGTTATTTGCTAAGCCTTGACATGAAAGCACAGCTTGGCCCTTTTAACAAAAGTAATTTTGAACGGGTAACCCAGCTGATTAACAAAACCAACCAGTTTAATTTCACAACCCGCCGTTACACCCCTGCTGAGGTGGAAGAAGTGATGCAGTCTTCTGACTATATTACACTGTATGGCAGGCTGGAAGATAAATTTGGCGACAACGGCATTACCAGTGTGTTAATTGGGCATATAGAAGATGCTGTTTGCACCATTAACCTTTGGGTGATGAGTTGCCGTGTGTTTAAACGAGATTTAGAACTTGCCATGTTTGATGAACTTGTGCAACAATGTAAAAAGCATGGTGTAACTAAAATTGTAGGGGCATACTTCCCTACTGCCAAAAATGTAATTGTGAAAGACTTTTATGAAACAACCCTTGGGTTTGATTTAGTAAAAGATGAACCCGAAGAACGCACGTTTGCATTTACCGACATTGCAAATTACCAGAACAAAAACGACGTTATGCAAGTAACCATTGATTAAGAAAAGGGGCAAACTATTTTGACACAAGAAGCTATTTTAGAACAAATTACCGACATTTTTAAGAATGTATTTGACGATGATGATTTGATAATTACCCGTGAAACAAATGCCGATGACATTGAAGACTGGGACAGTTTAGAACAAATTAACCTGCTAGTGGCTATGGAAAATAAATTCCAAATCAAATTTAAGTTGGAAGATGTGTCTTCCCTTGAAAATGTGGGCGACATGATTGACTTGATTGCCCGTATGGCTGTTTAACTTGTTTTATAGCGCCTATATATTCTGCAACCGCAAGGCAGCATTTGCTGCCTTGCGGTTGTTTTTATTTCTTTTACTTGTATGCATAGTGTATTTTAATGTATACTGTATAGAATATAAATTATGTATAAACAGTTAGAGGTGCCTTTATGAATAGCTATACCTTTGATGACATACAGCCTGGGCAAAATGCGCAATTTGAAGTGGTGATTACCGCTGATAAAATGGATTTGTTCCGTGCGCTTTCGGGTGATGTAAGCCCGATACACTTAGATGCAGAATATGCCAAAACACGTGGGTATGAAGGACGTGTTGTGTACGGTATGCTAGTGGCAAGTTTTTTCTCTACCTTGGCGGGCACTTATTTACCTGGGGAGCACTGTTTGTTACATAGTGTAAATAGTAAATTTGTAAAACCTGTTTTTATTGGTGATGTGCTAACTATAAGCGGCACCGTT
>CAZWXJ010000157.1:0-1805 GCA_964637735.1 uncultured Oscillospiraceae bacterium | reverse complement strand
ACAGATTGTTGCGCAAGACGGCAAGGTTGTAGGTAAACCGGGAATGGGACAGTATATAAAACGGATAAAAGCCTAAACAAAAGTAGTATTAAAAAACATATATAAAATAGGCTTGCTTTTCATGTTTTTTATTAAATAGAGGTGTTAAAATCTTTTTTAAAGAAAATGAGAAAATCTTATAGTAAGGAGATGTTATTTTAAATGAGGAAAATACTAGTTAGTCAATGTTTATACGGCGGGGAGCCGGTTCGCTTTACTGGTCATGATGACATTATTGTTCAGGATCCACGTTTTAACAAATGGCGAGATGAAGGGCGTTTGGTTCCGATATGCCCAGAAGTGTTTGGAGGATTGCCAACACCAAGAACAGGGGCGCAAAGGTCAGGAGATAAAGTTATAGACCTTAATGGTAAGGATGTAACTAAAGAATATCTTAAAGGTGTGAAAGAAGCTTTACGTCTGGCAGAGGAAAATGATGTTATCTGTTGCATCATGAAAGAAGCTAGCCCATCCTGTGGCAGTAGCCTTATATACGATGAAAAGCGTGAGAATATAATTGTGGGACAGGGTATAACGGTTGAGAATTTAAGAAATGCAGGATTTAAAGTTTTTTCCGAATATGAAATGTCAGATGCTGAGGAATTCATTAACAAATATGAAACTGGGAAAATATAAAAGTAAAAATATAAGGTGATTTTATTTTATTACAATTATAAAGAAACAATATAGGTTAATAAATACAACATACAGAATATGTGAGCATGTTAGGGGTGAGTAACTATGGTTACTGAATATCCAAAAATAAAGGTTGCAGCAGTACAGGCTACCCTGCCCTTTCTTGATAAAAAAGCTTCTATTGAAAAGGCTTGCAAAAAAATAGTTGAGGCAGGCAAAAATGGGGCTAAAATTATAGTTTTCCCGGAAGGTTTTATACCATCACATCCAATTTGGTATCATTTTCATCCGGGTACTGGTGCCATAGCAACAAAATTAAGTGCAGAACTTTTTAGAAATTCTGTGGAGATTCCAAGCGAAGAGTTAAAAAAAGTATGTTCGGCCGCGAAAGAAGCAAAGGCTTATGTAATAATAGGGGTTTGTGAAAAACTGCCTAATACAACCGGAACAATGTATAATACACAAATCTATCTCGGACCAAATGGTGATTATTTAGGCAAGCATCAGAAAATCATGCCTACTGTTGGTGAACGGTTTGTTCATATGGGTGGTAATGGTAGTACATTTGGTACTATAAGCACAGAATATGGATTAATAAGTGCAGGTATGTGTAGCGAGAATTCAAATCCTTTAGTTGTTATGGCGCTTACTTCAGAAGGTACAAAGATACATGCAATGGCTTGGCCAAGCCATTGGGGTAAAATGAGTAAACCTATGAGGAAGTATGTAGAAATTGCTTCTTTGAATTTTGCCCAGGTTTCGAAAGCATATGTAATAAGCGCATGTTCAGTTATCGACGAAGATACAATAGAGAAAATGCAAGTGACCAAAGAAGAAAAAGAATTTTTGAATAAATCTGAGATATCGGGGGGCTCAATGATAGTTTCACCTGAGGCAGAGATAATTGCCGGCCCCATGAATAATGAAGAAGGAATTTTATATGCGGATATAGATTTGGAGCAATGCATTATTCATAAGTTGCACCACGATTTTTCAGGCAATTATAATAGACCGGATATTTTTAGTCTATACATTAATAAGACTAATCCAAAGCTATATTATAAAAATTTAGTGAAAGAAAGTGACAAAGAAAATTTAGCAAAAACAAAGAAAGCAAATAGTTTTAAGGA
>CAZWXJ010000156.1:0-1847 GCA_964637735.1 uncultured Oscillospiraceae bacterium | reverse complement strand
AGGGTATTGTCAAGGTCTAGAATAACACTCTTCTTGTTGCGCCCTAAAATAGATTTCACAATCAGTGCAATGCTATGTGCCAAATGGGGTAATTGCTCAACCGCTATGGCATATTTATATAAATACCAGGCAGAAGGCGAAAACCAATTATCTAGCCCAATGCGTGCAGAAAGATAGTGAATATCATTCAGGTAAAAATTCTCTGCCTGCTGTGCATATTCGCTAAAATATTCATTAAGCAAATTCACAAACCGCACCTGCCCATGTATGTCCACACTGTCTTTGTTGCCAAGTACACGGTAATAAGGCAAGTCGAAATTATTTTGAATAACAGGGCAAGCATATTTTTTAGCGCCATTCCATACACTTTTAAAATGGGCAAGGCTTTTTTGCAGTTTTTCGTCAATGCCCTCTGCAGTGTCCTCTAAATGGGGTACAAACGGCAAGTTTTTGCTGGTTGTGTGAATGTAAATAACATCAGGGGCAAAGTCTTGCAAAGCATCGTTTTCAAAAACAAGTTCTTCGTAATAACGGTTGTAGTCTCCCACATAAAAGGTAGGTTCAATACCAAAGTGCAATAAAAACAATTCTAGCATGTTTTTCAGTTCCCCAATGGTAGAGCCGCCCACAATGGCTATTTTTTTCGGAATAAGAGAAGTTTTTTCACTTAATAAGTCTTTTTTAATGGCGCGTTTTTTCTCAAGTAGCAAAGCTGCGTCAAACGGGTAGTCAAGGTTGTACAAGTGTAGCCCTCCTTTAGCTATATAGATGAAAGTTTCAATTCCAATTATATATTTTGAAGCAGGCAATTGCAATACAAACTATATATTGTATTTATATATTTAAAACAGTACAAACCATTTTTTAAATTTTGGGGAAGATAACAAAAAAGGTAAAATTTTTGTAATACTCAAATTTGTGCTTCTATGTTATAATAATCAAAGAATGTCGAAAGGAGGCGTCGAGCTATCGAACCGAGAAAGAAAAAGCCATCGACGAGTAAACCTGCAACAGCAAAGAAAAAGGTGCCTTCCACAGCCAAAAAAAGTACTGCTAAAAGTTCAAACGGAAGTGCCAAAGCAAATGCAGGTGCCAAAAAAACCGGCACAAAATTAAATAATATTTTTGAAAATAAAGTGGTGCGTGTGTTAACCGCAATTTTTTGTGTTTGCGTTATGCTTGGCTCTATTTTAATGGTGGTAGTTGCCGCCTATTTAATGGACGCCACGAAAGACGATGACGCCATTTTAAACTTAAACAATATTAAACTAAGTTTTTCTACCATTGTGTATGACAAGAATGGGGACTACTACCAAACCTTAACAGGTGAGGAACACCGTATTTGGGTAGAGCTTGACCAAATGCCAGACAATTTAACCAACGCATTTATTGCCGTTGAAGACAACACCTTCTTAAAACATAGCGGTGTTAACTGGAAGCGTAGCTTTGCTGCTCTCATCAACGAAATCGTTCCGATTTTCGACAATAGGCAAGGCGGCTCTACCATTACCCAACAACTTGTTAAAAACCTGACCATGGACGACAAGCAAGATGCTTTGCGTAAATTGCGTGAAATGTACCGTGCCATGGTGCTTGAAAAGCAATACTCGAAAGACTTAATTATGGAAGCCTACCTAAACACCTTGCGCCTTACTGGGCAAAATGCAGGGGTTGAAAGTGGTGCGAACGTATACTTTGGCAAACATGTTGAAGATTTAACCCTTGAAGAATGTGCGTCTTTAGCGGCTATTACCAAAAACCCTTCTGCTTATAACCCGTTTACCAACCCAGAAGACCATTTAGAGCGCCGCAATTATATTTTAGCGTTAATGCGTAACCAAGGCTTC
>CAZWXJ010000155.1:0-1904 GCA_964637735.1 uncultured Oscillospiraceae bacterium | reverse complement strand
GAAGCACGCTTTGCCATGCAAAAGCAATTGTTAATAGAAACACTAGATGGTGTGCAAAACGAAAATATGGTTTACAGCTTGCTTCTTGAAAAAACAAAAAAACTTGATAAATATTTACAAGAAGGACTGGAAATATATACAAAAGAATAATATAATAGCTTAACAAAAGGAGGTGCTGTGCGTGCCGAATAAAACCGATAAAGAACTGGCAGCTGAATTAACCCAATCTTTCATCACCGTTTTTATGCAAGAGCATAAGAACGCATCTATTAAAATTGAGAACGCCACACACATTTTAGAAGAGTTTTACAACAAATTGCATTCTCTTGAAGAATTGTATGACGGAAACAAAGAAGAAATTATGAAACAGCAACGCCAATTATTTTGCAAAAAAGACCCCACAGAATAACTGTGAGGTTTTTCTTTTATGTGGAAGAAGTTATGAAAGAATGCCAAAGGGAAAATACCCAGCCTTTGTAGGCAATTCTGTAGAGCGTTCAAATTGAAACGGCTTCCCGTTTTCTTTGCAAGCAAGGGCGTAATGGCAAAGCCCAATGCCCATGTCAATGTCAGAGTTTTTATAAATAAGCGCAATATGTGGCTTTAGTTTTTGCTTATAAACAAGTACTTTATCTCCTTGCTTTTCAAAATACCAAGGCTGTGTGTTCATGCCCGAAGGCGCTAGGTGGGCCGCCTGCACGTAAACATCATCAGGTGTATTGGTTATGGTGGCAATGTCGTTGCGTTTAAATTCATCTATGGAACGGTGTACAGGTTCTGTTGTGCGGCCAAACCCAATCATAATAATATCATTTTTAGTGTCTTGCGTGTTTGCATCTTTCGGGCCGCCAAGCCAAACACATCCAAGGTCCATAGCGTCAAACCACAAGGCAAGTTGTTCAAACAAAAAGCCTGCATTTTCTTGCTCACCTGCTTTTCCGCTTCCGCAAATAACAAGGTAATGTGGCGCTTGCACTGTAAAACGCCCTTTCACTTTACTTGTAAAACGGTAAGTAATAGGGGCATCAGTATAAAGCTGGTCAAAACTGGCAATGGCTTTTTCAATGTCTTGCAATATGTCATCACGCAGTGGCGTCATGTCATACTGACGGCAAGCCTTCCGTCGTGTAATTGAATCATACAAGTTCATAATATAGCTCCTTAATAGTCATTAGTCGTTAGCCAAGACAAATTAGAATTTGCAAAGCAAATTCTAACCTGAAATACACCATTGGCACATTTCTTCACGTGCCAACTTTGCGAAATTTATTTCGCAAAGGCTGTCGTATTTCCCAATTCTCAAAACTTCATGCAATTATTAGGCATTTGGTCTTACGTTTGTTTCACCAGATGTGAAACAAACGGTGGGATAGCAGTTCCGTCAAAAAATCACGTCATGTCGCAGAATTCTGTTGAGTGATTTTAGGAAATGCTGACTGCTTTTGCGTGGGGTACAGGGGCCTCGCAATGCCCCTGTGCTTTTGGGTACTTTTGGCCTCAAAAGTACCGCATCACGCAGTGATTAGAGAAAAACTAAATTATTGATGTAGGTGATTTATTTCTACAAGTTCACCAATTACCAAATTAAAATTGAGCAAAACGAAAATGCCGTTCAGCTCAATTTTAATAAGATTATTTCTTATGCAGTTGTGGTGTAGCTGCTATAAATGTCAATATACAAATCAAGGAAGGTTTCATCAAATGGTCCTTCGAAAGAGACATAGCGAATACTACCGTCTTCAACTTCGAATATATGAACAATCCAAATGGTACCATCAGGGAAGGAACCCATACATTGGTAACAATCATACCCTAAAAAGTCTACCAAGTCATACTCATAGTCATCTGAGTCATAGTCTTGCATTAACCGCATAATTATACTCTGCCCATTGTTCTCCACTAGA
>CAZWXJ010000154.1:0-1930 GCA_964637735.1 uncultured Oscillospiraceae bacterium | reverse complement strand
TATAACAAAATAATTATATATATGCAACAAAAATGTTTACAAGCTATCAATATTTTCTGATTGATATGTGATAATGTCCTATTATACGACATTTGATTATGTCCCAAAAAAGAAAATGTAGTATAATAGAACCTCATGACAAAAATATGAGGTGGCAGAATGAGAAAGGTAATACTGACAATGGATGAGAACAAAAAATATGAAATAATAAAGAAAGTAGTAGATACAGGTGGAAATAAGCAAAGAGCAGCTATTGAATTAGGATGTAGCAAAAGACATGTAAATAGAATGATTAAAGGATATAAAGAGCAAGGGAAGGAATTCTTTGTTCATGGAAATAAGGGAAGAAAACCTGTTCATACATTAGAAGATGAAACAAGGCAGAATGTGCTTGATCTTTATCGTACAAAATATGAAGATGCTAATTTTGTACATTATTCTGAGCTTTTAGAGGAGTACGAAAACATTAAAGTTTCACCAAGCACTATACATACAATCCTAATGGAAGAGAATATTATTTCACCAAAGGCAACACGTAAGAAAAGAAAAAGTCTTGCAAAAAAGCTAAGAGAGCAACTTAAGATTGCTAAAACAAAAAAAGAAATTTCAAACCTACATAATACAATAATTGCCATTGAAGATGCACACCCAAGAAGACCAAGATGTGCATATTTTGGCGAAATGCTTCAAATGGATGCCTCCTTGCACAATTGGTTTGGAGCAGATAAAAGTCAGCTTCATATCGCTATTGATGACGCTACAGGCAGCATTGTAGGTGCTTATTTTGACAATCAAGAAACTCTAAATGGTTATTACAATGTTTTACATCAGGTGTTAACACAATATGGCATTCCTTATATGTTTTATACTGATAAACGTACTGTTTTTGAATACAAACAGAAAAAATCCCCTTCTGTTGAAGAGGATACTTTCACCCAATTCGGCTATGCCTGTAAGCAGCTTGGAATTGAGATTAAAACCAGCAGTGTCCCTCAAGCTAAAGGGCGTGTTGAACGAGTGTTCCAAACACTGCAATCACGTCTCATAATCGAGATGAGACTAAAAGGTATAAGCACAATTGATCAAGCCAATGAATTTTTAAACTCCTACATAAAAAAATTCAATGATAAGTTTGCTTTACCTGTAGATAATATCAAATCTGTGTTTGAAAAGCAACCGGATATTGAAAAAGTTAATTTGACTTTAGCTGTTCTTGCGGGAAGAAAAATTGATAATGGACATTGCATTAAATTCGATAAAAAGTACTTTAAAACTGTAAATTCCAATGGAATTACTGTTCATTATCACAAAGGTACTCATTGCATGGTAATTAAAGCTTTTGATGGTCAATTGTTTGGATGCGTAGGAGAAAAAGTGTATGCATTAGAAGAAATTCCCGTACATGAACGCACATCTAAAAATTTTGATTTCAAAAGCACCCCTAAAAAAACAAAGAAAAAGTACATACCTCCAATGAGCCATCCTTGGAAAAGAGCTTCTTTTGAAAAATATTTAGAAACGCAAGCTCATAGGAACAAGTTAGCAGGTTAACCATAATTGTTTGTTTTTATTCTTTTGTAAGAATGGTCGGTCTTTTTGTAGTAGTAGTGTTTGTGGGGCTTGTGGGGCTTGTGGGAAACTCACTAAAAAGTAAAGATTACGATGGACTATGCAGAGTTTTCCATAAATCCACAAATCCACATACACAACTGATTCACAAAGGTCTTTTTGTTATGTCCTTTTTTGAGTTTTAAACGCTCTTATAGTTCAATAAAGCATTTTTCCTTTTCTTGCCAAACATTGGTGGCAAACTTGCTGCAATTTTGTACTTATTTTTGATTGTTTTCATATATTTCTAATTAAAAAAGCACCAAATTATTGGTGCTAATGTTTTGAATTTTTTAGGACATTTTTAAAAATGCTTGACAGA
>CAZWXJ010000153.1:0-2036 GCA_964637735.1 uncultured Oscillospiraceae bacterium | reverse complement strand
TGGGTCAATTCGTCAAACCGTATCATGTCATACTCGGCACCTTGATAACGGTAGACATCTTTTTCATTGTCGCAATAACCGAATTCAATTATTGACCCATTTTTAAACTTGCCCCTGTGGGTACTGCTGTTATATGTATATATATTTCTTGGGTAAAAACTTAGATGCTGCAATATTAGTGACCGCTCAAGGTCGGGGAATGTACGTCTTAAAACTAATTGGCGGCTGCCTGGGTATTTCAAGGCATATAACATCATGTCAATTAATTGCCCCCAGCTCTTACCGCCACCAGCTGCGCCACCAAATAAAACCTCATCGGATAAAGCATCAACAAACATCTTTTGTTTTCTTGTCATATCGATGTTCATTTTCAGCCCCATTTATGTCTTATTGTTGCAATAATTTGTATTTACCCCTGTTTTTTGTATAGTTCACATGGAAAAATGTTGTTTTTAATCTATTATATTGATGTTTACTTCAAACGCTTCACCGCTGTTGCCAACATCAATCTCTTTTTTATCTGCCCAATTCTTAAAGTTGTTTCTTAGGCTGAACTCGGCACCCCTTGCCCCATCTTTATCAAACAATCTGCCCTCTGTATAGGCTTCAACTCGGGCTTTTGCGCGCCTAACCGTGTCATTAAAGCTTTCGTCTCTGTTCTGGTAATTCAATAATGCTTGTCTACTGTTTAGTCCTATTGCTAACGCTAACCCGGTAATTGTAGGCGGTTCAGTGTCAACCATTATGGGAATGCCTTTATATGTAATAGGCTCTTCTTCCCCTGTATCGTTATTTAATCTCGTTAAAGGTTTTCCTTTACATTTTTCAAAGTATGCATCTATTTTCTTCTGCATCTCTTGTGGTGTTTTAAATATGGGCGGTCTGCCATTTATTTTTTCTTCCTTCTTCTCCGGATCTGCCTTTTTCTTTGCCATAGTTCCCGCCCCTTTCTTTTATTAATAGAATGTAACGCCCTTTCAGAAACGTAAGCACAATTATTTTTATGCACAAAAAAAGACGTTACACTCTTTCATTAAAAGTGTAACGCCATTTATCTGTTCAAAAGTGTAAAAAAATACACCTTTGTTATTTATTTTTATCTTCTTCTAATAACTTAATTATTAAAGCGTTAAGGCTTAACCCATGCTTTTCTTTTGCGTATTGTTTCCATTCGTCTTTTTCGCCTTTTTTAAAAGACAATGTAAACCGTTCAACATTCTCGTCTTTGTATTTTTGCGCCGCTCTTGCTTGCGCTTCTGTGTATTTCGCCATATTATATCACCTCTTCAATAGTATATTCTATTAATATATACACGTCCATAGACATATTGTACAAACACGTCCATAGAACTTTGGGCAACTTTACATATTGACTATGGACGTCCATAGGTTTAGAATAAGGCCATAGAAACAAACCAAACAACAAAGGAGCAAACACAATGAATAAAACAGAAATCAAATTTCAACCAGCAACCGAAGTTCATTTTAAAGATGGCAAAGCATATGAGAATTTAAAAGATTACTTAGCGGCAACAGAAACACCCGAAGACCGTGCGGTCTATGCAAAAGTCAGTGAACTGCTCAAAAATCTAAAAGCAAATAGAAATTCTAAATAACTCAACAGGGGGCGCAAGCCCCCACAGAAAGGAAAATATTATGACTATCACAAATAAAGGCTTCATCAAAAACGGCGCCAGCTACGGCACAAAAATCGGCAACTTGCAAGCGTTCACCATTTGGGGTGCAATTGAAAAATATCAAACCGCTTCCCGCGTAGCATATGCAAACCTCACCCCCGCTACCTGCGCAATGCTTGAACGCTTCGCCGAAGATATGCAAGCCCTGGGGTTCCCTGTAAGCTACCTTGAAGAACTTGAAATCGAAGTCATCAAACAATAGAAATATAAAAAGAGAGTGAATTTTATCACTCTCTTTTTTACACTTTAAACGCAATTGTTAATATCCCGTTTGTTGTGCTTATTGATGGAGCAGGTGATGGGAATCGAACCCACACGACCAGCTTGGAAGGCTGGAGT
>CAZWXJ010000152.1:0-2092 GCA_964637735.1 uncultured Oscillospiraceae bacterium | reverse complement strand
GCAGAAATAGCGCCGTCGAAAGACTTACCCGCACGCAGTTCCTCACGAATGCGTTCAGCTGCAATAACGTTTGCGTCTACACCCATGCCCACTGCCAATATAATGCCTGCAATGCCTGGTAAGGTTAATGTAAAGCTATTAAACACTGGGAAATAACCAGATGTAATTGCAATGGTAAATGCCACTTGACCAAGCAATGCAATAGATGCTACTACGCCAACCAACCTATAATTTAATATCATAAATGCACAAACCACAGCAAATGCAAGTATGCCAGCAAACACCATTACTTCCAGTGCATTATTGCCAAGTGTTGGGCTAATGGTGCTAAAGCTCTCTGTTGTAAGCGCAAATGGCAATGCGCCCGAGTTGATTTGGTTTGCAAGTGTTGTTGCTGTTTCAATGGTAAACCCACCTGAAATAAAAGCTTTCCCGTCAGTAATGGCACTATTTACAGTTGGTGCGCTAATCATCGTGTCATCAACCCAAATAGAAATGACGCCACCCGATGTCACAAGTTCAGTTGTTGCATCTGCAAAACTTTGCTTGCCACTTTCATTCAAAGTAAGCTCCACCATGTACTCAGTTGTACCCGAACTTGTGGTTTGGTAAACCACCTTGGCCGACTGTATATCAGCGCCTTCTATAACAAGTTCACCCATCGGAAGTCCATCCGCATCTGTCTCTTTTCCTTTGCGGAATGTGAGGTGTGCGGTAGCAGCTATTTCTTCAATAGCGGCTTCAGGGTTGAATTCGCTTTCTCCCTCTTTCCACGGGAAACGCACAATAATGCGGTCATTCGTATTGTCGGTATATACTTCATAATCAGTAATATTCAGGCTTACCAAACGAAGTTTAATAACCTCTTCCGCTGCAGCCATTTGTTCATCCGTTGCATTAATCCCATCAGCTGGTGCAAACGTAACGTCTACCCCACCACGAATGTCAATGCCAAAGCGAATGTCCTTTGCGCCTTTAATTCTGGTCGTTTCTATGTCGCCATACTCTGTATATACGCCAAAAAAAGCTGTGTAAGCCAAAGCGAATATCAGCAAAGCAACAATGAAAAATACCGGTTTTCCCGTTCTCTTCATTGTCTGTCCTCCAAATAGTTTGTTCTTCTAAACATACGTTTAATATTATAGATATTTTTTTGACATACGTCAATCATTTTTGGCAAGCAGGCTTTCAATCGTAGCCATTTTGACACATAAGCAAAGTAGCTCTGCCGCTATTGTTAGCTCTTCCTCTGGTGGAAAGCTTGGTGCAATACGTATGTGGCTGTCCTCTGGGTCAACCCCGTAAGGGTAGGCAGCACCTGCACCAGTTAGCACAACACCTGCCTGTTTGCAAAGTTCTACCGTTCGTTTGGCACAGCCAGCCATTGTATACAAACTCACAAAATAACCGCCTTTGGGGGTTGTCCACTTCGCTATATCACCACAAGGGGCTAGGTTGTTTTCTAAGGCATTTAATACTATTTCAAACTTCGGCGCAAGTAGTGCACGGTGCTTCAACATATGTTTTTCTGTGTTTTGCATGTCTTTTAAAAAGCGCACATGCCGTAGTTGGTTCAACTTGTCATAACTAATGGTCATTGGGAACATTTGTTTTGCAAAATAGGCAATCAATTCTTCACATGCACCCATAGCAGAAACGCCTGCCCCAGAAAATGTAATTTTGCTAGTAGAGCAAAATAATATGGGGCGCATTTCGTTGCCTGCGTCGGTACACGTAGACAATATATTCAGCAAGTTTGAATGGTCATCTGTTAAATGGTGCATGCCATAGGCATTGTCCCATATAATTTTAAAATCATCAGCACCTGTTTGCATGGTGGCAAGCCGCTGAACTGTTTCATCGCTATAACAATAACCATCAGGATTGGAATAAAATGGAACACACCAAATGCCCTTTACCGTTTCATCTTTTGCATATTCTACTACCATGTCCATATCGGGGCCCGTTTCAGTCATCGGTATCGTAATCAGTTCAAAACCGAAGTATTCGGTAATTCTAAAGTGTCTGTCATACCCGGGGGCAGGGCATAAAAATTTCCGTTTTTCATCATCTTTCCACGGTTTTTTGCTAC
>CAZWXJ010000151.1:0-2153 GCA_964637735.1 uncultured Oscillospiraceae bacterium | reverse complement strand
AAGCTATTTTTACGGCGGGTGACGTACCTACTATTTTAGAAAGTTATGCACAGCTGTTCATGGCATCAGCTGGGGTGGCATCTACCCTACTGCCTGAATATTTACGCAACCAAACCGCCGCTTTATTGCCCGCTTGTGAAATGGCACTACAACCAGATGACTTATAAAACCACTATGTGAGGAGTGCACCCGCAATGGTAGACCCAAACACCCCACAACAACATAGCGAAACCAAACCTGCGCTTCCCACTTCTGAGGAACAGCAAGGACTTTTGCCGTCTACATATTTGGTAGCAGACACCACAAAGAAAAAACCTTTGCGAACTCTCACTCGCACAGAGGATAAAATAAGTACAGCGAAAAACATATCTAAAGTTTTCAACGTTGGGGCTGGCATTTCTCTTGTAACAGCGCTTATTGGTGGATATACTTTCTTTCCTCCACTATTTATTGTCAGCGCTGCCGCCGGCATTATTTGCCTTGGCATTGCTGATTATGCAAAGGTAAACCAACTAAAAAACACTTCTACTCTATTGAAGGAAGAAGATGTTGTTTCTTCCATACAACTTTTGTTGAAAACCCCCGAGCAAACTCGATGGGCATTGCAAAATCTGCCACACATTCGCAATTTTACCCAGCAGTATTACCAATTAAACGCTGTGCATATTTTAACTACACACAATAAGACAAATGCGCAGTTCCCTTCTTTGCGGAAAGACCAACTTGCTATATACCGTCTTCGAAAACAAATTGATGCTTTCTCTTTTTATGCATACACAAAACAAAACACAGCGCACAAATGGCATTATTATACATCATATAAAAAAGAGAAGATCGCTACTTTTTTCAATCGCTATTTCCACAAATTATTTTCAGAGATGCCGAAGGATGACCGTTTTTGGGCTGCCAAACGTAACCAAGAAGCTTTTGCGGTTACCTTTGCTTATTTACGGCTTATTCTTTATTTAGGTGCCCCCGCTTATCAGTTCACACCTGACATTCTTTTCCTCACATGGGCTAATGTGGAATCACGCTATCAAGGCAAAAATGGATTTATGTCTGGAGATACTGCTACCATTAGAGAAACATCTGAAATGTATTACCAAATTTTTTTACCTGACTTTGTTTTTACAATACAAAAACATACAAATTTTGATGATTTTTTCACTGCCTATGTAAACCAACTAACAGCGCAAGTTTCGCGTGTTTCTTCTTATCGTTATGAAAAAATAATAGAGTATTCTACCGCTGCTTTTTTCTCTGCTTGTGTAGTGAACAAGCAAGTAGACCCGTACCTATTTAAAAATACGGACCAGGCCATGGAACATAGTGGGTTGCCCGCTTTGCAATTTTATTTACAGCGCAACCCTGAACAGGCTTACAATGCTTTGCAAAACCACCCAAGCTACGCAAACCATTTTCTAACCTCTGCAAAGCAAGGGCTTGCTGTACTGCGGGAACAACACTTAACTACCTCTTACTTTACCCAGCTCTCCTTTTTTCAAGACCCCTCAACCTTTCACATCCCCGTTGCTGTTTCCGTGCATGACTTACCCAAAGACACGCAGCAACGGTTTTTAAACGTACTGCAAGCCTTTCGGGCGACGCTTACACCGCATGTGCAAAAAAACCTGCGCACTGCTGAGCAAAAGCTATCTTTTTCAGTATGGCTGGCGGGGTATGCTTGCTTTTTTGCTGACGTGCTAACCCCCACCGTTGACCTTGGCCCGCAGTTTTTGCAAGCCTATTTGCAAGACTTGCAAAAAGAACTGTATATACCCCCAGCACAAATACCGCAATTTTTAGAACTGTTTCAAAAAGCGTTCTTCTGCTTTGCAGAACCTGCTGAAGCTATTTTTACGGCGGGTGACGTACCTACTATTTTAGAAAGTTATGCACAGCTATTCATGGCATCAGCTGGGGTGGCATCTACCCTACTGCAAGAACGCTTGCTTACCCAAACCGCCGCTTTGCTACCCGCCTGTGAAATGGCACTGCAACCAGATGACCTATAAAAGCAGCCACACATGGTTGCTTTTTTGTTTGCCCGAAAATATGCTATACTGTATGTGACTATACCTGAGAGGATTTTGAACATATGCCAATACCCACCATCCTTTGCCACTGGTATTTCCGCTGGACAAGTTTTCAGC
>CAZWXJ010000150.1:0-2200 GCA_964637735.1 uncultured Oscillospiraceae bacterium | reverse complement strand
GCAACAATTAAACTGGCAACCAGTGCATACCCAATGGTAAGCCCCATGTCTGTGAAGATTTGCCGTGAAATGCCTTCAGTAAAAACAATAGGTAAAAACACGCAAACAGTTGTTAAAGTAGACGCCGCAATGGCACCTGCCACTTCACTAGTGCCCTGTATGGCAGCTTTTATAGGTGGTACACCTTCACCTCGCAACCTATAAATATTTTCAATAACAACTATTGAGTTGTCAACCAGCATGCCAACACCAAGCGCAAGCCCTGCCAGTGAAATAACATTCAGTGTCATATTTGAGAAATACATCAGTGTAATTGCAAAAAGCAAGCTAATCGGTATAGAGAATGCAATAATAATGGTAGGTCTGAAGTCTTTCAAGAATAAGATAAGAATGATTATGGCTAAAATGCCGCCATACATTAGGTTTTCTAAAACCGAGTCAATAACCATGTGGATATAAATGCCTTGATCCATTAAAGCAGTAATATGAAGCCCTTCTGTTTCACTTTGTAATTGTGCAATCACTTCATTTACTTCGTCTGCCACATCTACAGTAGAAGCGGTGCTTTGTTTTTGAATTTGCAGAAGAACAGCATCGTTTCCGTTTACTTTTGCATAAATGGCGCCTTCATTGCTATAGTAAGAAACCGTGGCAACATCACATAGACGAATAACACCAATGCCATTTTCTCCTGTGTCAATCAACATCATGTTTTCAAGTTCTTCTATGGTATTAAATTGCTCACCAACTTTTATAAGGTAGGTGCTTTCTCCTTCTACTACATAATCCGCTGGCATAGAAAAGTTTTCAGCAGTTAAAATGGTGCTGATGGTTGATTGTGTTACCAGCCCGTCAATATTTGCGCTTTTCAGTGCTGCATCTCTTGTTGCGTTAAAAGATTCGGTTTGTTGTTCAAGCAATAATTCGCCCGTTTTTAACTGCGCAGAAGCACTGCCGAGTTCACTTGACAAAGTGACCCAACCAAGGTCTAACATTTTTTGTTTTTCTAATATTTCTGCTGAAGCTGCTTCTAATGTTGCTTTTTGCGTGTTTAAATCATTTATCGTTGTATCTATTTGCGGAATGGTTGTTTGCAATGTTGTTATCAGTACGTCTTCTGCAGGGGTTGTTAAGCCTGCCCCCTGTTTTACAAGCAAGTCATCTAATTGGTTTTGTGCTTCTTGCCTTGCATATTGCACAGCCGATAGTTCAATGTTTGTTAGTGTGAGACCATTGTTGACTTGGTCTTTTGCGGCATCAATCATCGCTTGCGCTTCGGTTAATTTTGCAGTTTGTTCTTTACGTTGTTGTTCAAGTGCTGTTTGTCCATCTTGCAATTCTTTTTTAGCTTTATTAATTGCATTTTGCCCTGTTGCAAGCTGTGAGTCAACCGATGCTAAAAGTTCTTCGTTGACAGCGTCTATTTTATCTTGGTCAAGCTGAATATAAATGGATTCTTTTAACAAACCGTTTCCTGTGACCGTCGCAACACCATCTATTCTTTCAAATGTGGGTATAATTTCGCCAGTTGTTAAATTAGATAATTCTTCCATTGTGGCATCGTCCATGTCAATACTGGCAACCATAACGGGTAACATGTCAGGGTTCAGGCGCATAACTATCGGGTTTCCAACATCTGACGGCCAATACCCTTTTATAGTATCTATACTTCCGCTTAGTTCTATCATAACAGAGTCCATGTTTACACTATTGTTGAACTCCATAATAATCATAGAAGAGTTTTCACTGGAAACTGAATTGATTTCAACAAGCCCGCTTGTTGTGGAAAGTACTTGCTCAAGCGGTTTTGTTACAGCAAGTTCTACCCGTTCTGGTGCTGCGCCCGGGTAAGGTGTAATAACAACCACATAAGGTAAGTCTAAGCTCGGCAATAAGTCGGTCGTCATGTTAAAGAATGAGACCATTCCTAAAATAATGATGAGTACCATTGCCACCACTACGGTATATGGCTTTTTCACGCTGTATTTTGCAATCATTCAAGTGCCCTTACATTAATTTTTCTTATTTCCGACCGACTGGTCGGTCAATACTGTTTAAGTTTATTATTTCTTCTATGAAAGTCAATGCAAAAAGTATGAAAGATGTATGAAAAAAACAGCAGATATTAACACCTGCTGTTTCACTTTGTTTATTCTGTTTATCCTATTTTTCTGCGTCTTCACGAATTAGAATGCGAAGT
>CAZWXJ010000149.1:0-2207 GCA_964637735.1 uncultured Oscillospiraceae bacterium | reverse complement strand
ATGGGCAAAGGCGCATACCCTGCATAAGCTAAGAATT
The DNA here is from genome assembly GCA_964637735.1 of uncultured Oscillospiraceae bacterium. Classification (GTDB taxonomy): domain Bacteria; phylum Bacillota; class Clostridia; order Oscillospirales; family Ruminococcaceae; genus CAZWXJ01. Next base: position 2,170 of record CAZWXJ010000149.1, on the reverse strand, counting down.
GTTGGTGGAAAGTTTTGTAAAACCGTTTTATGTGCCATACACACATCCTCATACAGGCTGTTCCATAAATATTCTTTTGAAATAGGGGAGAATACATGCTCAATTTCTTCACCACAAACAACAATGCCTTGTAGGTTTATCACGTGAAAATGTGCCGCCAAATCAGTATCGAGTTTTGTATCGTCAGCGCATAAAGAGAGCGGGTCTTGCAAATAAGAAGGAAGAACTGACTTTGAAAAGTGCAATTCATATGGGGTAGGGTATACAAATTGTTTGCATTGTTTTTCCAAAACAAAGCTAACCTCAATGCCTTTTTCGGGCAAAAGTGGTTGCAGAAGTTGCACTTCAGCCAAAAGGTCAAGCTTGGTTTTTATGCAAAGGGGGCTTTTTATAACCACAATCAAGTCAATGTCACTGTTTTCCCACGAAAAAGCACCGTAAGAAGCAGAGCCATGCAGGTATATGCCAACCAAATTATCACGCAAAAGCGCAGTAAATTGAAGTTTTATTTCGTCTAAAACAATCTCCAGTTGTTCCATATGAAAAGCTCCAATCTTTTATAAATTCACATGTGTCAGTATCATAGCACAAAAAAAGAAGACCTGTCGAGAAAAATCGACAAGCCTTCTGAAAAAATTATTTATCAAAGCCTTTCATATGGGCGCAGTTCATATGTGAAGCATCACAAAATGGCATATTGCTTGACTCTCCACATCTGCAAAGTGCCATACGGTTGCGTACAGCATAAGCCTCACCGTCACTGCCTTCTATGGCAATGCCGCCTTTTACCCACAACGGGCCACGCCTGCCAGCAGCTGTATCTTCAACAGGGCTAATTTCTTGTGGCAATTGTGGTTCAACAGGTGTACCATCTTTTTGGGTTATTACAAGGCGCCCAGTTGCACAGTTGCAGGCCTCTTGTATGGCAAGTTCCTTATTGCTTTCCACGTCTGAGTCAACAGCAGCCTGCCACACGCCAATGCCTCTGTCACAAAAGCGCAAAACGCCACATAAGCTTTCATGGTCAATCAAATCTACTTCTGCGCCACGGTATACCCTTGTTTTCGGGAAGGTATTGCCATGCGGCGCAGTTTCTACCCCTTCAAACCCTATTTCTTCATGGCTGCCATCACAAAAAGGTTTGCTTGCTGAATGCCCGCAGCGGCACAAGTGGTAAGGCTCCTTTGCAGCAGGGTATTCCTCGCCACGTTCCCACCCCTCTGACTTTCCGTCTGCATCAACCGTAATTTTTGCTTGCACCAAAGGTATATTCTCCGTTACTTCATATGGTCCATTTTTTAGTATTTTAATCTTCTTGTCCATGGTTCTATATCACCTTTCCAATAAAAAATAAACGTATGGAAGAAAGTACTCCATACGTCTATTGTAAGGTGGTGTTTTTTATTCGCAAGCAAATCACAAATTCAATACGGTTTGTTAACAAATCTTTTAAAAAGCTTTATTCAACAGTTACGCTTTTAGCAAGGTTGCGGGGTTTGTCAATGTCGCAGCCTTTGCCGTAAGCCATGTAATAAGCAAACAGTTGCATGGGTATTACCGCAAGCAAAGGTGCATATATATCAGGGCACTCAGGCAAGGTAATAATATCGCCAAGGCTTTCTCCCTCAGCTTTATGGTTATGCCCCAAAATGGTAATAATTTCAGCCCCACGCACACGCACTTCTTCAATACTGCTAAGCGTTTTCTCAAATATACCGCCTTGCGTTGCGGTTGCAATTACCAACGTGCCTTTTTCTATTAAAGCAATGGTGCCGTGTTTTAGCTCACCTGCCGCATATGCCTCTGAATGCAAATAAGAAATCTCTTTCAGTTTCAATGCGGCTTCCATTGAAAGCGAATAGTCAAGCAAGCGCCCAATAAAGAACACATTTTTGGCATCAATAAACTTGTCAGCAAGTTCTTTTATATAATCTTGCTGCATCAGTACTAGTTCAGCCTTTTTCGGTATGCTAATAAGCTCAGCTAGTAAGTTTTCAAGCTCTGCGTCGGTTAAAAGGTCACGTTTGTGGGCAAGGTCAAGTGCAATAATGGTAAACAGCAACACCTGCGTAACATACGCTTTGGTAGACGCAACGGCTATTTCAGGTCCCGCAAGGGTGTACAAAACAGCGTCAGATTCCCTTGCAGCGGTGCTGCCAATGACATTGCA
>CAZWXJ010000148.1:0-2232 GCA_964637735.1 uncultured Oscillospiraceae bacterium | reverse complement strand
GCGCTATTTCTGCTGGCCTTGCAAAAGGTATGGCGCCTGTAATTGATGGTAATATGACCATTATTATTGTAGCCATTGTTCTAATGGCCGCATTTGGCCCAACAGACGGACTTTTCGCAACACTGCTGAAACCAATCTTCTTTGCTTTCGGTGCTTCTACGGCAGGTACCATTTATTCATTTGGTGTAACGTTGCTTATTGGTGTGCTTGCAAACTTCTTAATGGGTGTTTTGGCTACACGGTTGATGATTCGTTCTTTATCTCGGTATGAAGGATTGCGAAACCCTTGGCTGTATGGAGGTGTGAAGAATGAAGACAAATAATTTTAAGATTGATTTTGTAGGAAAAAGAAAACTATTCTTCGCCTTTTCAGCTATACTGATTACTGCTATTGTTGGGTTCAGTTTGGTATTTGGTGTAAAAGCAGACATTCAATTTACAGGTGGTGCCGTATTAAAATATGGTTACACTGGCGAATTAACGGAAGAAGAAGTAAACGAAGTAGTGAGCGACATTCTTCCAAGTGTTGGCAGCATTCAGTTTGGTGAAGGCATCGAGGATGATGCAAAAACACTCACCATTCAACTGCCGAGCACAGAAACGGTTTCAGTTGAAAACACCGCTGCACTTGCAGCAGCTTTTGCAGAAAGTTTCCCTGAAAACAACTTGCAACAATTAGAGCTTAACAATGTTAGCCCAACAATGGGGAAATCGTTCCTACTAAAAAGCATGGTTGCTGTTGCAGCTGCTGCACTGTTTATTCTTATTTACATTGCCATTCGGTTTAAAAATATTGGTGGCTGGCCTGCTGGCACAATGGCAATTGTTGCTTTATTGCATGACTTGATTATTGTATTCGGTGTATACAGCTTTATGCGCATTCCACTTAGCGGCAACTTTATTGCTGTTATGCTTACCATTTTAGGGTACTCTATAAACGACACTGTTGTTATTTATGACCGTATTCGTGAAAATAAAAACCTATATGGTAACAAAACACCTTTTAATGACCTTGTGAATATGAGTTTGAATCAATCATTCGGGCGTACCATAAATACAACTGTTACAACGGTACTTGCTTTGGCAGTTGTATGCGTCGTGTCTTTAATGAACAACCTTGACAGTGTGTTTACGTTCGTATTCCCGCTTACCATTGGTATGATATCAGGTGTGTATTCTTCTATATGCATAGCTGGCCCACTATGGACGGTTTGGGAAGAATACAAGGCGAAAAATAAAAAGGGCTCTAAAAAAGCAAAATAAATTGAATTATATAACCTTTCATATAAAAAGCTGAAGTTTTCTTCAGCTTTTTATTGTTTAAAATAGCGTTGTTTGGTATAATGTAGAAAGTTTAAATAAGGCGGTGCGTTGTTTATGAAATGTCCATTTTGCGGCTATGCAGACACAAAAGTTATTGACTCTCGCCCGACTGATGATGATGCCAGAATTCGCAGACGGCGGGAATGCCTTTCCTGCGAAAGTAGGTTTACGACTTATGAGATCATTGAAACTGTACCTATTGTTGTTGTGAAGAAAGATAAATCTCGGGAAGCATTTGACAGGCAAAAAGTGCTAAATGGTATGGTGCGTGCGTGCGAAAAGCGCCATGTACCACTAGACGAACTTGAAAAAGCTGTTGATGAAATTGAGCAAACCTTACAAAACAGCCTTGAAAAAGAAGTGTCTTCTTTACAAATAGGAGAGCTTGCTATGGAACAATTACGCAAAGTTGATGAAGTAGCGTATGTTCGTTTTGCTTCGGTTTACAGGCAGTTTGAAGACGTTAACACGTTTATGGATGAATTAACAGAACTTTTGAAAGATAAAAAGAAAACCAAAAAGAAAAACAAATAAAAAAGAGCGTGCATATTGCACGCTCTTTTGTTTTAGGTAAAAAATTACGCTTGCTTTAGCATATAAAGAACAGCGTCTCGTAAGAAAAGTGCTGAACCTTTTACGCGTTCATCATAATAAGCGGTAAAGCGCTCATCATCAATGTACATTTGCACAAGTCCCGCATGGGCTTCTTCGCTGTAAAAACTCCAGGTATAGCCAAGCCATTGCTTATGCAAAGTTGCAACTTCAATGCCCTCTGCGCTTTGCGGTGGAATATTGTTTTCAAGTGCAACTTTTATTTTTGCAAACATTTCTTCATTTGTGCGGTTCATTTCATTAAACTCCGCTTCAGACATATTCATCCATTTTTTATTACTTGCTTTTACAGTGTCC
>CAZWXJ010000147.1:0-2258 GCA_964637735.1 uncultured Oscillospiraceae bacterium | reverse complement strand
AACCCTGAAGAAGTAGTTATCTACCTAAACCTGGTTGACATTTCTGATGACCTTATTCTACACACCTTCATTGTTGACACTGATGGCACCCTTCTTTACACCCTTACCCTTGAAGAGATTACCCCAGAACAAATGGAAACATTTGCACTTGCCCTTAACATGTACAACACACAATACTACAACCTTGCACCTGGTGAATCTCTGGCTTCACCCGAAGACGATTTTAGCCACGTGATTATACCTGACAAAACCGTACAAGCCATTGTTGAAGATGTGTTTGGCGTGAAGGACTTCCGTGGCCCGAATTATGATGCAGACATCGAAGGGTACTTATTCCCAACAGCTGGCTTTGAAACTGACGTAATGCTTGCACACGTGGACACCACTGCAATTGATGCAAACAACCTTGAAATGGAAATTCTTGTTTTCCGCCTTGATGATGACGGCAGGCAAGTACACCTTGGCACCGTTGGCATTCAATACGAAGTGATAACTGATGGCAACCGTATGTATGCACGGTTTGTAAAATCTACTTTGCTTGTTGAAGGCGTTGGCTATATTGATGCAGACCCAGAAGCACCTTCAGAAACAGACGACAGCGAAACCGAGGAACCTACAGACTCTGAAACAGAAGAACCTGAAGTAGAAGAGACTTCTACTGAAAGTGAAGCTGCATAAAGCATCTTTCCACTTTATACATTTTAAAAGAAAGCCGTGTTTGTTTTTACAAGCACGGCTTTTTATGCGCAATATTGCATCTGTTTCCTCTTCCATTCTTGTCTCTTTTTTAGTATAATTAAAAGCTACAATACTATCTTAATTTTTCACAGGAGGGTTTTGCATGTCTAAATTAAAAGTTGCCGTTGTGTTCGGCGGCGTTTCCAGTGAGTACGAGGTTTCTTTGCTCTCAGCATCTTCCATTATTGAAAATATTCCCGAGGACAAGTATGAAGTCATTCAAATAGGCATTACCAAGAAGGGACGCTGGATGTATTACCCCGGCCCTGTCGACCTCATTCGCAACGGCGAGTGGGAAACCTACGCTGACTGCGTGCCCGCCATCATCTCTCCTGACAGAACCACAAAAGGCATTGTGAAGTTTGACGGCAAAACTGCTACCATTCAAAAAATAGATGTCATTTTCCCTGTTCTACACGGCAAAAACGGGGAAGACGGTACCATACAAGGCTTGTTTGCATTAAGCGGCATACCCTATGTAGGCTGTAACGTGCTTGCCAGTGCCATGTGTATGGACAAAGCCGTGACTAACACCATGCTTGACCACGCAGGCATTGCCCGTGCCGCATGGGACTTTGCCACCAAAACCGAACTTGCTGACTTTGATGCTGTTGAACAGCGTGTTGCCGCAAAACTCGGCTACCCCATTTTCGTGAAGCCCGCCAATGCAGGCTCTTCTGTCGGTGTTTCAAAAGCAGTGAACAAAGATGCCCTGCGTGAAGCGGTAAACCTTGCCCTTGCCAATGATGAAAAGGTTGTGTTTGAACGCACCGTTACTGGCAAAGAGGTAGAAGTTGCCGTCATGGGTATGCGAGACGACATTCCGTTCGCCTCTATTCCTGGTGAAATTGTACCCTCGAACGATTTTTATGACTATGAAGCAAAATATGTTTCGGGCACCAGCAGTGAATATATTCCTGCCCGTGTAGAAGAGCCTGTACTTGAAGAAGTACGTGCCATTGCCGCCAAAGCATACAGCACTATGGGCTGCACTGGTTTAACCCGCATTGACTTTTTTGTTGAAAAAGACACAGGTGCTATTTTGCTGAACGAGCTAAACACCCTACCTGGCTTTACCGCATTCAGCATGTACCCAAAACTAATGAATGCCAGCGGTATCCCTTATTCTGAATTGATAGACAAGCTCATCACCATGGCATTTGCCCGTACGGAGGCGCTTTATGAATAACGCACCCATTGGCGTGTTTGACTCTGGGCTTGGCGGGCTGACAGGCGTACGAGAGTTTTTGCGCATTCTGCCAGATGAAAACATTGTTTTTTTCGGAGATACCAGCCGTGTGCCTTACGGTACCCGCTCGGTTTCTACCATAATTAAATATGCCCAGCAAGACGTACAGTTTTTGCTTTCTAAAAACGTGAAGATGGTCATCCCTGTTTGTGGCACCGTTTCTTCCACCTTCCCGAAAGAACTGGCCGACGCCTTGCCTGTGCCTTATATGGACGTTATTTTCTCTACGGTAAATGCGGCACTTGCTACAACGCAAAACGGTAAAATTGGG
>CAZWXJ010000146.1:0-2294 GCA_964637735.1 uncultured Oscillospiraceae bacterium | reverse complement strand
TGCACCATCTCGGTGTACGTTTTCGTTGAAGATATTGATAAACGTCTCTTTGTAGTTTGTCATCATTAAATGTCCAAATCTTCCAAAATACTTTTCAATATAGCAAGTTCATCACGTGAAAGGCTAATGCCTTTTCCCATTTTATTACCATCTGGTGCCCAGTCACGAATATCGTATTTTGGTTCTCTTTCATTCCAGCTTACAAGGTTTAGTTGGCGTTCCCACCCGTTAGACCCTTGTGAAAGTGTTGCAATGCGTTCTACCACTTCATATTTGAATTCTGCTGCCATGTTTCTATCTCCAATCTTGTTACAATACTTGAATGTTGCTTTTTTACTATATAAAAATGAAAAGCAGATGTCAAGGTCGAAAGCAAAGAAATCAAAAAAACAACACTTTTACGGGAAAAGCCCGCAAAAGTGTTGTGCATTATTTCAATGTTTTCTTGCCAAGGTTTACCTCAGGCATCAATTCACTGCTCATGACTGACAATATCTTTTCAAGCTGTGCAATCTCTTCATCTGAAAACCGGTGCCGCATACGCCCCATCACTTCATGCACATAATCACTAGAAAGGCTTTGGTAGTTCATGTACTTATCAGTAACTTCTAAGTGGTACTCACGCCTGTCCTCGGTTGACTGCACTTTGTTAATATAGCCCTTCTTAATAAGGCTTTGTACTTTATAGGCAGCGTTCGGCCCTGAAATCTCAATAAAGTCAGCAAACTCTTTGACAGTAGGGCGGTTTAAGCCATATATTACCTCCACGCAAAATGTTTCGGTTGCGGTTAAGCTGGCTTCACGCTCTTGAAAGCGACTGAATATTTTTCTGTAAAATTGCATTTTAAATTTCATATACACTTGGTCAAAAAGTTCTTCTAACACGGCGGCGCACCTCGTCTGTTTTTTTAATACAGTGTTTTCTGTGCATTATTATATCATTTTTTTATGCGCAGGGCAAACTTCCTTTTGCAGTGTTTGCAATGTATAGCAGTCATAAATAATCATCTATTTTTATCAATGCAGAGTGTGAGAAGGTAAAATAGAAAAAATGTAATATAAGCATATATCTATATGTGTAAAAATTTTCTTCTTGCTTTATTGCAAAGCCTTTTGTATAATAACAGTTACCTATTAATATAGAAATAATAACCTGATTCACATAGAAGCTTTAACAGGAGGAGGAAAAACATGACAAAGAAAGAGAAAAAAGGTTTATTCAGCCAGCTGATGAGCAGCGAAGAAGAAGAAAGAATGCTTGCTGAAAAAGAAGAAAGATTAGCTGAGGAAAAAAGGGCACAACAAGCTGAAGAGAAAAAGCGTGCTGAAGAAAAAGCAAGGCTTGAGGCAAAACGTGCTGAAGAAGAAGCAAGGGGTGGCCCTTCCACCATTTCCAAAGGAATGGTTATTGAAGGCGCTGTAAAAACGGCATCAGACATTTTACTAGAAGGTAAAATTAAAGGCGACGTTACTTGCGCTGGAGACATCACATCTCAAGCTGGTACCATTGAAGGCAACATTATTGCTGGCAATGTTTCTCTTACAAAAAGTGCTGTAAGCGGAGACATCAAAATCAAAGGTGACTTCACCATGGATGAAAAATCTTTATTAATTGGCGGGCTACAAGCAGCCAGTGCTATTATTGACGGACGCGTAAAAGGCAACATTACAACCAAGCAAGATGTAGAAATTAAACGCAACGCCGTTGTTTACGGAGATATCATGGCACGTTCTATTTCCATTGAGCCTGAAGCACAGGTAAGTGGTAAACTGGAAGTCTATGAAAAGAAAGTAGAAGAAAATGCTTTCAAGATGGACACATTTAACCAAAAACCAGAAAAAGCAAAAGAAGAAGCAACTGCACAAGAAGCAGGAAACTAAAAACAAAACACAAAAAGACGAGCGTTTATGCGCTCGTCTTTTTTGCATTTTACAAAGCTTTGCAGTTCTGGTAAGCCGTCTATATAAAAGGGAACTGGTTGCGCCGTTTGCCAAAAAAAGGTACAATAAAAGAAAAGGGAAGAAGGTATTCCTGTGCAAATTTCTGTGATGAAAGAAGCCATTGAACTGGCAAAGCAAGTAGGTAGCACATATGCTACCTTCAGTCATTCTCATGCAGACACCCGTGATACGTATGAAGCAGATGACCTGCACGGAGATGCAGCCGCTTATAAAGAAACGCTTGCCTCACAAAGTGATTTAATTAACTTTGTGAACAACCTTACGGAGGAAGATGCCCTTGACATGCTCACCTTGCTTTATCTTGGCAGAGATCATTCATTCCCTGCCGAGCA
>CAZWXJ010000145.1:0-2403 GCA_964637735.1 uncultured Oscillospiraceae bacterium | reverse complement strand
AAAACCCGTGCGTCAAGGAAAACACACGAGTATTATTGATGTTTTTAAAGAAAAGAAATCTTATAATGTTTTTGCAATTTCAGTAAGATATCTTTTGAAATCTACTCCAATTTCAGGGTGCTTCAAAGCAGTTTCAACAGCGGCTTGCATAATGCCAAGTTTATTACCCATGTCATATCGTGTTCCCGTAAAATCTACACCAACAATGCCATCTTCACGGGCAATTTCAGCCATGGCATCAATCAGTTGAATCTCGTTGCCTGCACCTGGTTTTGTGCGTTCCAAAATAGGGTAAATGTCTTTCGTTAAAAGGCAGCGCCCTAAAATAGAATACAGAGAAAATTCATTACCTACACTTGGTTTTTCAATCATATCAGTAATGGTATACATATTATCTTTCAATAAATCAACTTTTAAAGAAGAATATTTTGAAATATCACTTTGCTTTACTTGTTTTATACCAGCAATAGGCTTTTCATATTCCTCAAAGGCACGTATCATTTGTGCCGCAACGGGGTCTTCTCCCATTATCACGTCATCTCCAAATAAAACAACAAAGGGGTCGTCTCCAGTAAATTCTTTTGCGCAAAGCACAGCATGGCCAAGGCCTTTTGTTTCTTTTTGCCGCACATAAAAAATATTGGCAAGGTTTGCTATGCCAAGGCATTCATCAAGCAATTCATCTTTCCCTTTTGATGAAAGCGCATGTTCAAGTTCTGGAGATCTGTCAAAATGATCTTCAATCAAATCTTTATTTCTACCAAGTATAATGAGAATATCTGTGATGCCACTGGCAACTGCTTCTTCAACGATGTACTGTATAGCAGGTTTGTCAACAATCGGAAGCATTTCCTTTGGCATTGCCTTTGTTGCAGGTAGCACACGAGTACCAAGCCCAGCGGCGGGTATAACAGCTTTTTTTACTTGCATTGTAAAACATTCCTCCGGTATACGTAGTTTATAGCATGAAAAAATAAGTGATGAAAATAAAAGCGCCTATAAAGAAAACAATGCGGCTCGGACCTGCTTTTTTTTGTAATTTTGCTTGGTATTCCTCAACAGTTGCTGATTCAGTTTGTAATTTTTTTATTTTTGTACCAGCGTCTTTTCTGTATAAAGGAAGTGCCAAAAAGCCCCAAGCAATGCTAACCAAAAGTAAAATAACAGAACATGGCATTGCGAGTTGCGATAGGAAAGTTGTATCAAAGCTCGCAGGCAATAGCCCTAAATCTTTATATGTAATAATGAGCATAGGTAGCTGCAAAATGACACTGATAACACCTGAAACAATACCCCATTTCCACATTTTGCGGTAGAAAAAGTAAAGAGCTGAGAACAACACGGCCGATATGGTGCTACCCGTTTTACTGCCAGTTGCGTCCATTCGTTTAAAATGGAAGAGGTAATACCCAGCATTTGGGCCAATGTATGTAACCCAGTCTTTCACGGGAATGTCATCTATGGTTTCGGTGTCAATGTTTTGTTCATTCAAACCGAAAAAGTTTTGAAAGTTGGGAGGTTCTTGGTTGATGGTGGTGTTAGAATTACCATTTGTTTGGTTAAAACCACCTACAGGTATATTTGGAAAGGTGGAAGATGCAGGGTTTGTAATAGGTAGTTGAGCGCCACAATGTTCACAAAAAGCAGCGTCGCTTCTGGTGTGTTGCCCGCAAGCCTGGCAAATAACGGTAGCAGGTTCAGTTAAAGTGGGCATGTCAAATGTAAAGCCTTCTGCGTGTTTATCTTGGTTTACACAGTGGCCAATTTCTTGCCAGCAATGCCTATGGTGCGGTGTGCCACAGTCAGGGCAAACAACAATATCATCTTGAGATGTAAAAACTTTATGGCAAACAGGGCAAGGCACCCCAGCATAGTTCATACCATCAACCTCCAACAATTATTCTCTATCTATTGTACTGTATTTCTTGCTAAAAAGCAAAGCACACACAAACTTTTCACCCTTTACAAAGGCAAGCTGTTTCTTATATAATTTAACTCAGTTGAAAGTGAATAGGAATAGAAACGGAAAAGGAAATATATATGATACTTTTAGATGATTTGAAGAAACGATTAGTAGAGTTGCAACCAGCATTAGCTGATTTAAAAGATGCTATTGCACTTGATAAAATTTTACAAATTCAAGAAGAACTTGAACATAGAAGTGCGGCACCAGATTTTTGGCAAGACCAAGAATTGCAAGACAAGGTGTTTAAAGAATTACGTCCCATCAAAGAAAAAATTACGAAATATGAAAATTTCAAAAATGCATTTGATGACGCAGAAGCCTTTGCAGAATTAATTGAAGAAGAGGGAAACGAAGAAGAACTGCCTGAACTGGAAGAAATGATTGAAAAAGCAGAGAAACTAGCAGAAGAACTGCGTATGATTACACTTCTCTCGGGT
>CAZWXJ010000144.1:0-2550 GCA_964637735.1 uncultured Oscillospiraceae bacterium | reverse complement strand
CTTCTTCGCTCAGGTATGCGGCGCCGTCTCCTCGTTTTTCAATTTGGGTGCGCTCGGTTACAGAAACCAGCATGCCTTGTGCGTCGGTTTCGCATACCCCCCGTGAGACAAACCCGTTTTCGGTAAGGGTGTTGCCCAGTTTGTAGCCCACCATGCAGTACTGGTATTTTGCATCATCAGCAACCTGCGTTAAGCGGGTCGCCAGTAGCTGAAAAGCATGTGCGCCGTAATAGTCATCTGCATTAATAACTGCAAAAGGTCCTTTCACCACGTTTTTTGCGGAAAGCGCCGCATGGGCTGTGCCCCACGGTTTTTCTCTGCCTTGCGGCACGGTGCACCCTTGTGGTATATTTTGCATGGTTTGGTGGCAATATGCCACGTCAATAAACTGTGCAATGCGGCTACCAATTTGTGCCTCAAAGGTGGCTTGCATTTCCTCTTTAATCACAAAAACAACCTGCCCAAACCCTGCCTTTATGGCGTCATAAATAGAATAGTCCATGAGGATTTGCCCATGTGGACCCAGTGGTTCGGTTTGTTTTTGCCCGCCAAAGCGTGAGCCCATGCCCGCCGCCATGATGACTAGAGAAGGTTTTTGCATCTTACAAGTCTCCTTTATAGCCGTTTGGGTTCTTCTTTTGCCAGTTCCAACTGGTTGCGCACATGTCGTCTAAATTGTATTTTGCTTCCCAGCCTAGCTCTTCTTTGGCAAGGGTTGCGTCTGCGTAATATGCAGGGAAGTCTCCCGCTCGGCGTGGCACTACTTCATATGGTAGTTCTTTGCCACACGCTTTTTCAAAGGCTTTAATCACTTCGAATACAGAATACCCAACCCCTTTACCCAAGTTGTACAAAACAAGCCCGCTATTCTGCGCTAGTTTATCAAGGGCTTTTACATGCCCGTCGGCAAGGTCCATTACGTGAATATAATCACGTACGCCTGTGCCGTCTCTGGTGGGGTAATCATCTCCATACACACGCACTTTGGCAAAGGTGCCAATGGCGGTTTTGGCAATGTAGGGTAGCAGGTTGTTTGGTATGCCGTTGGGGTCTTCACCCATCAACCCGCTCTCATGTGCACCAATGGGGTTGAAGTAACGCAGTAGGGCAATGTTCATGCCCGGGTCTGCGTGGTGTACATCACGCAGTATTTGTTCAATCATGCTTTTGGTTTGCCCATAGGGGCTACCTGGTGGGTTGCAAGCCATAGTCTCTCTGAAGGGGATTTCAAGCGGCTCACCGTATACCGTGGCAGAAGAAGAAAACACAAGGTTTTTCACGTCGTTTTTCTGCATGACTTTTAATACGGTTAGCATGCTGTCAATGTTATTTTGGTAATACATCAGTGGCTTTTCAACGCTTTCACCTACGGCTTTGTAGCCCGCAAAATGAATCACCGCATCTATTTCTGGGTACTCGGCAAATATTTCATCTAGTGCCCATTCATCACATACGTCTATTTTGTAAAACGGTATGTCCACCCCTGTAATGGTTTTTAAACGGTTTAGCACTTCTGCGTTTGCGTTTGAGAGATTGTCAGCAATGATGGGCTGGTGCCCTGCGGCGCACAGTGAAACAACTGTGTGGCTACCAATGTAGCCTGCACCGCCTGTAACTAAAACTGTCATGGAAGTCTCCTTTGATGTTATATATTGTCAAACATATTAGTCTTTTTTCAGCACCGTTACAATTTCGCCAATGAACATACGGTGGTAGTCATGGTCTTTGTAATGGTCTTCTATGGTTTTGTCAATAAAATTGGCAGGGCCCAAATCATCTGACGCTTCTTTTTTGCAAATGAGCACCATGCTTGCCTCTTCAAAATAAGGCACACCATTATGAAAAGCAGTGGTGAGTTCTGCGGTTTTAATTTTGTTTTCATCTCTGCCTGACACTTCGCCTAAATACGCCAGTTTCTTTTTGTATTCTTTCGGGAAGAAGCAAAGGGAATAATAGTCTTGTTCTTCAACAAAGTGGAAGGTATAGCGTGAGTGGCGCACGAAGATAAAGCTGGTGGGTTTGCTCCAGAGAACGCCGAAGCCGCCCCAGCTTGCCGTCATGGTGTTGCATTTTTCCTGCGTGCCTGCGGTGATGAGCATCCAGCTATCGCCTATCATGTCAAACACGTTGCCTTTTATTTTTTTGGGTAAAATTTCTGTAAATGCCATTGTCATACACTCCTCAAACAGATAAAAGTTGTGGTGGGTTCTTCTGCTTGTTATTATACACCATTCATGCAAAAAGGGCAGTTGTTTTTTGTATTTTTTTGAATTGATGGGAATAAATAATTTGTTTGTGATGAAGCGCAGATGCAAACCTTGAAAAAGATGATGAAAGTTTATGAAAAGCGTTGACAATGCCCCGTATGAAATGGTAATATATTTCATGCACTACGGTTTGGAGAGGTGTCCGAGCGGTTTAAGGAGCTAGTCTTGAAAACTAGTGACTCTAACGAGCCGTGGGTTCGAATCCCACCCCCTCCGCCACGACTTGTCAGGGAAAAAGAAATTTAATATACGTGGAGAGATGGCCGAGTCGGTCGAAGGCGGT
>CAZWXJ010000143.1:0-2608 GCA_964637735.1 uncultured Oscillospiraceae bacterium | reverse complement strand
GGTGTCCAGATAGAGCGTTTGGGAATAGCAGTCTTCCAGATAGGTCGCCTGGTTGTTTTTAAACTCGGCATCACCCGCGGAAATGCTTGGTAAAGAAGTGTTGTTGATGGAAAAATTTTTAACCAAACTCAGATTTTTAGCCTCATATTCCATCACAAGCGGAAAGCCCGAAACCGAATAATCAGCATAGTCGCAAGAAAATTGCATCCGGAAAATGCCTTGCACATAATCGCTGCCCACAGTGCTGGCAGACGCCACCAAGCGCAGGTAGAAATAGGCAAAAGTGGCGTCTTCGAAGGAAGAAACAACGCTGCCCTGCGCATCAGTATATTCCATTTTTTGTACCATTTGCAGGTTTGCAGTTGGTTCTTGCTTAACGCCAGCTGACTGCACTTTCTCAAGCCCTAAATCTAAATATTGCAAGGCCTCTGCATAGCATGAGGCTGCATAGCAACAAACACCCAAATTAAAAAGGGTCGCTGCATCTTCTGGGTTTTCTTTATGCGCATGCACAAACAATATATACGCTTCGGTATATTGTTTGCTTTGCAATGCTTCCACACCCATTTCAAAAAAAGGCCTATCACTCGTCATTCCAGCTTGTTCTTTGTTGCTTTGAATAAACATATCTTCCCCCTGCTTTTTCATTATGAAACATTTCTTTCATCTTACCATATTAAAAAATACCAATGCAATAGCCATAACATTTTGTTACGCATATTACACTGGTACTATTTTTAGCCTATGCCATATGAGCGCCCGCCCGAACTTTGTGTTGCTTCTGGTATTTGCCCGCCAAATCCTCCTGCAGCATTTCGCTTTAAGCCAAACACAACACTATAACGGTACAGCACGCTTTTAAACAGTGACGGCTTCACCACGGGTTTTTCCGTAATGACATTGTTATTATTTACAACATAAATGCGTATTCCTTTTTCTTGGTACCGCATCAATATATGCGTTAAGTCATTTTGAAGCGTTTCTGTGCGTACAATAACGCTATGAATCCCTTTTTTATGCATGAAATTTGCAGAGGGCATGTCTTGCGGGAAGATGCTCCATCGGTTGTCAAACTTTCCAGGTTGCTTCCCAATGCCTTTCATACGGTTGGCATCAAGCATAAACACAGGGGGTGCATCAACAGGAATGGGCATGTCCAGTAACTCTTCTGCACCAGCATAAAGCCCATTTGCAAGGTCGTATACATCCACTATCATAGATGTTCTTTTTACACCTTGCACCCCATTGTAAAGAGGAACGGGGCGATACCCAAGTTTTGCAAGCGCTAAGCTTTTTTCTATGCTTGAAACACTGGGCATATCTACAATAATCGCTGTTCCATAATCTACAGCACTCATCCATTCTGCAGGCTCTATCTGCAATGGTCTGCTAGAAGCTACATATTTTACATTCATAAACAATGCAGGCTTTGCCCACTTAGACCATACATGCAAAGTGGGGTCTGGTGCCCATATTTTAAAAACTTCTATATTATGCTTCATTTGTAGCCCCCTTTGCTTCAACCAATATCGGTATATCTTTTGCCTTTGCATCAATACGTGGGTGCTGGCTTATTCTACCATAAAACCCTGCGCTTTTGCCATCTACTACAAACACACCCACGCACAAATGGTATGGCGTTCCATCTTCTGTTAACAGTGGGTCACTCTCAAACTTCCGCTGCATAATCCAGTCTTGTGGGTGGGCTTTTACGCTTTTTTCAATCTTCTTAAGCTCTTTCGCCGTTATTGCCTCTTTAACAGAAATGCCTTCCCCTACACGCCCTAAAGCAGGTTTAAAAATCCACCCATCAGGCTGCGCTTTCATTCCTTTTGGGTCTTTCGTTTCGGGCAATAGCGCTTTCCATGTTTGTATATCACAATCTAATTCATTCCATATAAGCGGCAACCTTTTTGACTGTGCAAATATTGCAATCGGGTGGTTGCAAGAAGTCGTTTTTGTACTGTAATACCCTTTCCACTTACTATGTTTTGGTAAGTTGACGAGCCATTCAAGCGGAAAAAAACGCACGATTCCATCCAGCTCGCCTTCTTCACCTTCTGCAATATTGATAGCTTCTTCATTTACAAACCGAATATGATCAGGCGCTATATAAGAAGAATGAAATCCTTTTGCATCAAAATAATCGCCCAAAAATTGCATCACTTGCCTGTCATCTGCATAAGAGGTTGCATGCACAAAAGCAATGTTTGCATGATCGCCAGCTCGTTTTTGGAACGCTGTGTACAATTGCGCGCCTATATGTTTATGCGGGATAAATCCGTTAAAATATTTTGCTGCAATTTGCGGCAAAGCCGTTGCTTCGGCAAGGCCCCCTGGTACATCACTGTTCACTTCAGAAACCGCCCAGCCCTCCACAGTCGGGTGAAAATCAAACCGCATTAACCGCACATGCTTTTCACTATCATAATTTTGCATACCATCTAACGCTTTATACACTTGTGTAGGTAGCCCTAATTTTTTGGCAAGTTTTTTGTTATGAAGCAGCTCTTGTTCCATTTCTACTGTTTCTTTCGCAAGTGCTTCTGCCCATGTTTCCAGCTGCGTAGCCGTCTCTTTATTCATCAATAGCACATGTTTTGAGACC
>CAZWXJ010000142.1:0-2612 GCA_964637735.1 uncultured Oscillospiraceae bacterium | reverse complement strand
TATAAAATACCCCCTGAAAAATGTATTGTGATATATGACGATGTCTCTTTACCAGTGGCAACTTTGCGTGTTCGAAAAGAGGGCTCTGCTGGTGGACATAACGGCATGCGCAGTATTATTGATGAAATTGGGCAAGTGTTTTCGCGGGTGAAAATTGGTGTGGGCGAAAAACCACGCCCTGAATATGACCTTGCGGACTGGGTGCTTTCTCGCCTTACAAATGAAGAACAGAAAAAAATTGCAGGCAGGTTTGATGATGTTTACGGTGCGGTGCAAGAAATTGTACAAGGTGATATTGCAAAAGCCATGAATTTGTACAATGGTTAAAAAGGCAACACAATTTTTACTGAGGTGATGAAATGGCAACTCGTAAAACGAAAGTGCAGTTTTTCAAATGGAGTGAAGATGTATTCGGCAGAAGCACTGATTTGCAAAAAGAAATAAATGCTTTTTTAGCATCAGACGAATGTGATGAAGTGATAGATATTAAAAGCGGAAGCTTTGTGACAGGCGGCGGAAAATTTCCAGGGGCGCACAGTAGTGCAAACCATGGAGAATTGAAAATAGGCGGGAACCATTTTATTATTGTGCATTACTACCCACCTGAAAAATAAGGAGTGCATTATGAAAGCAGAACAGCTTCAAGTGAAAATTTTTGAAGGGTATGGCCGCAGCGTTGAAAAACAAGTAAATGAATTTTTAGCGGAAGGCAATTATGCCGAAGTGATAGACATTAAAATAGAAGGTACCCCCGAAGTGCTGTATGCCATGGTGTATTATAAAGAACGGGAAGAATAAATAAACACTTTAAACGAACAGAAACAAGAGGATTTATGCTGTACCAAAATTTGCGAAACACAGAAGAATATAAAATGTTACGAAAGGCCATGGCAGAGGGAAACTCTACCGTGGCCCTATTTGGCATGCCGCCTGTGGCACGTGCACAAATGGTTGCACTGTTAAGTGAGGACACAAACCGCCCTATTATTGTTGTTACTGAAGGGGAAGCTGCAGCCACACGTTTTGCCGATGATGCAAAATTTTTTGGCGCAAAAAGCGAATTGTTTCCCTCACGTGAGTATATGATGCACGCAGTAGAAGGGCAAAACCATGTGACAGAATATGCACGCTTAAAAACACTTGGAGACATTGTAGGCGGGCGGTGTAACGTGGTGGTTTCCTCAGTAGAAGGGGCGCTGCAACTAACCATACCGAAAGAAACTTTTTTAAACAGCACACTAACCATTAAAAAAGGCATGGAAATAAAACAACAAGCGTTAATTGAAACACTGCATGAAGCGGGGTATTATAGGCGCCCACTGGTAGAAGGGCCAGGGCAGTTTTCGGTGCGGGGTGGCATTGTAGATATTTTCCCGCCAGACACCGCTTTGCCCGCCCGGCTTGAGTTTTGGGGCGACGTGATTGATGAAATGGTTACCTTTGACTTGCTGACACAGCGCCGTGAAGGAAAGCTTGCAAAACTGCATATTTCACCAGCACGTGAAGTGCTAATTAGCACGGCAGGGCAAGCACTTACTTTAATTGAAAACGAAAAAAACAAACGCAAAGGCACAGAAAAAGATGCGTTTGTTGATGCTACCGAAATAGATGTAAAACAATTGCAGGCAGACTTAATGCCTGCAGGTATGGACAAATATTTGCCATTACTATACGCAAAACCTGGCACGGTGTTTGACTATTTTGAAAACCCGATTTTACTCATAGATGAACCCGCAGCCGTAAAAGAAACACAAGAGCAATTTGAAAAAGGCTTTATGCTAGAGCTGGAAAGCTTATTTGAACAGAAAATTTTGGTAAAAGGAATGGACTTTTTCTACCAAGATTACACCTACCTGCGTAGCCAAAGCCAAAAAATGAGCACCATTGTAAGCGAAAACTTTGTACGCACCATTGCAGATCATAAATTAGATGAACTCATCAATGCGCCGTCTTATACGCTTCCTGTGTGGAATGGAACAGTTTCTGCCTTAATAGAAGATGTTGACCCTTTGGTGAAACAGGGGTATCACATTCTTGTTTTGGCGGCAACCAAGCGGGCGGCAACAGCCTTGGTGCAAGACTTACAGGCTGAAGGGTATAAAGCGGCTTTTCAGGCAAGAAATGTGAAAAGCGCCAATGCAGAAGAAACCGATGATGCAGTGGTTACTGTTACAGTGGGTGGGCTTTCAGCGGGGGTTGAATACCCGTTTGCAAGATATGCCATTTTAACAGGGCGTGGGCATGGCATTGCCGAAGAAACCCGCAAACGCAAAAAGAAAAGCAAAGGGCTTACCAGCCTTGATGATATTAAACCAGGCGACTATGTAGTGCACCAAAACTATGGCATTGGTGTTTACAGTGGCATACACCGCATAGACTTACATGGTGTTGTGAAAGACTATATTAAAATTAGTTACGCCAAGGCAGATACCTTATATTTGCCCGTTACCCAGCTTGATTTACTTTCACGCTATACCGCACCGAATGACAGTGACAAAGTAAAGCTTGCCACCCTTGGCGGGGCAGATTGGGAGCGCACAAAAGCTCGTGTGAAAAAAGCCACCGAAGAAATGGCGAAAGAGCTGGTTGCACTTTATGCAAAACGCAAGTTG
>CAZWXJ010000141.1:1669-2632 GCA_964637735.1 uncultured Oscillospiraceae bacterium | reverse complement strand
AATAGCATCTTTCACATATTGTGTTGCAGGGGAAGCGGCTTTTACATAATGTTTTTCTAAAACAGCAATGCCGTCTTCCTCAGGCAAAGAGACAGAAACTTTCAACATGTCTTCTTTTTCACCACGGTTTAAGGCAAGTACACGGTGCCCAGCTATTTTTGAAATAGGCTCTTGGTAATCATAATAATTGCTATAAACAGAGTCCTCTTCAGTTGCAGCGGCACTATGTATAAAGCCGCTTTTCCAAAGCAAAACACGCATGTCTTTTCGTACAGCGGCATCATCACTCACTTGTTCTGCAATAATGTCCATAGCGCCCGCAAGCGCATCTTCCGCAGTCAATACTTCTTTTTCTTCATTTATATATTCTGTAGCTAACACCATGGGGTCTTGCATTGTCGGGTTTTGTTCTAACAAAGTAAGTGCCAAAGGCTCAAGTCCTTTTTCTTTCGCAACAGAAGCTCTTGTTTTGCGTTTTGGTTTATATGGGCGGTAAATGTCTTCCACAGCGGCAAGGGTGGTAGCAGCTACAACGGCGGCTGTTAGTTCTTCGGTTAATGCGCCTTGCTCTTCAATACTGTTTAATACTTCTTGTTTGCGTTTTTCAAGGTTGCGTAAATAGGTAAGCCTGTCTGAAAGGTCACGCAGTACCTGGTCATCCAGTTCACCCGTTACTTCTTTACGGTAACGTGCAATAAAGGGAATGGTATTGCCTTCGTCTAATAAAGCAACCGTATTTTCAACGTGTTGCTGTGTTAGTTTAAATTCGGTTGCCAAAGTAGAAATAATGTTCATAATGTGTAATTACCATCCTTTAAAATATGTTCTGTATGTATTTCATAATATATATTATACATTTGTTTTCAGTGCGTCTTTTTTCTTTTTGAAAAAGTAAATGGCACACATATACACGGCCCAAACGCCCCAGCCAAAAAAGGTGAGAGGAATAGAAAGGCGAAGCCC
>CAZWXJ010000141.1:0-1659 GCA_964637735.1 uncultured Oscillospiraceae bacterium | reverse complement strand
GAAGCCCTGGTGTTGCATATTTAAACTCAATATGGTTTTCACCTGCGGGTGCATACACGGCAGACATGCCACTCGACACTTTTTCAATAGGTGTTTCTATACCGTTTACATAAGCGGTAAAGCCCTTGTCATACGGAACAGAAAAGAAAACAAGGTTCGCACGTTCTAATGTAATATCTGCGGTAAACCCTTCGTGTGATGTTTCAAAACTACTCGCAGTTTCTTCTGAACGAAAGAAACAATCTAACGTGTAATTATCAAACCCAATGCCCGAGGTTTGCTCAGAGGGTAACTGCGTTAAAACAGAGCTATATTGCTCTATTTGCTCGTCAGATAAACAGATGGCACGCATAAGTACTTTCGCACGTTCAGAGGTCGGCACACTCTCGAACGTTTCTTCGGTAATGTAATAATTGTAAGTAAAGCCCATAGGGACATAATTTTTGTTTTCATAAATGGCATACCCAGCACTGGTTCTCACATATTCAAACCCGTAAAGCAAATTCTCTTTGTCCATTGTTTCCATATTGGCTTCGGGTGTAATTAAGTATTTTACGCTTAGCAAACCACGCACTGCATAATTGTCAATGGCAGGTTTTGAAGAAACATCTCGCTTTACACCAATAGAGGGGTAGAATTCCATAATAGAAGGGGTAACAACACTATTGAAGAAGTAAATGGATGAAATGTTTAAATGCAAACCAAGGTTATCTTCGCCTTTGTATACATCAACACGGTAAAAACTGTCATCCTCTAAAGAGAATGTCTCGGCGGCATCATAGGTTTGAAATTTATACTGCGCATCATTTTCCCATTGCGGAAATTTAGTAAGAGACATATGAATGATACCAAACAAAAGAATATATGCCATAACGCCACCCATTATGCGGGTAGAAAAACGCCCACGTGTAAAGCGCTGTGAAACAAGAATGTATAGAATAAGCATGCCAAGCAAGGCGGTAAGTATGGTAAGCCAAAAGCGTGCGCCGTCTTGTGCAAGGCCAATTTTCCAAATGTCGCCTTCTATCTTTTTTGGTGTAATGCCAATGATGATAAAAATAGCTGAAATACATGCGGTGATAATAATACTTTTCTTGAAAAGTTCGGTACTGCTTTCATCTTGCAAAACCTGCATGGTTACACAGCTGAAAAGCAAAATGGGCATGTAATACCAGCGTGCATAATAGCTCCAGTTAAAGGCATAGAAAGAGCTGTTTAAAACAGGTACAAAAGCCATTACCATGAAAACAATCATCATGTAACGCAGTGCGGTTTTCTTTTTTGTTTTGAAGTAAGCGATGACACCAGAGAACGAAAGCAATGGTAAATAAACAGAAAGGCTCGTCCATTTTATAGAGGCTTCTGTAAACATATTTGGTAAATAAGGTGGGTCTGGCGGGAAAAAGGCAGAGGCGAAAATGGCAAAATATTGCTGCACTTTACTAAACATAAGCCAGCCAAACCCATTAGATGTATTTAAAGAGCGGGGATTGTCAACAAGATTCAAAAATGCGGGAAGTGCCAAGATGATGCCCATAATACAGCCGAGGACAGCTTCAAATGCAAACATAGCAAATTCGGCAAAAGTAACCTTATATTCACGGGTAATGGCTTTTATGAAGAAATCCGGCTTATAGTAACTTCATCTGAAACAGTACA
>CAZWXJ010000140.1:1182-2642 GCA_964637735.1 uncultured Oscillospiraceae bacterium | reverse complement strand
CGGGCTTTTTGAACGGGTAACCACTATTGGAGAGGAAGAATTACTTGCTACCATTTCGCAAATTGCGAATGGGGACGTAAAACGAATGCAACAAAATGATGCAGAAGTAACTTTTGCGCCACCTCTCAAAAAAGAAATGGCATGTTTTTCTTTTGATAAACCTGCAGCCGTAGTACACAATTTGGTACGTGGTTTGAACCCATGGCCTGTTGCTTTTTTTGTATACCAAGGTAAAAAAATAAAGGTGTTGCAAACGGTTCTTCATGAAATGCAAGCGAATGCAGGTGAAGTAGTTTCTGTAAAACCTTTGGTAATTGGCTGTAAAACAGGTGCATTAGAACTTTCAGAAATTGTGCCAGAGGGGCGCAAAAAAATGACAGGTGGAAGCTGGGCAATGGGTGCACGACTTTCTGTTGGTGATAATTTGATGATATCAGCGGTTGAATAGTGGCGTTATGCATAAAAAAAGAGTATAATAATTGTAAGAATGTTTAAAGGAGAATCTATTATGTATTATGATATTTATTATATATTACTGATGCTTCCTGCAGTTATTATTGCTACATGGGCTCAAATAAAGGTGAATTCAACTTTTAAAAAGTATGAACGTATACCGACGATGCAAGGGTTAACTGGTGCGCAAGCCGCCAGAAATATTTTAGATGCGAACGGTTTGTACGACGTTCAAATTGAACATATTGCTGGAAGCTTGACAGACCATTTTGACCCACGCAGTAATGTTGTGCGTCTTTCTGACAGTGTATACACGGCAACAAATGTTGCAGCTGTGGGGGTAGCTGCCCATGAAACAGGGCATGCAGTACAATATGCAGAAGGGTATGCGCCTATTAAAATTCGCAATGCTATATTACCTGTAACGCAAATTGGCTCTTATGCTTCATGGCCACTTTTATTGCTTGGTATTATATTTTCAAACCAATATTTGGCGTGGGCGGGCGTGGCTCTTTTTTCTGCAGTGGTGCTTTTTCAGCTAATCACACTACCTGTTGAGTTCAATGCAAGCAAACGTGCCATTACTGTGCTGGAAAATGGTATGTTGACCACAGAAGAAACTGCGGGTGCACGGAAAGTTTTAAATGCTGCAGCATTTACATATGTTGCCGCACTGTTTACCGCTATTGTGAACTTGTTGCGCCTTGTAATGATTGCCTTTAATAGTAGGAGCAAAAATTAATTTATGGACAATGTGAGAAAAGCTGTTGTTTTAGGGCTTATGCAAGTTGAAAATAACGGTTACTCAAATTTAATAATAAACAATGTACTGCAAAATATCGGCACGGATGACCCGGGTCGCTCATTTGCAGTACATCTTTTTTATGGAACACTTGAAAGGCAGTACACATTAGACGCTTCATTGAATAGGTTTTTGAAAAAGCCTATGGAGAAAATGGATGCGGAGGTTCGTAATATATTACGAAGTGGACTTTACCAAATATATT
>CAZWXJ010000140.1:0-1172 GCA_964637735.1 uncultured Oscillospiraceae bacterium | reverse complement strand
CATGCACAGTGTGCCAACAAGTGCCGCTGTAAATGAAGCTGTTAACCTATGCAAAGGAATGAAAAAGAAATCGGCTTCAGGGCTTGTAAATGTCGTTTTACGCAATGCAGCAAAAAGTGGCGAGGTGAAAGAATTTTCTTCTGAAACAGAGCGTTTGCATCTACAGTATTCTGTTAGTGTACCAATTGTTGAATTGCTTTTGCAACAATATGGAGCAGAAGCAGAAGACATTTTAAAAAGCTACTTTGTACAGCCGAACTTTGTTATTCGTGTAAATACATTAAAAACAACGCAGGAAAAGTTGCAAAAAGAATTTGCAAAAATGCAAATTGAAGCAACAAAAGGTAGAATAGAAAATTCGTTAATACTAAACTACAACGGAGACATAACAAAATTGCCTTTGTTTCAAGAAGGGTATTTTCATGTGCAAGGAGAAGCATCTCAGGCGTGCATCTATGCCGCACGGGCGAAGGAAGGTATGAAAGTTGTTGACTTATGCAGTGCGCCAGGGGGGAAATCTGCCACATTGGCACAATATACGAACAATGTAGGCACTTTAATTTGTGCTGATAAGTCAAAAGGGCGGTTGACTCTTACCGAACGTTTACTGGAACGGCTGGGTATTTCGAACGCTTCTGTGCTCGCATGGCCTGCCGAAGAACAGAATGCTGGTTTTGATAATGCAGATGTGGTTTTATGTGATGTACCTTGTTCTGGGCTTGGCACCATTGCAAAGAAGCCTGATATTCGCTTTAAAAATCTTGATAATATAGAAGAGTTATATCAACTACAATCTGCCATTTTGCAAACTGCATCAAATTATGTGGTAGAACAAGGCAAGTTGGTTTACTCTACCTGTACCATAAATAAACAAGAAAACGAAGAAATAGTAGCGAATTTTTTGAGAAATAATACAAATTACAAATTAGTGCATGAAAAATTACCAATTGACGGTGCAATTTATACAGATTTTGGAACTGTTTTGTTACCAAATAGGACGGAAACAGACGGCTTTTTTATAGCAACTATGGAAAGAATGTGTTAAAATGTGTAAGGTAGATATTTTATCTTTATCAATGGATGAGCTGACAAAAGAAATAATGGCCATGGATTTGCCCGTCTTTCGTGCAAAGCGAATATTAAATTGGTTGCACCAGAAAAAGGTATTAACT
>CAZWXJ010000139.1:0-2695 GCA_964637735.1 uncultured Oscillospiraceae bacterium | reverse complement strand
TCACCCGGTGCGCAAGAAAGCGTCACAAAGTCAAGCGTTTGCACACCAAGGTTCCCCTTCGGAATAATGGGCTGCAAACCATCAGCCGTAACATACAGTGCTTGTGGCACTTCGGCAGAGCCTGAGCCTTTTGTGTAAATGACCGTTCCCTCGCCGTTATTGGTAATGGTAACCGTTACACGAATAGTGTCTCCGGGTAGAATGGCTTTGCGCTCTAGAACAACGGCGGTGATTTCTAAGCCTTCATATTCATTTTGGGTAAGGCCTGTTAGGCGTTCATCTGTCACGGTGGTTTCCTCACTTTCAGGGGTGCTGTCTGTGTTTGGGGTGTCTGTTTTTGTGGTGCAGGCTGTAAACAGCAATGCACACAGCAATATGCCAGCTAATACTTTTTTCATGTATGCGGTGTCCTTTCATGTTGGGGTTTGTAGCGTTCAGTTGCTACGTGGTTTGGTTATAAACCAGTTTATGTTTCTAAGTTTTCAAGGGCTAGTTCATCTTCATAAATGGGGCTGTCTTCCAGTATTTCATTTTCACCCATAATACCCAGTTCTAAATTGTACTGGGTTTTGCGTGCCCTTGCGTTTTCCTCTTCGGTTTCTTCGGTACGGGGCGGCCCTTCGGCTAACTCTTCAGGGTCTACCATTGGGTACTCATCATCGGTGTACATGTCATTCGGGGTGTTTTTGTAATCATCAATCAACACAATATCACGTCCTTTGCATGGTGGTTATTTGTCTTTCAACCATTCCCGCATTTTGTGTATGCCTACCTCTAATACATCTCCCATTAATAATGCCCACTCTTTTGCTACTTTACCTGCTACGCTAGCAAAGTCTTGCGCTACATAGCCTGCTTGTTTGGCTGTTTGTTTTGCATTATAAACTGTGTTTTCAACCGTTTCGTTTACATCGTCAAATAGTTCGTGCCTGCGTGCCTCTTTGCTAGACATTGGCTGCGCTTCTTTTTCCGCTTGTTTGCGTGCACGGTTTTGCGCCATGGCAAGCCTTGCGTTTGCTTGTAGTTCACCGCTTTGCACGTCCTCTACCACTTTTTGCACGGTTTCGGTAACGGCTTGTGCGGTTTCTTTGGTTTTCTCAGCAACTTTTATGCCCTGTTCTTCTAGTTTATCTTTGGCGGTTTCCAGCTTTTCACCAGCGGCCTGCGCTACCTGTGCGCCTGTTTCGGTGGCTTTTTCTGCCGCTAATTTTGCCTTTTCGGTTACCTTTTCAATTTCTTCTTTTACTGCGTGCATTTCTTTCTCGGTGTCAACCTTGGCTTGCTTTGCCGCTTGCTCTAATTTTTCATATGCTTCGCTTGCGGCTGCTGCGGCCTTTGCGCCTATTTCCTCAGCGGTTTCAATAATAGGCGGGGTGGTGGCTTTGGGTGCAGGGCTAGGGGTTATGGTTGCCTTTTCCCATAAAATGTCCGCTTCGTTTGCATCTTCCTTCTTTTCGGGCGGGGTTGGCACTACGTCTTCCGCCACCGGGAATGGTGTATTTACAACAGGTTCGTTTGCGGGGGTAGGTGTTTCAGGTGCTTTTTCGTCTTTTTTGAAGTC
This sequence comes from uncultured Oscillospiraceae bacterium, assembly GCA_964637735.1. Taxonomy (GTDB): domain Bacteria; phylum Bacillota; class Clostridia; order Oscillospirales; family Ruminococcaceae; genus CAZWXJ01. The sequence continues at coordinate 1,134 of CAZWXJ010000139.1, read as the reverse complement.
TTTCAAAACCTCGTCGGCTTTGTCAGTTTCTTTTTCAACAAAATCTTCAATGGCATCTTTTGCTTTTTCGGCAACTGTCCACACTACTTCTTTTGCATCATCTATTAGTTTTTCCACTTGTTCATTCAAATTGTTGTTTTCTTTGTTCGGCATAAAAAAACCTCCTATTATGCTGTTTTTGGTGTTACATATAGCATACCATATTTTATGCAGAAAAAAGTTGTCAATTTGTGAACATTATGCAATTGATTTGTAAGGCTGAACAGAACAAAGCCAGCACATTTGTGCCGGCCTTGTTCATGCTTGAGATTTTATTTAGGAGGAGGCAATTCTCCATCATTGTGTCTGCCGTCAAGCAGTCCAATGTCTTTCAAAAAGCGTTCACCAACATCTTCTATTTTTTCACCAATGTCTTTTGCAGTTTTCCCTGCTTTTTCGCCGAAGTCTTCAATCTTATCGCCTGTTTTTTCAGCGGTTGTTTTTGCATCATCCATAATGTCTTTTGCACGGTCTCCAAATTTGTCAGCCGCTTTTTTGGCTTTATCAAACGCATCGTCGGCTTTGTCAGCTACTTTGTCGGCTTTTTTCGTAATGTCTTTTTTTACCTTTGCAGCATCTTTTTCTATTTTCTTGTTTGTTTTTTCTACTTCTTTTTTGGCATGGGTGCCAGCTTTTTTCACTTTCGCCTCTGCCTTGTCAGCTGTTTTTTCTATTTTCTTCTCAGTTTTTTTTGCGGTTTCTTTTATATCTTCCGCAGCGTCTTGCATTTTTTTGGTTACTTCTTTTTTGTCTGCCATGGCCTTACCCTCCGTAACATTATTTATTTGGTGCATACCTACATTGTACGCACCCTTTTTGACAAAACTAAAAGCAGTTTGTAAATAAGCTGTGCCAAATTGTGAATAAGTTGCAAACAATAAAGCGGCATAAAAAAATAGGCAACTTTCGCTGCCTATTTCGCTTATTATTTTTCTTCTACGGGTGGTGCTTCGGCCATGTCAACTGCTTTGCAGTACTGGGCCGCTTCTTCTTTCGGCACAATGGGTTTTTCTATCATTTGTGCATAGGGGTTCATGTTGTATTCATCGGCACTGGCTTTGCGCAGCACGTCGTTTTTTTCAGCGTCGTAAGAAT
>CAZWXJ010000138.1:0-2700 GCA_964637735.1 uncultured Oscillospiraceae bacterium | reverse complement strand
AGTTTTCTTAGCCAATTCCTTCGTCTCCACCTTATCTATATATCTTGTCGGCTCGCTATCTTGCATGTATTTATAAGCGAATAATGCGCTTGGGTTTTCTTTGAATTTTTCAATGTCTTGAAGCATTTCTGCAGCTGTTTGATATCTATCTTCAGGTTTCTTTTCCATTGCTTTCAAAACAATTTCTTCAAGTCCTTCTGGTATTTCAGGGTTTATTTCACAAGGCGGTTTGGGCGTTGCGCTAATTTGTTTAATTGCTACCCCTACTGGGCTATCAGCATCAAACGGCAACGTACCCGTAAGCATTTCATACATAATAACACCGGTTGAATAAATATCGCTTCGTGCATCCGTTTGCTCACCTTGTGCTTGTTCAGGGCTAACGTAATGCACAGAACCAATCGCTTTATCAGTAACCGTTCTACGCTCACTGCGAGAAAATCTTGCAATGCCGAAATCCATTACTTTAATATCACCATTTGGTAAAAGCATTATATTTTGTGGTTTAATATCTCTGTGAATAATACCTTTACGGTGCGCATGGTCAAGCGCTTCCAACAGCTCAAATGTAAACTTTATTGTTTCTTTCCAAGATAGTTTTTGTCGTTGTTCAATATATTCTTTTAAAGTAATCCCATCTACAAACTCCATTACAATGTATTGTGCTTTATCAGTAACACTCACATCAAACACTTTTACAATGTTTGGGTTATTCAATAAAGAAATCGCCTTTGACTCATTTTTAAAGCGTCGAACAAAATCTTCATTGGTAACAAATTCATCTCGTAAAATTTTCACAGCAACAACTGTATTTTCAAGTAAATCAGTTGCTTTATAAACATTGGCCATTCCGCCAACGCCAATCAACTCTGTAATTTCATAACGTCCGTCAAGACGCTTCCCAATAAATTTATCCATCTACATTAATCCTCCGGTACAAAGTTTGTCTGCAATAAAACAGCAGTTACATTGTCTTGTGTGCTTTTCATTAACGCTGTTCTTACTAGCACATTTGCTGTATCAAAAAAGGGGTAATTTTTTTGCAATATTTTTTCTATTTCATGGTCAGTAAGCACAGAAGTTAGTCCATCAGTGCATAGCAAAAGCAAATCTTTATTTTGTGCAGGAAATGCACTATACTCAGCATTTACTGTGGGCTCAATTCCAAGTACACGGGTAATCATGTTTTTTTGCGGGTGTGTTCTTGCCTCTTCTTCGGTAATCATATTTGTATCAATTAACTCTTGCACCATAGAATGATCTTTTGTAACACGTGTTAATGTATCATTGCGAAAAAGGTATATTCGAGAATCGCCTGCATGCGCAAGGTGAATAATATCATCTTTTACAACGGCAGAAACAAGTGTTGTTCCCATGCCACGTAAGTTTACATTTGCTCTTGCTTTATCTTGTACTTTTTTGTTTGCTCTTTCTATAGACGTAAGAATAAGGTCTTTTATCTCACTCTCTGTTCGCTTCATGGGAAGTTCGCGCATTAAATCTTCTTCTAAAACCTGTATTGCAATATTGCTGGCAACTTCACCACCATTGGCACCGCCCATGCCGTCGCAAACAACAGCCCATATTGTGTTTCCGCCAAGTTTTCCGCCGCAATAGGCATCTTGGTTGTTCACTCTGGAAAAGCCGACATCCGTTTTTCCAACCAATTTCATATGCATACCTCAATTGTGTATTGAAATTATTTGCTTTATATCGTTTCCGCACGAAGTTGCCCGCATGCTGCAGAAATATCTTCTCCAAGCCGCCTGCGTGTTGTAACAGTTAACCCTCTTTTTTCAAGTTCTTTTGCGAAAGTTTGCAATGCTATTTCGTCATTGCTAGAAACAGTAGAACCATCTATCGGGTTTAAGGGAATCAAGTTTACATGTGCAATTAACCCCGTTAAAATCTTTTTCAACTCATCTGCACATGCTACAGAATCGTTCACATTCTCAATAAGCGTATATTCAAAAGAAATACGTCTGCCTGTTTTTTTCTGGTATCTCTTACACGCTTTCATCACTTCATCAACAGCATATTTTTTGTTAATAGGCATCATCTCTGTGCGCATATCGTCAAAAGGCGCATGTAATGAAATAGTCAACGTCAAACCGAAGTGATATTCAGCTAGTTTATCAATACCGTCCACAATTCCGCAAGTTGAAAGGGTAATGTTTCTTTGCCCGAGGTTTCTACCATTTTCATCAGATATATTCTGCAAAAATCCTATTACATTTTTAAAATTGTCAAGCGGTTCCCCAATGCCCATTAAAACAATACTGCCAATTTCTTCTTTCAGTTCACGTTCAACATAATAAATTTGTTGTAGCATTTCAGCAGTGGTCAAATTTCGAACCAGCCCATTTTTTGTAGATGCACAAAAGCTACAGCCCATACGGCACCCAACCTGCGTAGAAGCACAAACAGATATACCATAATGGTGTTTCATAACAACGGTTTCAATAAAATTACCATCGTGTAATTTAAATAAATACTTCGTGGTGCCATCTTTTGAAACTTGCTGTTTTTCAATAGAGAAACTATTTATAAAATATGTATGGCTAAGTTGTTCTCGCAATTCTTTTGAAAGATTACTCATTTCTTCAAAAGTTAATACCTTTTTTTGGTGCAACCAATTAAATATTTGCTTTGCACGAAAGACGGGCAAATCCATGGCCATTATTTCTTTTGTCAGCTCAT
>CAZWXJ010000137.1:0-2718 GCA_964637735.1 uncultured Oscillospiraceae bacterium | reverse complement strand
TACTGTCTCTACTAGTGTTCATTTGCCCCGGTGGGGTTGCTGCAAAACAAATGCCAAACACCTGTTTTGCGCCATGTTCTTTTACTATTTTTGCGCACTCATGTAAAGTGGCGCCTGTGGTAACAATGTCATCACACAATAAAACCGTTTTGCCTGCTAGCGCCTTACTTTGCTTTATGGCAAATGCACCCACTAAGTTGGTTGCACGCTCGGTTTTGTTTAAGCTGTGTTGCAACTTGGTTTCTGTTTGTTTGTAAAGGTTGTTTGTGTGAAGTGGAATGCCCGTTTTTTCACTGATGACCTTTGCCAGCAGTAAAGCTGTGTTTTCTTGCTGTTTTGCCCTACGAGCGCTTTGCGGAACAGGCACGATGATTGCATCTTCTAATTGCGTAGGCAAAACACTTGCCATGTATTGCCCGAAAATAGCCCCCAAAGAATGTGCGTTTTCAAACTTCATGCGCAATATGGCATCTCGCACGTCTCCCTCATATAACGAATGGGCATAGAATTTGTCTACAAAAGTGGTTGGTAATAGTTGTAATACTTCCGCTATTGCAGGTACTTTTTCGATACACGGTGAGCAGCTTTCACAAACTGTAAGGGTGGGCATAACCTCACCACAAAAGGGGCACCGTGGCGGATATATATAGTTTAGCACATTTTGCAAGAGATTGCTCATATAAATTGGTCTTCCTTTAAAAATTTATAAAGGGCTGAATACCGTAACATTTTTTTATTATTGCGCACCATTTTGTCAACTAGTTTTGCGTTGCCAGGTATAACAAGTAAGCTTTTGGCACGGGTAACCCCTGTGTACAGTAAATTGCGGTAACACAGTTTGGGTGGTGTTTCAGAAATGGGAATAACCACCGCTTCAAACTCACTGCCTTGGCTTTTGTGAATGGTGATGGCATATGCCAGTTCTAGCTCACGCAATTGTTCAGCAGTGTAATGGTAACGCCTGTCTTCAAAGCGCACTGTAACAATGCCCGCTTTTGTGTTGATGGTTTCTAGAATGCCGATGTCTCCGTTAAAAGCGCCCACACCTTGAAAGCCGTCTGCACGTTCATAGGCAATGTCATAGTTATTGCGAATTTGCATGACTTTGTCACCCTCACGGAAGGTAATGCCAAGGTTTTGTATTTGCTTTTTGCCCGCTGTTTTTGGGTTTAGTTGTTCTTGCAAGTCTTTGTTCAGTTGCTCGGTGCCAACGGCGCCCACCCTGCTAGGGCAAAGCACCTGTATGTCTTCAAAGGAGGAGTAACCGTATTTGACAGGTAAGCGCCTTGTAACAAGGTCACACACTAGCTCTCGGCAGGCAGTACCTGAAGATTCTATCATGAAAAAGTCATCTGTCAATGTGCCTTGCTCTGGAAGCTCGCCTTTTACAATGCGGTGGGCATTTACCACTATTTTTGACTGCTGCGCCTGCCTGAAGATTTTATCAAGCCGAACGGTTGGCACAATGCCAGACATAATAATGTCTTTCAGCACGTTGCCTGCCCCTACTGAGGGCAGCTGGTCAGCGTCGCCTACCAAAATAAGCTTACAGCTAGGCTTTAAAGCACGTAACACTGCCTCAAATATAAAAATATCGACCATAGACATTTCATCAATAATCAGTACATCACACTTTAAGGGGTTGGTTTCGTCTCTTACAAAACGAATGGTGTCTCCGCTTCCGTAGCCAACTTCTAACATGCGGTGAATGGTTTTGGCTTCTCTACCAGAAAGCTCTGACATACGTTTTGCCGCACGCCCTGTTGGTGCCGCTAAAAATACACGGTCTCCACTGTGTTCAAACAGTTCAATAATGGCTTTTACCGTGGTGGTTTTGCCTGTGCCTGGGCCACCTGTTAACACAAAGCAGTTGCTTTCTACTGCTAATTTCACGGCGCTTGTTTGTAGCTCTGTTAGGGTAATATCACTTGTTTTGGCTAAAAACTGCAATTCTTGTTTCGTTACTTCTTGCGGCTGCGTTTCAACAAGTACAATATTTTTAATGGCAGAGGCAATGCGTTGTTCGGTTAAATATAAGTCTGGCAAGAAGGCAAATATGCCTTCCTCAAATTCTTCCAATACTAGCTCGCCTTCTTCAGCCATTTCTTGTGCAACGTGCTCAATCAGGTTTGGGTCTACCTTTAAAAAGGCGCTTACCGTTGGCAATAGCTTTTCATAGGGTATGCAGGTGTGCCCATTGTTCATGTTATGGCGCAGTACATATAAAATGCCAGCTTTCAAACGTAGGGCATTTTCGGTTTCACCTGTTTGGCTGTAGGCAATGGCATCTATTTGCTCAAACGGTACATAAGCGGGGGCGCCACATAATACATATATATTTTGTGCTACCGTTTCAATAGTCTTTTCGCCGAACTGTTTATAAACAGCCAGCGCCGTTGCGGTACTGATATTCCACTTAGAAAAATAGGTAATGGCTTCCCGCACGCCAATGGTCTCTTTGAATTTTTCACTGATGGCACGGGCCTTTTGCATGCTAAGCCCTTTTATTTTAGCTATTTTTTCAGGGTACAGTGCAATGACTTCTAATGCGCTGTCTCCGAATAAGTTCACAATGCGTTTGGCAATGGCAGGCCCTACACCAGGCAATGCGCCACTGCTTAGGTAGCGCAAAATGGCGGTTTCACCTTCGGGAAGGTGGTATACACATGCAGTTACTTTAAACTGCACGCCAAAGGTTGGGTGCGCCCTGAACGCCCC
>CAZWXJ010000136.1:0-2754 GCA_964637735.1 uncultured Oscillospiraceae bacterium | reverse complement strand
GATGGCTTTTATGAAGAAATAAATAACTAAAAATACAACTTGCCCCACAAAGAAGAAGTAACTGTTGATAAGGTTTATCGCAACCGTTACGGCAAAAACGCCTTTGCGCTTGTTATAGAAGAATTCATCCATCGCCCAAAGCATAAACGGGAACAGGGCAATAACATCAATAAAATGGTTGAAGAAAATGTTGTAAACAGAAAAACCTGAAAAAGTATATAATAAAGAACCTATTAAAGCAAAGTTGCGACTTTTTGCGTACCGCTGCAAATAAGTATAAGAAGACAGCCCAGCAACCCCAAATTTCAAAATAAAAAGTGGCACCATTAAGTAAGGCATCCAGCGGGTGGGAAATAGCGTTGAAAGCCAAAAGAAGGGGCTGCCCATTAAATAAAAAGAATAAGTGTTTATAAGTGAGCCACCAAGGTCACTCACCCAACTGTACCCAATTTCACCTAACTTTACCGTGCGGTGGGCATACATGTAGAAAGGAATTTGCTGTGAGTTATAATCTCCTGCGTACAAGAAAAAGCCTTTGTCTACAACAACAAAGGGAAGAAACAACAAAGCGGCAACCAGCATAGAAAGAAGAAAACTAAGCAGGTAACCATTCATTTGTTTTTTTTGTGATGCTGTTTGTGATAAAGAAAGTTCCAAAACAAAACACCTTTCTTAAAAAAATAGCACCCATATTGTACCATATTTTAACGAATTATGGGAATAAATATGATATACTGTTTGCATATTGTCATGAATTTTTAATTTGTATGTTGGAGATGAAAATATGAAGATTTTTCCGTTTACCGCAATGCTCTCTCGTATGAAGTATATTGCAAGGTGGGGGCTTATGCGCTCAAACCGTACTGAGAACCTAAGCGAACACACAGCAGAAACTGCACAAATCGCCCATGTGCTTGCCCTTTTAGCAAAAGAAAAATTTGGCAAAAATGTGCGCCCAAGTGAAATTGCAGTGGTTGCCCTTTACCATGATGCTTCTGAAATTGTTACAGGAGATTTACCTACCCCTGTGAAATACAACAACGAGCAACTAAAAACGGCGTATAAGAAGCTTGAGCGGGAAGCCGAACTTTCATTTTTGCCAGCTATGCCAAGTGAAATTCGTGAAGAGATGCAACCTGTTTTAACAGCAGAACTATTAACCGAAGAAGAGTATAAACTCATGAAAGCGGCTGATAAACTGTCGGCACTCATAAAATGCCTAGAAGAGGAAACGAGCGGGAATAAAGAATTTCTTTCTGCCAAAGCAGAGCAACTGCGTGCGCTAGAAGAAATGCAGTTACCAGAAGTAGATTATTTTATGGAACATATGCTGCCCGCTTATTCTTACACGCTTGATGAATTGATGCACCAAGCAAAAACACCTGCTGAATAGCAGGTGTTTTATATTTGCCAAAGTGTTGGGTTTGGTTTATAAATTTTCTCGAATGGCATGTTCGGCAAGTTCTTCAGCATCAGTGTAATAAGTTAGCGAAACTGCTTCTTTACGCAAGGCGGCAGCGCCACGCAGCCCCTTCATATACCAAGAAGCATGGGTACGGGCTTCCCGCATAGCAACCCGCTCGCCTTTGTCTTCACATAGTGCATGAATGTGGCGCAACATCATTTTCATTTTCTCAAAAACGGTAGGGACAGGCGGCATGGGTGTACCGTCTAAAAAAGCTTTTATTTCTGCAAACAACCAGGGGTTGCCAAGGGCACCACGTCCTATCATCACCATGTCACAACCAGTGTATTCCAGCATATACTTTGCGGAATCTATATCAACAACATCTCCATTGCCGATAACAGGAACAGAGACGGCTTGCTTTACTTCTTTGATAATATCAAGGTCAACACAAGGGGTATACATTTGCTCTCGGGTACGCCCATGCACTGTGATAAGGGAAGCACCATTTTTTTCTGCTTCTTTGGCAACCTGGGTAGCGGTTAAATATTCTTTATATCCTTTTCGAATTTTAACAGTAATGGGAACAGATGCGCCTTCTTTTGCGGCGGCAACCAGTTCCCCAACAAGTTTCGGGTACTGCATTAAGGCACTACCTGCACCATTGTTTACAATTTTAGGGGCAGGGCAACCTACATTAATGTCAATAAAATCAGGCCTTGCACGCATGGCAAGGGTAGCAGCGTGTTTCATAATGTGGGGTTCGTTTCCAAACAACTGTACACCATATATACCGCTTGCGGGGCGTTTCATAAGTAAGGCGCTTTTTTGGTCTCCTAAAGAAAGGGCCTTTGCACTCACCATTTCAGAAACCGTAAATGTAGCACCAAATTCTGTACAGATGGAACGAAAAACGCTGTCAGTAGCGCCAGCCATAGGTGCAAGGGCTGCCCCTGCGGGAATGTGAAGGGTATCTATATTCAAAATTGCCTCCTGAAAATGCAAAAAAATGGTTTAAAAATGTGAAAAGAGTGTTTTTTAGTATAACACAAAAAGCAACTGCAGCAAAATAAAAAATGTGCTATACTACTAATATATATTACACCTATTTATAATAAATAAAACCCCGAGGAGAAGCTTGTATGAAACTGCTTTGTTTAGACGGAAACAGTATTTTAAACCGTGCTTTTTATGGCATTAAATTGCTTACAACCAAAGACGGAAAATATACCAATGCTATTTTTGGTTTTATGAATATTTTGCTGAAATTAAAACAAGAAGAACATCCAGACGGTACTGCCATTGCGTTTGACTTGAAAGCACCTACATTCCGCCATGATATGTATAAA
>CAZWXJ010000135.1:0-2798 GCA_964637735.1 uncultured Oscillospiraceae bacterium | reverse complement strand
AGGTCGTCTCTTTCGGTTGGAACATTATATAAAAGAGCAGAAAGAGGGTCAAGCAATGAATTACAAAGCAGTTGTGAAAGAAATTCCAGCATGTACAGTGTTTTCAGTAAGGCAGGTAATACCGAGCTATGCAGACTTAGGAACGATTATGCCAGCGGTTGGGGAAAAAGTTGCCAAAAATAACCCAGAGATACAGTGTGTGCAACCAGAGTATTGCTTTAACATGTACCACGACGGGGAGTATAAAGAAAACAATGCAGACGTAGAAATTTGCCAAGCGGTAACTTCCCGTGGGAAAGACGAAGATGGTATTGTGTTCAAAGAAATGCCTGCGGTTACAGTGGTTTCAGTTTTGCACAGTGGGTCCTATGAAAAAATTGCTTCAGCTTATGCCTATGCTTTGCAATGGGTAGAACAAAACGGCTACGAAGTAAGCGGAATGGTGAGAGAAAGTTATATAGACGGTATGTGGAACAAAGAAAACGTAGAGGACTGGTTGACAGAAATTCAAGTACCAGTTACGAAGATATAACAAAAACGGGTGGCAATTTGCCACCCGTTTTATATTATAGCCTCGAGAGACTTATAGTCTCTTGTGCATCTCATAATTAATAAGGTGTTCCCCGTTTCGGTGCACAATGTTTTCACGTGCAACTTCAAAGCCTTGCTTTTCAAAAAAAGGGCGTGCACCAATCGAGGCAAAAACAGTAATATGAGAGAGCTTTTCTTGCGCGGCGTATTGTTCAAGCATAAAAAGCAACTGGCGTGCTACCCCTTTGTGCAGGTGTTTTTTATGCACATACAAACGGTCAATAAGGCCAATTTCGGTAATATTACCAAACCCAACAACGGCGCCGTTTTCTTGCGCAACAAGGGTGTGGCTTTGCATAAAAGCCTGGCACCACAAAGAAGCCCGTAAGTCATGTGGGGCCCAAGCCTCCAACTCTTCAGGGGTGTAATAGGGTGCGCATACAGTATGCACAGTGTCAATAAACAAGGCGGTTAATGCCTCATTATCTTCGGGGGTGTAGTTGCGTAGAAACAAGCACTCATCTCCTATTGAAAAATGGCTTTCGAAATGTGGCACAGGTCAGTTGAAAGACCATTTTTAGTAGTTCATTTTCAAATCTTTTATGGTATGTAATACATTATAAAAAGCAGTAGTCAAAATAAGGTCAAAGCTTTTTTGCGAAAGTCAAAATAAAGTCAGAGAACTTTGTATAAGAAATTATTTGAAATAAACAACTTAAGAACATTAAGTATTATAACATACTTTTTTGAAAGGTACAGTATAAAATGTAAACTATGGTACAATACCATAAAGAAAGTGCAGGTTTTTAGAAAGAGAGACAATGCCATGATGTATAAAGTGGAAGACATGCAAACCATTGCCCCGCTTTTTGAAGGGTGGCATGAAGCCATGATATGGGCATGTTTGCAAGGCTGCATGGGTACGGCATACGCAGTGAAAAGTGAAGAAACCACTGCGCCAACAGCTGCGGTTATTGTGCTGGGGGGCTTTTACTTTTTTGCGGGGCTGCCAAACGAGGCATTGATAAAAGGCGTGAAGAAAACAGAGATAAGTGACTTTGGTATTTTGGTGCCACAAAACGAAGCATGGGGCGCCGCTATATATAATGTATATAAGGAGAATGTCACCCGCCGTATGCGCTATGCCCTGAAAAAAGATGAACACCATTTTGACAAAGAAAAGCTGCAAGCATATGCAAGCGCACTAAAACTCCCTTATGAAATGGTGCCGATGGACAAAACCATTTTTGAAACCATGCAGGCAGACCCCTTTGCGGAAGATTTGTGTGGCGCCTTTACGAATAGTGAAACCTTTGCAAAACACGGGCTGGGCGTAGTGGTTTACAAAGAGGGCGAAATTGTGGCAGGGGCAGCCACTTATGCGTACTACAATGGCGGCATTGAAATAGAAATTGACACCAAGCGCAGCGAACGCCAAAAAGGGCTTGCCACCGCTTGTGGTGCACAGCTTATTTTAACCTGCCTTGAAAAAGGGCTGTACCCCAGCTGGGACGCACACAATAAAACGTCTTGCCACCTTGCCGAAAAGCTGGGTTATGTGTTTGACAAAGCATACCCTGTGTATGAGGTGACAGGGTTGTTGCAAGAAGATAAGATACAAAGATAACAGGTTATAAAATAAGCAATAGAAAGAGAAGGCATTAGCATGCTTTCTCTTTTTTTGTGCATATTATACATTTTAACAAGATGTAAAAATGAAGGTGTAAAATCCTTTTAAAAATCCTCTACAATAAAACCACAAGAAGCAAATATGCTATATAAAAAAATTAAGAAAGAGGTAGAAAATGAGTAATAACAAATGGAACTGGAACTATGAAATGTTGCACCCTGAAGTGCAATTATGGCAAGAATTTTTGGAAGAAGATAAAGCAAGAAGAGAACAATACTCTGCGCAAAAAACGGCCGAAATGAAAGCGGCATACCCACAAACAATGGAAGAAGTAATGGAAACTTGCACATTGCAACCAAACGACACATGGGTAAATAACTATACAGGGAAGGAGGTAGGAGTTTATGCTTTTGTAAATGAAAATGGAGAAGAAGAGTATACGGTATACCACCCAGATTTGCGAAACATACCAACAGCGAATGTGTTTTTAGGGTATGATGACCAAAGTTTTGCTGTGCCAGAGCAACAAGCTGCCTTTATGCAAGCAAGCCAAATTGCAAGTGATAAGTTTTTAAATGATGTAAACGCATGGGTAAAGGCAAACCCTGAAGAAAGAATGGGTATTATAAACCAACAA
>CAZWXJ010000134.1:0-2823 GCA_964637735.1 uncultured Oscillospiraceae bacterium | reverse complement strand
AAGGCAAAAAAGTTGCGATGGTAGGAGATGGCATTAACGATGCACCTGCCCTTGCCAGAGCAGACATAGGTATTGCCATAGGTGCGGGGACCGACATTGCCATTGAGTCAGCAGATTTGGTGCTGATTAAAAGCAATTTAGAAGATGTGGTAACTGCCATTCAATTAAGCAAAGCAACCATTCGCAACATTAAGCAAAACTTATTTTGGGCGTTTTTCTACAATTCTTTAGGCATACCCCTTGCAGCAGGCATATTTTACCCTATTTTCGGCTGGAAGCTGAACCCCATGTTTGGCGCTGCAGCAATGAGTTTGAGCTCATTCTTTGTGGTTTCTAATGCGCTGCGGTTGAAGTTCTTCAAACCGAAAGAATATAGTGCTATTAACAACAATGGGTCTGTACATGACGTTGAAGTACCAACGCATGTTGATAATAAAAATAAAGGAGAAAAAACTATGAACAAAACTGTAAACATTGAAGGTATGACTTGCATGCACTGTGTAAACCGTGTACAAAAAGCTTTGGAAGAACTTGATAATGTATCAGCTGTAGCGGTTGATTTAGACGGAAAGAAAGCTGTTATTACAACAGCAGGAGATGTTCCTGAAAATGCAATTCGTGAGGCGATTACAGAAGCAGGTTATGAAATGACAGGACTTGAATAAGTATAAGTGAAGTAGGCAGGGCATATGAAAGCTGACAAACAAAAAATTGAACGATTGTTAAAAACAGCTCGTGGGCAAATAGATGGCGTGTTGAAAATGATAGATGAAGACCAATATTGTATTGACATTGCCAACCAAATTTTGGCTGCCGAGGCTGTTTTGAAAAAGGCAAACCGTGAAGTACTGAAAGCGCATTTGGAAGGCTGCGTGACGGAAGTACTTGAAAACGGTGATGAACAGGCTCGTGCAAAAAAAGTAGATGAGTTTGTTACCGTTATTGAAAAGATTTCAAAATAGGCAAACAGCACTATAAAATAAATCAGAAGGTTGTATGACCTTCTGATTTATTATTGCCAAATTTCCCAAAATGATTTTGACAGGCAGTTATATATGGTGTAGTATATTTTTTAAATTGCAAATTTATTTTGAAAATTGAGGGGTATATATGATTTTATCTGGTAAAGAAATTGAAAAGCATATCGGCAAAGAAATTATGATTGAGCCGTTTGATAATAAAAAGGTGAACCCGAATAGTTATAATCTTTCATTGCATAATGAGTTATTGGTATATAAAAATAATGAGTTGGACATGAAAATTCCGAATGAAACAGAAAAACTTTTCATTCCGCCAGAAGGGCTTGTGCTAGAACCAGGGAAATTATATTTGGGGCGCACCGTTGAATTTACCAAAACCGAGACGTTTGTCCCTATGCTAGAAGGAAGGTCGTCAACAGGGCGGCTTGGTTTATTTGTACATGTTACCGCAGGGTTTGGAGACATAGGGTTTTCTGGTTACTGGACACTTGAAATTTTCTGCGTACAGCCCATACGTGTTTATGCTGGGGTAGATATTTGCCAAATTTACTACCATGCAATTATGGGAGACTATGCGCTTTACAATAGCGGAAAATATCAGAACAATACGGGTATACAGCCTAGTTTGATGTATAAATATTTTGAAAAAGAAGATGAAGATAAATAAATGTACATATTAAAAAGGTATATTGCATTATGCAATATACCTTTTTCTACGTTATAAACTATTAGTCACTCACATATGGTAGCAAAGCCAATTGACGTGCTCTTTTAATAGCAATGGTCAATTCTCTTTGGTGTTTTGCACATGTACCAGTTACACGGCGAGGAATAATTTTTGAGCGTTCAGACATATATTTGCGCAGTTTGCCTGTGTCTTTATAGTCAATGCTTTCAACTTTGTCAACACAAAAGCTGCACACTTTTTTGCGGCCACGGCGCATTGGGCGTCCGCCGCCTCTTGAATCTCTATCTCTGTCCACAGTAAAGCCTCCTGTCATCTAAATTAGAATGGTAAATCTTCGTCGTCATCAATTACAGCAAAATCATTTTCATCGCCTGCAGAATAAGCCACAGGTTCAGGTTGAGAGAATGCATCTCTTGTGCTGTAATCTCCGCCGCCAGAATTACCTTGCGAACCTTTTGAATCAGCAAAATAAACATTATCTGCCAAAATTTCAAAAGCTTTACGGTTATTACCGTTTTTGTCTTGATAAGAACGAGTTTGAATAGAGCCGTTCACCGCCATCATTTGCCCTTTTTTAAAGTACTTGCAAATGAATTCAGCAGTACCACGCCAAGCAACAATATCAATAAAATCAGCTTGTCGTTGTTCACCTTGTTTTACATAAGAACGGTTAACCGCCAATGTAAAAGTGGTTACTGAAATACCTTGCGGTGTCTGGCGAAGTTCTGGGTCAGCTGTTAGGCGCCCAAGCAATGCTACAACATTTAACATTTACAAACCCTCCTTATTCTTCCAAAGCGACAATCATTGAACGCAAAACGCCTTCAGTGATTTTGTAAATACGTTCCAGCTCAGTAGGGAAAGTGGGCTCGCTTGTGAAGTTAACAAGAACATAATACCCGTCAGGTTCGTCATTGATAGGATAAGCCAAACGACGTTTACCCCATTCATCAACAGAATCCACTGTGCCGTTGGCAGCAATCAAGTCAGTAAATTTTGTCATGGTTGCCTTCAACGCATCTTCTTCCAGTGTTGTGCTTAGTACCATAATAGTTTCGTACTTTGCCATTTATTGCACCTCCTTTTGGACTATTGGCCCTCTTACGAGAGCAAGGATTGCCATGCGAACATAGCAACTCATTATAGCAAACAAAA
>CAZWXJ010000133.1:704-2840 GCA_964637735.1 uncultured Oscillospiraceae bacterium | reverse complement strand
GCCATAAGACACACGCCCCTCAAACGTGCCTGTCTGCCGATTCCAGCACACTCGCAAAATGTGACACAGATGTTCGTGTCACGAAAAATATAGTATCATAATCACTGCCAAAAATCAATAAGAATTTTCATCTTCTTCGCTATTCAAATCGCTTTCAAGCAGGGTGTCAGGCAGGGCTTCGTTCAATATTTTTGTTGCCGCTTCTTCGTCAAGTTCTGCCACTGAGCGAAGCTTCCGTTGCATGACACGGGTACGGGTGCCAACTAGCTTTTCAAGCTCGTTTGAGGCAGAGTTGATGCGCTCTTGCGCTTTTGAAAGCACGGCTTCAAAGGTTTTAAACTCGGTTTTAACAGCGCCAAGTACTTCCCACACTTCACTGGAACGTTTTTGTATGGCAAGGGTTTTAAAGCCCATTTGTAAACTGTTTAGCAATGCCGCCATGGTGGTAGGCCCTGCAATGTTAATTTTGTATTGGTTTTGCAACGTTTCTACCAGCCCTCTGCGCACCACTTCTGAATATAAGCCTTCTACTGGTAAAAACATAATGGCAAAGTCGGTGGTGTTTGGTGGGTCAATGTATTTGTCGTGTATATCTTTCGCAAAGGTTTTAATGCGTGTTTCAAGCAACTTCCCTGCTGTTTCAATGCCCTGCGCATCTCCTGCATCATAGGCATCTACCAATTGTGCATAAGCATCTGCAGGGAATTTGGCGTCAATTGGCAAATAAATAAACTTGTTGTCTTCCGTCGGAAATTTTACGGCGAACTCAACCCGCTCAGTACTGCCGAGTTTTGTGGGCACATTTTCCTCGTACTGGCTGGGTGATAGTATTTGCTCTAATATGGCGCCAAGCTGTATTTCGCCCAAAATTCCACGTGTTTTCACGTTTGAAAGAACTTTCTTCAAATCTCCTACGCCGCTGGCAAGGGTTTGCATTTCACCAAGCCCTTTATACACTTGTTCAAGACGCTCGTTTACCAAGTTGAAGGATTGTGTAATACGGTTTTCAAGGGTCTTTTGCAGTTTTTCATCAACGGTGGCACGCATTTCATCAAGTTTTTTGCTGTTTTCAGTTTGCAGTTCTCCTATTTGCTTTTGCATGGTCATACGCATATTTTGCAAAGATTGTTCGTTTTGTAAAGAGACGTTTTTGAAGCGTTCGTCAAGCTGGCGCAACATTTGGGTTACCGTTTTTTGCAAGGTTGCTTGGCTTTCTTGTAAGTTTTGGGCAAGTTCTTTTAAACGCTCGTTTTGCACAGCGGTGGTTTGCCCTGTGAATGCAATTTGGGTATCGCTAAATGTTTTTAATGAGGTTGCAATTGCAGCAGATGTTTCTTGCCGTGATGCACGTAGTTCATCAAGCATTTCTTTTTTGAACTCTTCAAAGGCTTTTTCATCTGTTTTTTGCTTTTTGAATAAGTTTAAAAGCCCTAATAATATGGAAACACCTAGTAAGCTATATAAAATGATAAATTCTGTAGCCATATATTAGCCACCCTCGGTGCTACTTACTTCTTCAGATGAGACAGGTGGGGCTTCAGATGAAGCAGGTGGGACTTCAGAAGACGTTTCTTGCACACGCACTACATATAAAACAAGTGTTTCTTTTTCAACGCTTAATTCATAACCTACTTGTTTGTCCATTCCGCTTACATAGCCGGCTGGGTAACGTGTGTCATAAACATAGGTAATGCTATGTTTTATACCATTGCTGTCTAAAACAGAAATTGCACTACTGTAATCCATTCCAATAATGTTAGGAACTTTTACTTTTTCTTCCCCTTTGCTGACTTTTAGGGTAATGGTCATGCCTTCGGTATAAGTACTACCTTGTGCAGGAGATTGCTCTACAATTTCGCCTTCTTTGTAAGATATGCTATATACTTCTTCTACCACAAAAGTGAATTTCCCTTTGTATAAAGGGTTTTCAACCATGTGTGAGTAATTCATGCCTATAAAAGCAGGGACAGCGTCTAACTCTCCTGAACGGCTCTCATCTTCACCTGATACATACATGGAATCTGTTTCGTCAAAACTGTCTGAGTCGTTCTCGTTATCTTTCCCGAGACCTGATAAAAGCACAACCAAAAATAAAATAAGTACCAGCACGGCACCAGCACCAGCCAACGCCATTTG
>CAZWXJ010000133.1:0-694 GCA_964637735.1 uncultured Oscillospiraceae bacterium | reverse complement strand
CAAGCGGGCTTTTATTGTTAGCAGAAGAATCTTCTTTGCCCTGCAATTGTGCCAAAAGCTCCATGACGGATTGCTGACGATTATTTGGGTTTACAGAAAGTGCCTGCAACAAAATTTTGGCTTGCCTTGGGCTAATAGCCCCTGACTGTTTGTTAAAAGAGAGTGTATCTCCGCTTTTGCGTTCTTGCGCATTGGGGGGAACATCTCCTGTAATGCAGGTATACATAACTGCCGCTAAGCCATATACGTCTGTGAACGCATCTTGAAAAGCTACAGTGTCATATTGCTCAGGTGCAGAATACCCGCCATACAGCATGCTTTTCAACTCACTTCCCTTTGTGCGAAGTGACTGTGTGGCAAAGCCATTTAGGCGTGTTTTCCCGTTTTTTTCTACCATGATATTTTCTGGGGAAATGCCACGATGTATGATATTTTGCTCATGCATTAGTTCAACTGCACGAAAAACGGGCATGAGCAAGTTCAATGCTTGGTTAAAGTCTAAATAACCAACATTGTTTAAATATTCTACCAATGTTTTGCTACGCACATATTCTTTAATGGCATAGGCGGTGTTATTGTCATTTACAATGTCGTTCACGTGAACAATGCCTGGTATATTTTCATACCGTGCAATGTCTTGGTGTATTTCAATAAAGTCATACATGGTTGTTTTGAAGAGCACTTCGCTACCTGG
>CAZWXJ010000132.1:0-2950 GCA_964637735.1 uncultured Oscillospiraceae bacterium | reverse complement strand
TCTCTAATTCCTCTTTATTTCCAAAGCCGTACAAAACGCCAACTGCATCAAGTTCCATTTGTTTCGCACCAATTAAATCATGCTCTCTGTCACCTATCATTATGCTTTCAGCTTTTTGTAGCTTGTTTTTTATTATTACTTTATTTATTACATCAGCTTTTGTTTCATGCATGTTGTTCATAGAAGAACCTGCAATGCCTGCAAAATATTGATACAACCCAAAATGCTTTATAATTTCAACGGCATACTCTTCAGGTTTTGATGTTGCTAGAAAAACTCTTCCATTATTCTTAGTAATTTCTTGCAACAAGTCTTCTACACCTGCATACAATTCATTTTCATATATACCTTGTGTGCTAAAGCGTTCACGGTATTTCATAACTGCTTCATCTACTTTTTCTGCTGGTAAATAATCAGCAAAGGTTGATGCCAAAGGTGGACCGATGTATTTTAACAAATTGCTATATTCTTCTTGTATTCCAAAATGAGAAAGTGCATATTGCATGCAAGTAATAATGCCAACTTGCGGGTCACTTAATGTGCCGTCTAAATCAAACAAAAAGTTTTTATACTTCATTTTGCACCCCATTATTATAAACAAGAATGAATATGCATAACAAAAGAATTATACCACTTTTTTTATAAAGCACAAATATATTTTGCTATTTGAAACACTTTTGTTGCATAAAACCCATATTTGAGAGGTTACTCAAATATGGGTTTTATGATGATATTTTTTATACACACAACGTTGCTATGAACATGTCAAATGCACTTTCACGCAGTATTTTATTGTTCCTTTTATCAAAATCGTCTTGCATATGGCATTCGCCAATATACCCTTTGATTGTTCCAAACAGTGCCATGCGCACATACTGCAGTGATAAAATATTACTTACTTTGTATTCAAGCTGTGCCCGCTCGTAAATAGTCATAATTTCTTCTTCGATTTTCAAAATTTTGTCTTCCGTTGTATATTTGCATTTTGAAAAGAAGCTTCCCCAGCTTTCGGCAGGCACACTTATTGTAAATAAATTCACTGCAAACCAGCCATTTTCAAAATAGGTTTCAATTAACAATAGCATGTTGCAAAACACTGTCTTCAAGTCACCTTCTTCATGCAATACTTCTTTTATTTTTAAAATAATATTTATTATCATGTATTCAAGTGCGCTTTTTATAATATCTTCCTTGGTTGAAAAATATTCATATATGGTACCCTTACCTATACCAGCCTTTTCGGCTATGTCCGCCACTTTTAGCTCATTAGGTAAAACGCCTTGCTTTAACATTTTAATTGTTGCTTGTAAAATATCTTTCTCTTTTCCGGCAAATTTTTCCATTATTCTTGTTCCTCCTCAATAGGCTTTAACTCTCTTCTTTGGAAGATTTCATAAAGAATAGGAACAACAAACAATGTCATTAATGTTGCGTAAGAAAGCCCGCATACTACTACTATGCCCATTGGTTGCAGCATTTCTGCACCTGCACCCAAACCTAATGCCAGTGTAGATAAGCCGAGAACTGTTGTTAAGGTAGTCATCAGTATAGGCTTAATGCGTGTTACACCCGTTTGAATAAGCGCTTCACGTTTGTTCATACCCGAAAGCATAAGCTGATTTGCATAGTCCACAAACACAATACCATTATTTACAATAACACCCGCCAGCACTAAGAACCCTAACATGCTGATAACACTTAGTGTAGAACCTGTGGCTAACAAGCCAAGTAACCCACCTGTAAATGCAAGTGGCAAGGTGAACATAACAATGAATGGAGACAACAATGACTGGAATTGCGCTACCATTATTAAATAGATAAACACAATAGCCAATAGAATCATCAAAACGAGGTCTCTCAGTGCATCATTAATGGTTTTGTTTTCCCCTTCAAAGTGAAGTGTATAACCCGCTGGCAGTTCGTAATCTGCCAATGCTGCTTCTAAATCTCTGCTTACAAGGCCTATGTTATACTCTTCTGCAATTTCTGCGGTAACGGTTACATAGCGCACTTGGTTTGGTACGACGTATAGATTGCATACCATCTACCTCTTGAATCGTGGCAATGTCTCCGAGGGAAATGGTAACTTCTTCTCTGTCACTATTGGTAACTTCAAAGGTAATGTCTGCAAGGTTTGCCCTTGTAATGCCGTCTCGGGTGGAATTATAAACGATGACTGGGTAGTCTTTATCGCTAATGGTAACGGTGCTTGCTGTTTTTCCGTCTGCAATCAACGCATTTACTTTTTGGTAAACTTGTGCAACGGTAAGCCCGTACTCCATTGCTTTGTCTTTGTCTACAACAATTCTAGTTTCTGTTGAGGTTTCTCCTGAAGCATATTCAATATTAACAGCTCCGTCGGTCGTTTCAACAATTTCAGATATTTCTTTCGCAATTTGTTGCAAGTTGTCTAAATCATTCCCATGAATTTCTACTTGTATACCGCTACCCGCAATTGCTGAAATATCCATTGTGCTTTCTGTTATTTCTATTTCAACGGGTAAGTCGCTCGTTAAGTCTGTAATTTGTGCACTAATTTCCTGGTTGCTGTAAGCGCGGCCTTCTTCTTTTAATAATATATATACATCAATGGTAAGGTCTTTTTCACCGTCCTGCATAGCGCCTATGGTCTCAATGTCTTCAATTCCAGAAATTCTGTCTAATACTGCATCAATTTGCTCTACAATTTCTGCCTGAGAAGCGCCTTCTTCAATGGTGATAGACATAGACATTTGTGGTGAGCTCATTTCGGGTAGAAATGCCGTACCCATTTGCGTAGTGGCATATACGCTATAAGCAAATATACCAATTACAACAGCTAGCGAAACTGCTTTATGGGTGAGCACCCACCTTAAGCCTTTTTCATATAGTTTAACCAAGCGGGTGAAAAACTTGTTTTCACGTTCTTTGTTGTCTTTCAATACTGTGGCAGACATCATGGGTACAAGGG
>CAZWXJ010000131.1:0-2971 GCA_964637735.1 uncultured Oscillospiraceae bacterium | reverse complement strand
ACAAAAGGCGTAATAGACGGCGCAAAGAACAAAGAAATGGCAATCCAGCTCAGCAGTTTCCGAATGTCAAAGTCGTTGTTATTATTATTTTGGTTGGCAGGGTAGTTTGGCATATGTTCGTTCCTTTTTTCGTTTGTTATATATATTATCATCATTATAACACAATACAAAATTATGAAACAGAAGGAAATTATGCAGGCAGCTCCTCGTTTTTCATACGCAAAGAAACGTCGCAAGTATTTAAAATGTCCAACGTAAAATTCATTACAGACAGCGCATGGTCTTTCCCAGTATGCGAAAACCCAATAAGGTCTAAAAGCATTTTTGCATACCCATACAATACAAGTTCTGGGTAGTCCATTTTATCGGTGAAAAATTGTAGTGATGCTACAAAAGTGTTATAAGCCTCTACAAATAAGTCTGTGTAGTGTTCAGCATTATTAGGTAAAAAGGCGGCCTCTTTAAAAAGGTGTTTCACAAAGGGCTTTAAAAAATCTTCTCCTAGCAAAATGGCGGGGGTAAATAAATCAGCAAAAAAGCAAACAAAACTGCCAGTGTATACATGCAGCGTAAACAAGTTGCTTTCAACATCAGGTGTATGCTTATACAAACGCAGCATGTTTTCGGCAATTTGCAACGTCTCTTGTAGCAAGTAGGTAACTTGTTGAGCAGTGAGCGCAGTAGCCATGGCTGTTGCTTGCTTTTCGGCGGAATAGTTCTCTTCAGTACCCCATAGGGTTTGTTGCACCCATTCATACTTGTGCCCCTGCAATAGCAGTACGGCTTCTTGCTTCATAAATTGTTTGCAAATGTCATAAAAAAGCGGGTTGCTGGTAAACGTAGGAAGAGACGTTTCACTAATATAGAGTTCAAGCATTTTTTGCTTTAATGCACCACCAATTTGGTAAACCCGTCGTTCGTTTGCGTACAAAACTTCCCCACCGACAGGATGACGCAAAGCAGGCGGCATGAAATATGCCTGCACAGGCAGCGGCGCATGCGCTGTATAGGTAAACGGTATTTCATATTCTTGCGCATAAGGCAACGCTTCCCGCAGTGCCACATCTGAAAGTACGCCATAACTTGCCGCAGTGCGTAGCATGTCCGCTTCAGAAAGTTGATTGAAAAAGGGCGGTATCAAATGCGTGGGAATATCAGGCAAAGGTTTTACTTGTTGCTTTACGGGGGTAGGCTTTTTGGTGGGCGGTTCTTTTTCATCGGTTACATCTACTACCTCTACATCAATGGCAGCTTCAGGCAGTGCTTCTTGCGCATTAAGTTGTTGATCTTTTGAAAAATAGAGAAGCCCTGCAAGGGGTGCAAAAAATGCAAACAAAAGAGGTGAGACCACAGCAAGATATAACACAAGAAGAGACCCACTCATCATACCGAATGCTTGCATGAAAGATGTAAGTGCGTTTTCTTTCTCTGGAAGTTTGTTTTGTTGCGCAGGCACAGGCAACCCAACAGGCGCCTGTACTTCAGGGGGCGCTTTTGTAAGTGGCTGTTCTATGGTAGGTTCCACCGTGTTTCGTGCTTCAGTTAAAGGGGGGCTTTCATAAACGGTAGGTACAAACGGAGGTGCTGGATTGAGCTGTGCAAGTTGTAACTCTTTTTGGTATAGGTCAATCGCTTTTTGTCGCTCTGCAAATACACCTTTCGGGTTTATGCGGCACTTGCGTGCCCACAAATCAAGTTCAATGGTTGAAAAAGGGGAATAACGTCTGCGTTCAACGAGGTACAACAGGCGAATCAAAACATCTGCACGGGTCACAAGGCCATTTTCAACAGCGTGCTCTAAGGCAGAAGGGTTGTGTACACGATATGTCTGCATATCATGTAACAATTTCACAATTTCCTCGCCATATGCAGGGTTCTCAAGGTCATTTTCTAGTGTATGTGGCAAGTAGCCCAAACGAAAGCGCTCACGGGCAGTTAGTGCTCTTGCATGGTTTGCAGCATCTTCTAACTGGTCTGCATAATTGAAAGAAAGGGGCGGGTATACATCAGGCAAGTACTTATGCCGTGCAGCATACACCGTATGTTGCAATTCGGCAGGGTCCATGCGGCACCTGCGCGCCCATAGGTCAAACTCAGATGGCGAAAGTGGGCCATCATGCTGGCGTTCAATTAAGTATAAAGCACGTAATAACACTTCAGAGGTTATGGGCACACCGTGGTCAAAGGCTTCTGTTAAGTAGCCGCCTGGGCTGGTATAACGTGTTTTCGGTTTTTGCATTTCTGTTAATAACTGTACAATCCTTTTTGAAAAGGTTGGCAGAATAAGATCTTGCTCAATTTCAGCAGGTAGGTAACGCAGATGTACAGGAATAGCAACAGGCACTGGAACTTCTGCAGGGATACTGGCAGGCATAGAAGCTCCTGCAGGAATAATATCGCCAATATCAGGGGGCAATAAAGGGAATGCATAGGATGGCACGGCTTCTGGTGACAAATATTTTTGACGGGCAACATCTCTTGCATCAGAAAGAGCAGCAGGAGAAATTTTGCACAATTCTGCCCACTCACGTAACTGTGCGCCAGTGAGGAAGGAAGGGTGATTGCGTTCTAACAAATATAGCGCACGCAACAAAATATGTGGCTGGGTAATATAGCCTTGTTTTACAGCATGTTGTAAGAATGAAAGCGCACCTTCATACGTGGTGGTGCGTTGCATATTGTTAAACAAACGGGCAACCGTTTCACTTACATCATCATATAGTTCACTTTCTAGCCCAGCAGGTAACCGAAGCGGATGATTTGGTTTCACAGCAGGCAACCCTAATGTGGGCGTAGAAGTCGTAGAGTCCATCGTAGCACGCATTACAGTTAAAAGAGAAAAGAACAGCAAATACATAAGAATCTCCATGAAACAAAAGTCCTCTCCCTTCAAAATAACAATCGCCCATCATTATAACATGCAGGTGAAAACAGAGAAAGCCTTTTGAAAAGCATTCCCTGTTTTTTATAT
>CAZWXJ010000130.1:0-2993 GCA_964637735.1 uncultured Oscillospiraceae bacterium | reverse complement strand
ACATGGTGTCTTGCCCAATAATGGTAACGGTTGCAATAGTGCCCGTTTTTTTTGTTTTATTATTCCAAACAAGAAACAGGCAAACCACTGCTAGCAAAGCGCCAACGATGGCAATGTCTCTTGCTGAAATAGAACGACGATCATTTTCCATAGGGAACTCCTGTGTTATTTTATATATATAAATAGGTTGCTTAAAGCAAGTGCTATTTTATTATATAAGAAAGCATGGGTAAAAACAAATGCGTTATATACAAAACACAAGGGAATAGCATCGCTTTTTTTATATGGTTATGGTATACTAACTTCACCAAAAAATAAATTTTGTGAAGGGGTGCTATGTTATGAAAGATGCAGCATTTGTTGCAAAAGTTGATGCGTTTGTGAAAGAAAATGAACGCAATATTATTGAAGATATTCGCAGACTTGTGAATATACCAAGCGTACAAGGCCCTGCGGAAGAAGGTGCACCTTTTGGGAAAGGCCCGAAAGCTGCCCTTGATGAAGCCTTGAAAATGGCTGATGAAATGGGTTTTGAAACCCGCAACTGCGAAAACTACATTGGCTGGGCAGAGCTAAAAGGTGCAGAGGACAAACACATTGCTAGCATTACCCACCTTGACGTTGTGCCAGAAGGCAACGGCTGGACGGGTGACCCATTTGTTATGCGTGAAAAAGATGGTTGGCTCATTGCCCGTGGTGTAGGAGACGACAAGGGACCTAGCGTTCTTGCCTTGTATGTTGCGAAATTCTTTAAAGAATATGGCGGCTTACGTTATGGCTTCCGTGTGCTTCTTGGCACCAATGAAGAAACAGGCATGGACGACGTAAAATATTACTTAGAAAATTATGAAGCCCCTGCCTTTGCGTTTTCACCAGATGGTACATTCCCAGTATGTAATGGTGAAAAAGGGCTTTACCAGGCACAGCTTTATTCTGGTGCTATCAAAGGTGGCAATGTGATTGATTTTGTCGGCGGGGTTGCCTCTAATGTAGTGCCTGACAGGGCATATGCCATTGTAAAAGCAGATGCTGCTACACTGCCAAGTGCAGAAGGCGTTACGGTTTCACAAGAAGGTGCAGGTTTGGTGCGTATTGCTGCCGAAGGTATTGGCGGGCATGCTGCAAGCCCTAAAAATACAATCAACGCGATTGGTCGCATTGTATTTTACTTAGATGCAAACAACCTATTGACAGAGCAAGAAAAACCTTATTTTGAAATTTTGAAAAAGGTGTATGGATCTACAGATGGCTCTACTTTAGGCATTGATTCAGATGATGGGTTGTTTGACCCACTGACTTGCATTGGTGGCATTATTAAAAAAGAAGATGATGTATTTATGCAAGACATCAACGTGCGTTACCCAACTTCTACCAGCGGAGATGAAATTACAGGCATTTTAGAAGCACAACTGAAAGAAGTTGGCGGAAAAATAACAACGAGCTTATCAAGTGATCCATTCTACATTGACCCGAAAACACCTGCTATTCAATGCTTGGTTGACACGTACAACGAAGTGATGAACCAAGAAGCAACACCATTTTTAATGGGGGGCGGTACGTATGCACGGCACTTCCCATATGCAGTTAGCTACGGCATCGGCTACCCTGGGGCAGAAACGCCTGACTTTATTGGCGGTGCACATGGCGCTGATGAAGGTGAGTCAGTAGAAACATTGATGAATTCTTTGAAAATATACATTTTGGCACTTGCAGGCTTGAATGAAATAGACTTGTAAGAAGGAGTTGTTTTTTTGACTAAGGCAGAAGTGCTTTCAAAAGTAGACCATACCTTATTAAAACCCGAAGCTACATGGGAAGATGTAAAGCGTATTTGTGATGAAGCAATGCTGTATAAAACCGCAAGCATTTGCATTAACCCTACCTATATAAAACAAGCGGTAGTATATATGCAAGGTGCAATACCTGTTTGTACGGTTATAGGCTTTCCTTTAGGGGCAAACACCACCGAAATAAAAGTGTTAGAAGCAAAAGATGCACTTGCAAATGGTGCAACGGAAATTGACATGGTTATTAACATTGGGCGGCTGAAAAATGGCGAACTGGAATATGTGGAAGATGAAATTCGCCAGATTAAACAAGCAATAGGTGACCATGTTTTAAAAGTAATTATTGAAGCTTGTTTACTTACAGATGGTGAAAAAGAGACCATGTGTGAACTTGTGGCAAATGCAGGGGCAGACTATATTAAAACCTCAACTGGGTTTTCAAGCGGTGGTGCCACCTTTGCAGACATTGCACTGTTTGCACGTACACTACAAGGTCGTGCAAGCATAAAAGCTGCAGGCGGCATTCGCAGTGTGGAAGATATGGAGCAATTCATTGCACTAGGTGCAGATAGACTGGGAACTAGCTCTGCCATAAAGCTTTATGAAGGGCAAGAGCAAAACGGATATTAATCATTAAAAAGTAGGCAGATTTTATCTGCCTACTTTTTATTATGTGAAATGTTTGTGCTATTTGTATTGTATTATACAAATATGGTAAAATAGCAACATGTGAATATTCTGTACAGATGATGTAATAAAGGAGACAATATGGATTTTGTTGAAGAATATATTATTGGTAGGCGAAGTGTGCGTAGCTACACAGATGCACCTATTGAAAAAGAAAAAATAGAGAAACTAATAAAGGCATGTTTTTATGCACCTACATCTATGAACCGTGACCCACGCAGTTTAATGATTATTGATGATAAAGATGTACTTGCACAAATACCTGCCATACACCCGTATGCAAAATTTGCCGCAGATGCACCTCTTGCCATGATGGTTTGCGCTGAGCCTGATAAAACCATACAAGACTTTTTTATGGAAGACTGTGCGGCTTCTACCCAGAATATTTTAATAGCTGCAAAAGCAATGGGTATTGGCAGTTGCTGGTGTGCGGTTTACCATACACCACGCATAAAACAGTTTGCAAAACTGCTTGGCACACCAGAAAATGTAATTCCATATGCGTTAATTGTGCTGGGC
>CAZWXJ010000129.1:0-3080 GCA_964637735.1 uncultured Oscillospiraceae bacterium | reverse complement strand
GGGGTATGCTGCCGTTTTAAAATAGAGAGATACCTTACTGCCCCCTGTGAGTCTATATCGCATCGGCCTGTCAACCACAACTGCCGTAATATTCTCTTTCAAAAAGGTTTTGCGGTGGCGAATAAGCACCCCCGTTTGTATGGTTACGCCTTCTTCAAATAGTTCAATAGAGGTAAACGCCCAAATAAGCAGCCCCACTACAAAAACGGCAACCAAAATAATGGCATTTTGAATAATTGCTGTTTGTAAAGCATCCCAGCTCCACTGTAATACGGCTTGCACAATGGGCACCGCACATAAAACAAGCCCATATTTTACATAACGAAAAACATAACCTGGGTGTAGTTTCCATTTCTTCATCGTTATATTCCTTTTTGCTTTTTCACAGTTTCTTCCAGCAAAAGGGCATCTTCTTTGCAAAGCCCATCTAGAAAAAGCGTCCCGCCTGATGTTCTAACAAAAGTAATACTGCTTTTGCCCAGTTTGTGCAGTGGTGTTTGGAAGATATTGATTGCAACTATATGCCGTAGCGCATATTCATAAAAGTGGACAAACAAAATCCCTCTGCGCACCGAAAGATATCCGTTTTCTATTTTAATTTTATACTTTTGCTTGCGTAGCAACATACAGCCCCACAATAGGGCAAATAAAACCAGAAATAACAAAAAAGCTACCCCGTATGACAAATTCAGCAAAGCAGCCGAAAGAAAAGAAACTGCTACGCTAATCCACACTGCGTTTACCGCCATACCTGCTGTGTTTACCTTTAAATACAACTGCTCAACCCCCTTTGTGTTTATATTCTCTTGCTATGTTACCACGTTGGGTCAATCACTTGCCCGTCTGAAATTTGTTTAAGCGTACGAAATACCTTCTCGGCATATGCTTTGCGTACCAAATAATGCGCTTCTTGGTTGATATAAATACCATATCGGTTATCATCATAAGAAACCAAGGAAACAATTTGTTGCTCCCCGTTTTTATAAGTAATAATAATCTGCACATCAGAGAGTTCTCCTTGCACAAGCGGTTCATCTAATATATATTCCCCTTTTAATGAACATATTAGCTGGTATACGGTAGAAAAGGTACGTTCTGACAGCCGTTGTCCTTCAATTAAGCCTGTCCCTTCATCTTGTATATCAATCATGTAATAGGCATCATCCTCTTTACCACGCACGGTAATAGAGGCAACGTCCTCTATTGGGGGCGCCATAATATACCGTGTAGCTACTGTGTATAGGTTTGCGTCTTCAAACGTGTAATATATCTCTGCCATGGTGTATATGATGTTGGCTTCTTTTTTATATACATAATACCCATTTTCCGTTTTGCTCCCGATGACAAGGGTGCTTTCTTCTCCATTGTAAGTAACTACAAGCGTTGGGCTGCTTTCAGTAACACCGCAATCTTGCAAATTCTGCGTGGTGGCGCTGTATGCGTACACCCCGTTTGCTTTTATGCGCATGGCGGTAGCAAACAAACTGTCTACCCATTCATCATCTGCATACAAGTCTTCTTCGCTGGTTATTTTCCAGTGGTGTTCATTGCCAAAGCCATCAACATAAGGGGCTGCCTGGTGCGTAAGCGTTACGGTGCCGTTTGCGTTGGTGAAAGAGATTTCATCAGCGGTAGCGGTTTCTTGCTCTTCCGCATACGGAGAGAGATACCAGTTTAACAAAGCGTCCTTCCCGCTTATAAAAAACAAAAAGGAGTCTTCACTGGCAAGGTAAACCTTATTATCTCCTTTTAGTTTAAAGTAGCATCCCCCTGTTTCGGGGTCTTCAAAGCCTACTTCAATAGAAATGGTCGTTCCGTCTATATATTCTATTTCAACCGTGCCGCGCGGCATGTCTAACCTATAGGCAGACAAATCTAAAAACATACCTTTTATTGTTTTTTCGGCCTGTATTTCACAGCTGTATTGCACAAGCAGCTCTACTTTTGCAGCATCCAGTGGTACATCAGCAAGTTCAGGGCAAACAAAAGTGCCATCGTCTTGCACCAAAGAATAGGTGCCCTTATCATTTTCAATGGTAACTTGTTTGAGAGATGCCGTTGCCCTATTTGAAATGGTAACCACATAGTCTGTCACTTGTGCTGTGCGCCCTGGGCGCAACAAAAGCACTGCTAACACCGCCACTATGAGGACACCTATGCCAATTGGCACCCATTTTTTTGCATTCTTCATACAACAAGCAACCCCTTATCACTACATATATATGTAAATAATATAAATTTTTGTTATTGTAACACGCAAGTGTGAACGTTTATTGAATATTTACATACTACTTTATATTCTACCAAAAATATGCACGCAAGTAAAAGCATACAAAAAAGCGAAACACAAATTGTGTTTCGCTTTTATAAAACAGAACATGCACATCTATTCACCAACGACCCTTTCAAGCCTTTGACAAATTTATGTGTCTGCTGTGCTTTGTAAAAATGGGGATAAAAGTTCCAACGTTCTTTTTAAATATGGCTTATATGAAACTATATATTTTCGCTTTTTCATATTGGGAATATATGCCCTCTTTTGTTTCATGTCAACAAATATAGGAATTTCAATAACAGGTGTTCGTGATATATAATTCACCTTTGAAAACTCCCATTTTTCAAGCATAAAGTCTTGTACTTCTTGTGGTATTTCATTAAAGCAAAAAAGTATCGCCTGCCATTCTCCTCTTCCTGTATTTCTTATTTCTTTTACCGTTCTTTTTATTTCATATACAGAAAAATCTTCGCTTTTTGCTTCAACTATATACAACCCCACTCCTGCTTTACCTTTCATTTTCATTACAGTATATGTAACTACTTCTGTTTCATTTTCTTTAAAAGCACTGGTTGATGAAGATCCCATTTTGATAAAATGCGTTTCGAGTGATATTTTCAAATCAGAAAAAGACGAAGCTTTCAAAGAATATTCATCTGGTGAAATTCTCTTCTCTTTTGTATTGCTTATATTTCCCACCATGTCCTCTCCCCTTTATTTCGTAAGAAGCATCACTTTCCACGCTTCATGTCACTACCAATATACCATTCTTTGCGCATGCTCGCAATGCTTTGCCAAAGCACAA
>CAZWXJ010000128.1:0-3111 GCA_964637735.1 uncultured Oscillospiraceae bacterium | reverse complement strand
CGTGTTGACCGTGGTACTATCAACGTTGGCGAAGAAGTTGAAATTGTTGGTTTACAAGACGAAAGAACAAAAACAACTGTTACTGGTCTTGAAATGTTCCGCAAATTGCTTGACTTTGCACAAGCTGGAGACAACGTTGGCGCACTTCTTCGTGGTGTTGCCCGTGAAGACATTGAACGTGGTCAAGTTATTGCTAAACCAGGTTCAATCAACCCACACACAAAATTCTCTGGCCAAGTATACGTACTGAAAAAAGATGAAGGCGGTCGTCACACTCCTTTCTTCAATAACTATCGCCCACAATTCTATTTCAGAACAACTGACGTTACTGGCGTTGTAGAATTGCCAGCAGGCGTTGAAATGTGCATGCCTGGAGACAACGTTGAAATGAACGTTGAACTCATCACTCCAATTGCTATTGAAGAAGGTCTTCGTTTCGCTATTCGCGAAGGCGGCCGTACAGTAGGCTCAGGCGTTGTAACAAAAATCAACGGTTAATTTTAAATAAAAAGGTGGTACTGAATGGTACCATCTTTTTTTATTACCAAATGAAGGGGAACGCATATGAACCAGCATAAATTTGACGGTATGGCAAATATTTATGAAAAGTATCGCCCAAGTTACCCTGCCAGCTTAATAACCTATTTATATGAAACAGTGGGCTTTACCGAACATAGTACCATTGCAGATATAGGCGCAGGTACAGGAAAGTTTAGCAAATTATTGCTGGAACAGGGGAGTACCGTTGCCTGTGTAGAATTTAATAAAGACATGCTTGCAAAACTAAGCAAAGAAGTTGCACCCTACGCAAAAGCCCAAATTGTAAATGCCACCGCAGAGCACACAAGCTTGCCTGAAAAAAGCATTGATTTTGTTACCGCTGCGCAAGCCTTTCATTGGTTTGACAGTACGCAGTTTGCAACAGAATGCAACCGCATTTTAAAGCCAAATGGCAAAGTGGTCTTGGTTTGGAATGTACGTGACTTAAACAGTAAACTGGTGCAAACGCAAGAGAGCATTTTCAAAACATATTGCCCCAATTTCAAAGGCTTTTCTGGCGGGTTTGACAAGGTGGACACAACTCTCGTCAAGCACTTTTTTAAAGACGGCATCTGTCAATATGAAGTATTTGATAACCCATTTGTTTACCATGGCAAAGAAGCGTTTGTCGGTAGAAGTTTGTCAAGTTCTTATGCGCCAAAACCGCAAGAAGCGGCATATGCACCTTTCGTAAAAGAACTGGAAGAGTTGTTTGACACATACCAAATTAATGACATAGTAACCATGCCAAATGAAGCAGTGGTATATTGGGGTAATGTGTAAAGCGTGAACGCAAAAGGAATAACAGAAATGCTTTACTATTGTGTCATTTTTCGGTAAAATAATAGAATGAAGAATCTGTATTGGAGGAAGCGAATAAGTATGACGCACGAATTGATAATGGTTGTAGATTTTGGTGGACAGTATAACCAGCTAATTGCCCGCCGTGTACGTGAAAACAATGTATATTGCGAAATTGTTCCCTTTTCAAAAGCGCTTGATGCTGTGAAAGAGAAAAACCCGAAAGGTATCATTTTTACGGGTGGGCCTGCCAGCGTTTTTGAAGATGGTGCACCGTCTATACAAAAAGAAATATTTGAACTAGACATTCCTATTTTGGGCATTTGCTACGGTGCGCAACTCATTGCTTATTTAATGGGCGGAGATGTCTCTCGTGCTGAACTTCGTGAGTATGGCAAGGTGAAAATTGACGTACAAGGCGAAGGCTTGCTTCCTTCTGTTACAAGTGATGAAATTGCATGGATGAGCCATGGTGTACAAATTAATACCCCGCCAGAAGGGTTTGACATTACTGCCAAAACAGAAACTTGCCCTGTTGCCGCTATGGAAAATGCGGGCAAAAAAATATACGGCGTGCAATTTCATCCTGAAGTAGAGCACACCCCATTCGGTAAAAAATTCATTCATGACTTTCTATATGAAGTATGCGGATGCGCAGGAGACTGGACAACCGAAAACTATATCGAAACCGAAATTGAAAAAATTCGCCAGCTTGTTGGTGAAGATAAAAAGGTACTCTGCGCCCTCTCAGGTGGGGTAGATTCCACCGTTGCGGCAGTTATGGTGCACCGTGCTATCGGAGATAGACTCACCTGCATTTTTGTAGACACTGGTTGCATGCGCAAAAACGAAGGTGACCAAGTAATGCAAACCTTGGCAGACGAATTCTCTATGAATGTCATTCGTGTCAATGCGGCGGACCGTTTTCTTGGCAAGCTGAAAGGCGTTATTGACCCAGAGCAAAAACGCAAAATCATCGGCAATGAATTTATTCGTGTGTTTGATGGCGAAGCTGCAAAGCTTGGAAAAATGGACTTCCTGCTACAAGGTACCATTTACCCAGACGTAATTGAAAGCGGTACAGATGAAGCTGCTGTTATTAAAAGCCATCATAATGTGGGCGGTCTGCCAGATGATGTGCAGTTTGAACTCATTGAGCCACTACGCCTTTTGTTCAAAGACGAAGTGCGTGCCATTGGCACAGCAATGGGGCTGCCAGCTTATGTTGTAAATCGTCAACCATTCCCGGGCCCAGGGCTTGCCATTCGTTGCCTTGGCGAAGTAAATGAAGACAAACTTTTCATCATTCGAGAAGCAGATGCCATTGTGCGTGAAGAAATTGCAAACGCTGGGCTTGATAAATCCATCTGGCAATATTTTGCACTATTACCCAACGTGCAAAGTGTAGGGGTGATGGGTGATGAGCGCACCTATTCCCACTGCGTGGCCATTCGTGCTGTGCACTCTACTGACGGCATGACAAGCGACTGGGCAAAAATTCCTTACGACGTGCTTGAGAAAATCTCAAACCGCATTGTAAATGAAGTACCCCACGTAAACCGCATCGTGTATGATATTACCACAAAACCACCCGCAACCATTGAGTGGGAATAATTTACGGTGAGCCGAAAAGCTTGTATCCGTGGTTTTTCAACTCTTTCTTTATGAGAAATTGCATTTCCACTGTTTTTTAAAATTTTCGAATTATATTATAAAAATGCCCCAGTGCAAACAGCACTGGGGCATTTTAACTGGCATTATTATATTGAG
>CAZWXJ010000127.1:2766-3167 GCA_964637735.1 uncultured Oscillospiraceae bacterium | reverse complement strand
TCCATTAAAAGAGACTCGGTTTTTATATTAATATACCCTGCCCGTATATTAATCACATAGTAGCTGCATCATATACTGTATATCTGTTACGGCCTAACTCTTTTGATTTATAGAGTGCAAGGTCTGCTTTATGAAGCAACCCTTCATAGGTGGTTTCGTCTTTCGGTGCAACTGAAATACCAACACTGATAGTGGCAAAAAATGGTTGACCATTCTCTTGTTTCAATGGTGTTTTGCTCCAGTTTTCCATCAGCTGTGTAATTTTGTTGGTAATTTGGCTAGCGTCACCACTTGCCAGTTTACAGAATACCGCAAACTCATCACCGCCCAAACGGGCAACTACATCTGTAGAGCGGAAACTTTCTTGTAGTGTTGATGAAAGTGCCTTTAAGGCAATATCG
>CAZWXJ010000127.1:0-2756 GCA_964637735.1 uncultured Oscillospiraceae bacterium | reverse complement strand
CCATAATTATCATTTACTTGTTTGAAATAGTCAAAATCTATCATGATAAAAGCAAAATGGCTTCCATAAGGTAAGTCTTGTTGTAAAAGTTCGCTGGCTTTGTCTTCTAGTGCACCACGGTTATATAACCCTGTTAGCACATCGGTTTCTGCACGCTTATTCGCATCATCAAGCTGTTGGTAAACTAGTACCGAAGCAAGCAATGTACAAATGGCTTGTACTGTTTCTGCAGCTGTATGCCCTAACCGAGACATAAATGGGGGCATTTCTACGTTACGCCCTGTAATTAAAATGGCTGCCACTTTACCTTGCACCACAATGGGTGAAGAAACAAAATATGGCAATTTCAAAGCAACACGCAACTCTTTAAATATTTCTTCATCTTCCCCTGTCACAATAACAGCTTCTTCAGGGTCAAGAAAAGCATCGTCTACTTTTATTGTTTTCCCTTTTAAACTTTCAAATTCATCAGCACTATACCCTTGTAAAACAAGTGGCATAAAGTTTCCTGTGCCATCTGGCACAAGCACAACTGTTTTTTGCATATTTAATGCTGCGTTAATGCGCTGTGTAACATATAAAAAGTTATCTTCATCACTGTCTCCTTGCCGCAGAGATACAGCAAGTTCTGCTAGCAATTTAAACCCTCGCCTTTTTTGCTCAAGTTCCTGGCGTATAGCAATTGATTGTGTATCAAGAGATAAAATTTTAGCAGTATCACGCTCACAAAGATGTTCTAATGCGTCCACTGTCACCTCTTCTGTTTCACAGTCTTCTTTGGGTTTGTTTCCCCATTCGGTAACATTGGTTTTTATTTTTTCTTCCACTGCACCACTTTTGCTTTTTGAAAATATGCAGAATACGCCTGTCCAGTCAAGCCCGCGAGGTTTGCCACCAATAGGGGCAATTTCAACCCCTGTATACAAGCCTAATAACGGAATATCTTGCCCAACGGCTTCTTGAATAACATAAGCATCTTCAATGTCTACACCACCGTAACCAGCGCAGCGCCCAGCACAGTCAATGTACATGGCAAACAAAGGCTCTCTGTCTTCAATTTTTTCAAAAATACTGTCTAGTTTGGGCTTCATATAATCAAGCCCAAGTGAACGGAACATGATTTGAAATTCTGTGCCTTCCACCATGTCGGGCTCAAACATTACAATGCCATTGCGTTCTTTATCAATGCCAAGGCATAGCCTGCTTGCATAGTTGTTTTCATCATATTCTGCCCAGCGGTCTCCGTGGTTTATGCCAAACAGTAAAAAGAAAGGGTATTCTTCAGGTGTAAGCTCAGGGCTTAGTAGTTTATTAATGAAAGGAATTGCAGGCTCATTGTTGATTTCTAAAATGGTAGAACCTTCTGCTTTGGTTACCGTATAATACGGAGATGCAGGATGACACCCGTGCATAATAACGCTATCAATGCGAATATCATCTGAAAACGCCATTGCAAAGGCGGTATGGTCTTGCATCTTATCTCCAACAAATTGCTGTGTAGGGGTACATACATGGTCTCCCTGCATGCCAGCGCCTGTTAAGTCAGGTAGAAAGCCCAGCCCCTTCTCAATTCCCTCTAAAAGCCATGTTGCCATCAACAAACGTAACGGGCCTTTCGTCCAGTCAAGTGCGTCGTAAAACAGCATAACTGGTGATGCTTTCGTTGTCCCAAGCTCTGCAAGACGCTTACCAAGGCGCTCACCTGTTTCTATTTCACTTTCGTGCAAATTTTCTTCTGTTAAAATTGTGCAAGAGCTATCCTCAAGCCAAATACACGCAATGCCAACTTGGTCGCCTGCATAACCAAAAGCGTCATTCGTTATAACACCTGCGGCACCACCGCCGTAAACACAATGGGAATTGCCAACAATTTCTGTAACACCCGCACGTAACAGCTCTTGGTCATGCCTTGCTGTGCAGAAAAGCAATGTAATGTCGCATGTGTCTTCTCTGCCTGCTTTTGAAAGTGCTGTTTGAGCTGCCTCTTTACCGGCTACTCTGCTATTGGGGTTGTCGCTAAATCCAACGCCTACTTTCATGTGCCTTCTCCTTTTATCCCTTTATTTATCTTCATCCCTTAAAAAAAAC
This sequence comes from uncultured Oscillospiraceae bacterium, assembly GCA_964637735.1. Classification (GTDB taxonomy): domain Bacteria; phylum Bacillota; class Clostridia; order Oscillospirales; family Ruminococcaceae; genus CAZWXJ01. The sequence continues at coordinate 668 of CAZWXJ010000127.1, read as the reverse complement.
AAGCTCAACTTGCCTTTGAAAAAAGACGAGTTGAGCTTATTGCGTTGGTGGAGATAAGCGGGATCGAACCGCTGACCTCTTGAATGCCATTCAAGCGCTCTCCCAGCTGAGCTATACCCCCACATGTTATTCAAATGTAAATACTTAATTATTATACTCATTCTTTGTATGCGCGTCAAGAATTTTATATAACTTTCAGCTATTTCAAATGAACTTCGCAATTTCGTCTTTTTCAAACTGTTGCAAATAAATTTCATTCTTTGAAACATTTATGAACGTCAAGATATTCTATCAATTTTCGGTCAAAAAAAAGTGATGAAAGTAGATATTTTTTAGTTCTATCTACATAAAAATAAAAAGAGCAGCAACCGCTGCTCTTTTTATTTGATGTATATTATTTAGAAAATAGAGAATTTAACAATAACGCCTGCAAATACAATAGCTACCATTGACACCAATTTAATTAAGATGTTAATAGCAGGGCCAGATGTATCTTTGAAGGGGTCGCCGACTGTGTCACCAACAACAGCGGCTTTATGTTCTTCACTACCTTTACCACCTGGGGTTGCCTCAATGTGTTTTTTCGCATTGTCCCATGCGCCGCCAGAGTTAGACATCATAACAGCAAGTACAAAGCCCGTCATGGTTGTGCCAGCCAAAAGCCCTGC
>CAZWXJ010000126.1:0-3179 GCA_964637735.1 uncultured Oscillospiraceae bacterium | reverse complement strand
ATATTTCTAGTGCTGCATGTATTTGCACTGCACTTTTTATTTTAAACTGGTACCAAGAAAAAAACAAAGCGAAACAAGCTGAGGGCTCAACAAAATTAAAATAAACCTGCGGTGAGGCATTGCAATGGGGTATAAATTAAACACAAACCTTGGTGAGTGCGTAGAGTTACCAGTACTTGTGCTGAACAGATTGACACAAGCAACTGAGGGAGCTGTACGCACTGCTCTTTATATTGTAAAAAACAAAACAGTTGATGCAGAAAAAATCGCATCGGCTTTAGGTCTTTCTGCACAGGAAGTGGAAACTGCACTTATTTTTTGGCTTGGTGCAGGTTTATTATCTTCTGATGAAATAGTAAGTCCAGCCGTTTCTACTGCACCTGCTGTTGCAAAAAGAGCCCCTCGCCTTTCACAGCGTGAAGTTGTTGCCGCTTCACAAAAAAACCCTGATATTGCTATTTTGCTTGAAGAATGCCAAAACTTATTAGGCGAAGTAATTTCGCCCGCTGATATGACAATTTTAGCTTCATTACACTTGAGTGATGGACTACCAATTGATTTGATTTTGACAGGTATTTCTCATTTTGTACAAGAAGGAAAACGTAGTATACGTTACATTGAACGCCGTTTGCTTTCATGGCAAAAAGAAGGTATTACCACCTGTGAAGCAGCGGAGCGCTACCTTACTTTAATGGAGCAGCGAAGCTTGCGTGAAACCATAGTCGCTGACATGTTAGGTCTATCTGCAAATGAGTTCACAGTTGCTGAAAGAGCCCGCATAGCCACTTGGTATGAAGATTTCAACTATAACGATGATATGATAGAACAAGCCGCATTGCGTGTTGGCGCTAACAAAACCATTAAATATTTAAACGGTATATTGCGCAAATGGCATAGCCAAAATATTCGTACTATTAAAGACATCAAAGACGAACCACAAAATATTGTAACATCCTCAACAAAAAAACATACTGATACAGATTATGTGGCAAAGTCTATGTACAAAGTACCAAAATTGAAAAACGGAGGAAAGAAATAATGCGGCAAGAAGAATATCTTTCCTTGGCATTGAACACTGTGTCTGCCCGCAGGCAGAATAGTGTTAGCTTGCAAAAAAAGAGGCAAGAAGAAATTGCAAATAAATTGCCTTTATACCAAGAACTTGAACGTCAATTTGCCAAAATGGGCGTTCAATTGGCACAAACTGGCGAAGGGCAAGAACAACTTTTAGAATTAGAATCAACCATGCAAGAACTTTTAACCGTTGCTGGCTACCCTGCTGATTATTTAGAATTACAACCTCACTGCACACTTTGCAATGATACTGGGTATGTAAACAATATACTTTGCAGCTGCACCCTTGAACTTGTAAAGAAAATACGCAGAGATGATATGAACAACCGTTCACCCTTAATGCTTTCTACCTTCAACACTTTTTCATTAAATTACTACCCGAATGAAAAAGATAACGATTTTAACGTAGTGCCTAAAGCACACATGAGCGCTGTTTTTGAGCTTTGTAAAGAGTATGCAGAGAATTTTAAACCCAATAGTGACAATTTGCTGTTTATGGGCACTGCTGGGCTTGGCAAAACACACCTTGCACTTGCCATTGCCAATTCCGTTTTAGAAAAGGGCTTTGATGTTATTTATATCAGCGCACAAAATGCTTTTTCACAAATGGAATATGAAAAATTCAACGCTCGAAGCGAACAACTTTTACCTGCCATGCTCTCTTCTGATTTACTCGTGCTTGATGACCTTGGCACGGAATTTCTTTCTCCTTATATTGTTTCTGAACTTTACAACATTGTGAACTCTCGCATCGCTATGCAAAAGGCAACCATTTACACGACGAACTTGAATGCAGAGCATGATATTAAAATACGCTATACCGAAAAAATTGCATCACGTTTGCTGGGAAGTTGCAGATTAATACACTTTTTTGGCGAAGACATTCGTTTGCAAAAGAATATGGAAGAATAAAAAAGCAGACAATATGTCTGCTTTTTTATTTGATAAATCATTATAGTTTTTCTTTTGAATCCATTTTCAAATACGCATTAATAAAATCATCTAAATCTCCGTCCATAACGGCATCTACATTTCCTGTTTCGTAGTTTGTTCTATGGTCTTTCACCATGGTATACGGCATAAACACATAGCTGCGAATTTGGCTGCCCCATGCAATTTCTTTTTGGTCACCCTTAATGTCCTCAATACGCTCTAAGTGTTCACGCTCTTTAATTTGAAAGAGCTTTGCCTTCAGCATTTTCATGGCAAAGTCTCTGTTTTGAAACTGACTACGCTCTGCCTGAGATGCTACCACAACACCTGTTGGAATATGGGTTAAGCGAACAGCAGAGGACGTTTTGTTAACATGTTGCCCCCCTGCCCCACTTGCGCGGTAAACGTCCATTTTAATATCTTCTTCACGAATATTTACTTCAATACTGTCATCAATCTCAGGCATAACCTCTAAGGATGCAAAAGACGTATGCCTTCTTCCTGAAGAGTCAAAAGGTGAAACACGTACCAAGCGGTGTACACCATTCTCTCCACGTAGCAAACCGTAAGCGTTTTCTCCTTCAATTAAAATAGAAGCACTTTTCAAACCTGCTTCATCGCCGTCTAAATAGTCAATTATTTGCACTTTAAACCCGTGTGCAGCCGCATAATGTGTGTACATCCGGTAAAGCATTTCAGCCCAGTCTTGCGCCTCAGTGCCGCCAGCCCCTGCATGAAATGTAAGAATTGCATTTTTCGCGTCGTATTCACCCGTCAAAAGCGTTGACAGCTTCATTTCATCCAATTGGGAGAAAAAACTTTCGGCCATATTGATAATTTCTTCGGCATGTGATTCGTCTTTTTCCTCCCGAGAAATATCAAGCATGGTGAAGGTGTCTTCATATAAAGTACGAAGCGCGTCATAACGTTCGACCTTGGCTTTGAGTTGCTTGGAGCGTGTAAAGACTTTCTGTGTTTCTTCGATGTTTTCCCAAAAGCCCTCGCGTGCCGTGCTTTCATCAAGCTGTTCAATTTCACGAAGCGCCCCATCATAATCAATGGCCAATTCAAGTTCTTTCAATGCCGACTGCATGGAAATCAAACGCAGTCTCATTTCATCAAGTTGAATCATATAATCCATCCTTTGCTCATCGCTGTATTATAATATTATA
>CAZWXJ010000125.1:2340-3241 GCA_964637735.1 uncultured Oscillospiraceae bacterium | reverse complement strand
GCACCCCCGTGGTGCGCCACCAAAATAGGTATTTCCGTTTGCAAGGCGAAGAGCAACTCTTCTTCATTTGCAGATACCGATTGTATGGTAACTGTAACAAGCCCGCTTTGTTGCAATGCCCCTGTGCTTGCAGTAGCTGCAAGAATTTCGTCCATGGCAACATCTACCTTTTTATGTTGTAAGTTTAAAGAAGATAATAGTTCTTCGGCGTCTGCATTATACGCATCTACTGCAATAACACGGTTAAACTTATTTACCGTTACCGCAAAAGAAGGGTTGATGTCTATGTCAATATAAGCGGCTTTGGTGAAGTAACTGTTGTAGAAGAACACTCCAAAAAGCATAACCAGCAGCGCACCTGCCATTGCCATGCGCTTTGGCAAAAATGCACGGCGTGGTTTTGTGCCAGCTTCCATTTTTTCAGCCAGCTGCTCTAGTGTTGCCTTTTTGATGGACTCTTCCAAGTGAATAGCCTGAAAGGCCGATTTGATTCTATTCGCCAAAAACATCACCCCCTAGTGCGCTTTTCAATTGCATGCGTGCACGTTTCATCCATGTGTAAATGGTGTTTTCTTTTTTATTTAATAGCCCCGCAATCTCTACTGCTGTATAGCCCTCGTAATAATGTAAATAAATAACATCCCTATATTTTTCGGGCAATTGTAAAACAGCGTCTAATACTTCTCCGTCTTCATCTGTTACAGAAAAGGCTGTTATGTCTACGTCTTCTAAAGAATGCACATGCTTTCGGAAAAAGCTCTTCAACAAGTCTTTACACTGGTTAATGGCTACCCGCAACAACCATGCTTTTTCATGGTCTTCGCTTTCAAAAGCGCCCTCATGCAAAACATACTTCAAAAACACTTCTTGTAATACATCTTCTACATCGGCACTGTTTTTT
>CAZWXJ010000125.1:0-2330 GCA_964637735.1 uncultured Oscillospiraceae bacterium | reverse complement strand
CTTGGGCTGGTTTTTTAGGTGCAAAAAACAAACACGGCGTACAGTGTCTCCGTGTTTGTCTAGCGCTTTTTTCAGTTCATGTTCTGTTCTCATACAAGCCTCGTGTTAGTGGTGATGTTTTTTGCTTTTATGCCCGTTGCCATGGTGGGCTTGCCCGCCAGATGTAGTATGCCCTGCATAATAGGTGTTGCCGTGCTTGTGAACGCCCGTCATTGTACAGCCATCTGCTTCGCAAAGTGCATATGTGGTAGCTTGTGTACCTGTGCTGTTATTCCCGCTTCTATGCCCATGTGCAAATGCTGTGGTTTGTGCAAAGGTAGCAATTAATATTACTGCTACAAAAGTGGTTATTACCTTTTTTCTTTTCATGTTTGTGCCCTCCCATATATAAGTCAAAAATACTGTTTCACTTTATATACGATTGGACAAGCCTAATCCGTTCAAATTTCATAGATATTTTTATATATATTGTAATAAACATAGTGCCCTGCCATATGGCAGAGCATTTGTAAATGTTATTTTACATTTTAATGGCACGCCAGCAACCGTCAATTACTTCTTGCAAGCTACTTGCAGTTAGGGTGTAACGGTCAATTCGTTCACCTTTTAAAGCATGAATAAGCATGCCTGTTACCATTTCTACGCCAAGCTCAGGGTTCATTTCACGAATTTGCCACTGTGCTTGCCCATTGCGAATAAGCTGGGCACAGGTTGTTTTTATTAAGTTTTCTTTGTCTCGCAGCTCTTTCGGAATGTTGGGGGAGGTAATATAACTGTCAACCAGCCACATTTCAGCAGGGTAACGCTTTGCAAAGTTTGCAAGGTTACGCAGCAGTGTTTCAAACTGAAGCCAAACACTGGCGGCATCTTCATACCCTTTTAGCACTTCCACTTCCATATGTTCTACCGCACGTTCATACAGGGTGTGAATGACCTCGTCTTTCCCTGTAAAGTAATGGTAAAATGTGCCTGCACCAACATTTCCACGGTCAAAAATTTTGGCAAAGGTAACTTCTTCTATGCCTTCTTCCCAAATAAGTTGCAATGTTGTATTTAAAATATCATCTCGTTTCCCCAGAGAGATCACCCCATTCGCCCTTATAATACATATAATGTTTGGTTATATTATATTTATCATACTCTACCTATGCCCGTCCGTCAATGAAATTGGAATATTTTTTTATGTTCAACACATTTTATGCAACAATTTGTGGCATTTGCGCATGTTTATTCATACGCATAAATTTATTTTTTCTTGGTAGCTTTCATTTTGGCGGCGGCTTCTGCTTCTTTCACACGGAAGGCGACCATTTTTTGCACAAGTGCATATGGCAAGGGTTTGCTGTTTGGAAATTGCACTGTGCCTTTTGCGTGCGGGTATGCTGCAAGCGCACCCGCAAAGGCGGTTATGGCGCTTGGTGTGGGGTAAAACCCAATGTGATTTTTTGCAACGCCAAAATGCACCAAATTGCCATGCAGTACAAAGGTTGGCACGCCATATGCTATTTTTTCGGTGATGTTAGGGGATGCCTTTAAAATAAGGGTGCGTAATTTTTGCAAGCGGGTTTTTACCTCACCATTATATGCGTTTATATACTCCTCTACTGTGGCAGGGGCGCTTGCTTGCACAGGTGTGCGCTCTTGCAATGTTACGGTAACGGTGTCTCCCGCTTGTTTGCCTATTTTTCGTCGAATATCTTTTCGCACACCAATGATATGGCAAGGCGTACCCATTTTTACAAGTTGCCCGTCATACGGCACTCCGTCAAACGTGGCATGCACAGGCACACGCCCTTTGCCAAATGTTTCTTTTACATCAAACGGAATTTCAATGTAGGCGGCATCCATGTCTGGGTTTTTCAGAATGGTTGCGGTGAAAGTATATACGTTTGTTGGCATTGCTACACCCCTTTGTTTTTGCGGTTTACTTCTATAAGTTTATTATATAGTGTGGCGGGCAAGTTGGCTATATAAAAAACAGGGTACCCAAATTAGGGTACCCTGTTTGCGCTTTGTATAAGGTTTACCAGCTACGCCCACCGCCGCCACCCGAGCCACCGCCCGAGAAGCCGCCGCCTGAGAAGCTGCCGCCGCCGCTGCCACCAAAGCTGCCGCCGCCGAAGGAATTGTTACTGCCGCCGCTATAACCGCCACCTGAAGATGGTGGTGGTGCAGGGCGCTGGGTTGCCGCATTGCCAGCACGCCCCATGGCACCTTGCAAGCGAGACAAGAACACATATGTTTGCATATCTGTATAAGGTCTTTCAGACTCATACCAAGAAGGTACAGGAAGCGAGATTTCACGGAATTTCTCTGTCCATACTTTGGTC
>CAZWXJ010000124.1:0-3269 GCA_964637735.1 uncultured Oscillospiraceae bacterium | reverse complement strand
ATTTTGTCGGCATTATAAGTAGAAGCTTCGCCATCCGCACCATCAAGTTCAGCACGTAGCTTATTCGCTTCATCTTTCCACTTTTGCACATTTTGCATGGCAGTGGTGTAATTGTTTTCTTGTTGTACAATTTTCTTTTTCAGTTCGTCAATTTCTATTTTGCGAGAGAACAGCCCCGCAGAACGCCCAACTGAACCACCTGTAAATGAACCGCCAGCATTAACAACCTGCCCATCCTTCGTAACAATTCTATACCGAAACCCGTTTTTACGTGCAATGGCACTGGCTTCGTTGATGGTATCAACAAGCAAAATTCTGCCCAGCAAACTGGAAACAATATTACTATATTTTGCATCAAATTTTACCGCTTCAGTGGCAGGTATGGCTGCGTCTAATTGTGTATTATTATCAAGGTTTCTACCCTTAATAGTGTCTAGCGGTAAAAAGGTTGCACGCCCTGCATTTTCTGTTTTTAAAAATTGCATGGCTTCTTTAGCGGCAGTTTCATTTTCTACAACAATATTTTGCAATGCCGCACCTAAGGCAGTTTCAATGGCTATTTCATAACCGCTGTTTACTTGCAATATTGAAGACACAGGGCCAATAAGCCCACGTAAACGTTTGTTTTGCCCCGCACGCATTACCGTTTTCACACTGCCCGAAAACCCATCCATGTTTTGCTCAAGGTCAGTTAAAACAGAAACACGTTGGTTCATTACTTCAATATTGCGAGAAATTTTTTCCGCTTCATCTTGCGCAGTACTTAGTTGTTTTTCGCGGCTTTCCAGTTTATAAGAAAGCCCGCCTTTTACATTTTCAATTGCTGTTAATTTTTGCGTTAATTCTTCTAGAAAAGCTGCAGTTTCTTCATATTCTTTTTCACCTTCTGCAAACCGTAATTCAATGGTCTTCAATTCGTTTTCAACAGTTGCCAAGCGGTTTTCTTGTTCTTCAATAGAAGAATCCGCACCCATTTTATCAACACGCCAGCCGGTTTGTTGTGCCGTTAAATTTACAATTTCCCGTTCAAGGTTTTGCCGTTTTTCGTCATGCTTTTGGCTATCTTCCAAAAGTTGTGCAAGGGTGCTCTCTACTTGTTCAATGCGTTTGCCAACTGTAATAAGGTCTTGCTTCGCATCTTCAATTTTTTGAGTACGTTCTGCTTTCTCTTGTTCAATGGTTTTTGTGCTTTCACCAGTTTCACTTATATCTTCGGCGAGTTCTGCAACACGCTCTTCTGCGTGCCCAATGTTGGTTTCATGTACTGCAATGGCAGCGTCAAGCCTGCCTTGTTCTTCAATAACCGTGGTATTTTCATTACGCAAATTGGTAGTCTCTGCATCAAACTTGCGGCTTAAGAAAAAGAATTCTTCGCTTTCTTTTTCCACGTCGTCTAAACGGCGTTCGGCGTCTTCATAGTCTGCCTTGGCAGTTTCAATTTTACGTTGGTGTTCACGCAAAGTCTCTTTTGCACGGCGAATGCTATCAACCCAAAGGGTAATTTCAAGCCCTTTTTTCTCTTCAGAAAGTTTTAAAAATTCTTTTGCTTTTTCACTTTCTTTTTCAAGAGGTCCAACACGCTCGGTTAACTCCGCCAAAATATCACGCAGGCGCACTAAGTTTTCTTCTGCTGCTGCCAGCCTACGCTCTGCTTCATTTTTGCGGTAACGGTACTTTGCAATGCCAGAGGCTTCTTCAAATATTTCACGTCTATCGTTTGACTTTGCGCCTACAATTTCAGAAATACGCCCCTGCCCAATAATAGAGTACCCATCACGCCCAATGCCAGTATCTAAAAACATTTCATAAATATCTTTCAGCCGTACATTTTGCCCATTTACGGCATATTCGCTTTCACCACTGCGGTAGTAGCGGCGTGTAACAACCACTTCGTCTTGGTCAACATCTAATCCTCTGTCAGCATTGTCGATATATAAAGACACAGCGGCAAAACCCATCTGGTTGCGCCCTTGGGTTCCTCCGAAAATAACATCTTCCATTTTACCAGTGCCACGCAGTTGTTTTGATGAAGTTTCACCAAGAACCCAGCGCATGGCGTCACTAATATTGCTTTTGCCTGAGCCATTAGGCCCGACAACCGCAGTAATGCCGCCTTCAAATGTAATTTTGGTTTTGTCAGGGAAAGACTTAAACCCCTGCATTTCAAGTGCTTTTAAAACCACTTGTTCACTGCTCCTTCGATGTTAATCTGATTTGTCCTTTTTGAATTGCGTTTTCCTCTTTTATATGTAAAAAATAACCTTGTTTTTCAAACTGTAATATGTTTGCATTTTTTTGCCCTGCAACGTTTGAATACTCACCTTTTGCAATATATATAGTATACCGCCCAGCAGGCTTTGTAGCAAGAGAATTCATGAGTTTATTTTGATATTGTTTGGTGATACAAAGCTGCCGAAAAGCGTCGTGGTAAGGACCTGCCACATACCCTGCTTTTAAGCCTTCATCAGCATGCAAGCCGGCTCGAATAACCTTTATTTTTTTCTCTTCAAAAAAAGTTAGCAAATCAGCACAAATATCTATCGCTTCCTCTAAAAGTAATGGTTTGTATGTGTCATTTTTATACCACACCGCCATCTGCGTATCTTCTAATGTAATGGCGGGGTAAACACGCATTGTGTCTGGTTCTAACAATGCTAACTGCTGTGCAGTTTCTTCTGCTGCTTTTCTTGCATCTTGTTCAAAAGGCAGCCCTACCATCATTTGTAGCCCTAAAGAAAACCCGTATTCTTTTATAAGCTTTGAAGCATTGACAACATCTTCTGCTGTATGCCCTCTTTCGTTTTTTGCCAGCACCTCATTCAACATACTTTGTGCACCCAGTTCAACGCTGGTTACACCATAACGTTTTAATATGTTTAAAACATCATTGTCTATTGCATCAGGTCTTGTCGAAATACGAATACCCGTTGCCCGTTTTGCTTGCAAAAACGGTACGGTAGCTTTTAGCAAATCTTCCATGTAAGTTCTATCAATAGCTGTAAAACTACCACCAAAGAAAGCAATTTCAAGTTCTTTGCCCATTGTTGAATCACTGGGTAAGAATGTATTACAGATGTTATGCACTTCTTCAGGTGTTGGTGGCTTTTCAGCACTTGCAATACTGTGCTGGTTACAGAATGAACATTGCTGTGGGCAGCCTGCGTGTGGAATAAAGATAGATAAGTTACCTTTCTTCATCATTACAAAATTCCCATTAAAGCAAGTGCTTCTTTTGCAGCTTCTTGTTCTGCCTCTTTTTTAGAATGCCC
>CAZWXJ010000123.1:998-3330 GCA_964637735.1 uncultured Oscillospiraceae bacterium | reverse complement strand
AGAAGTACAAGATGGTGCCATTCGATTTGCAAACTCTGTTTGCCCTGACCACCTTTGCGAAAACACAGGGTTTATTTCACAAGAAGGTGAACAAGCTACCTGCATGCCCGCAGGGGTTAGTGTCATTATTCTAGATGAAGAATGATACTTTTTTAACATAAATTCAAAGTGAACGGCTTCTTTTTTACGCATTATTCACAAACTATGGCAAATCAAATATAAAACTATCTTCGTTTCATTCCTTTTTCGTTTTGCTATGTTATAATAAAATGGTAAAATAAAATATAAAATATGTTGAAGTTCTACGGGAGGATTTCGCAATATGTCTTTTAATAATGTACTTAATTTGCTAAGCGGCATTGCTTTGTTTTTGTATGGTATGTCTATTATGGGCTCAGGCCTTGAACGCCTTGCTGGTAGTAAATTAGAAGGTATTCTTCGGTCTCTTACTTCTAGCACATGGAAAGCCGTTTTACTTGGCGCAGGCATTACCGCCATTATTCAAAGTTCTACTGCAACCACGGTTATTGTTGTTGGGCTTGTAAACTCTGGCATCATGAAGCTTGACCAAGCTGTTGGCGTTATTATGGGGGCCAACATTGGTACCACCATTACTGCACAAATCCTCCGCCTGTCTGACATTTCATCTGATAATATTTTCTTGCAACTTTTAAAACCGAATACAATGGCACCTATTTTTGCAGTTGTTGGTGCTGTTTTATTTGTATTTCTAAAATCTAAAAAAGCGAACGATTTAGGGCAAATTCTCATCGGCTTTGGCATTCTTTTCACTGGTATGTTTACCATGGAGGCCGCCGTAGAACCCTTGCATGGTTCGCCTTTATTTTTGCAACTTTTCGCCACCCTTACCAACCCACTTTTAGGTGTGGCGGTAGGGGCAATTGTTACCATTATTTTACAAAGTTCTTCGGCCACTGTTGGTATTTTGCAAGCGCTCGCCTCTACTGGAAGCATTACCTGGAGCGCCGCCGTGCCCCTTATATTAGGGCAAAACATTGGTACCACTCTTACTTCCATCTTGTCATCTGTTGGTGCAAGCCGTAACGCAAAACGAAGTGCCGCTGTTCACGTTTATTTTAACGCAATTGGCACAGCCGTTTTTCTAGTTTTAATATATACTGTAAATAGTATTATCGGCGTTCCGTTCTGGAATGACCCTATCACACGTACTGGCATCGCCAATTTCCATACATTCTTCAACGTTGCCGCTACGCTTATGTTTATACCTTTTACAAAACAACTTACCAAGCTTACCTACTTAACCATACCCGTTACAGCCGCAGAAAAAGAAGAATCTGCACTTGTTTTACCAGTGCTTGATGACCGCCTGCTTGTTTCTCCAAGTTTTGCAGTACAGCAAGCCAAAAGCGCCGTTGACACAATGGGTAATTATGCCAAAATCAACTTTGAGCGGGCAATGAAATTGCTATTTGACTTCCAGCCTGACCGTGTTTCACGGCTTATGCAAGTGGAAGATTATTTAGACAAATTGGAAGTAACCATTGATGACTATTTGGTAAAAATAACAGCACAAGAAATTAGTGCAAGTGAAAACTTCTCTGTTTCACAAATGTTCAGCATGGTTACTGAATTTGAACGTATTGGAGATTACTCTGTAAACATTATGGAACTTGCACAGCAAATGCGTGAAGAAGATATTACATTTACCCCCAATGCACAGCTGGAACTGCGAAGAGTAGAAGAGGCATTAAATGAAATTGTTTCACTAGCCAACGAAAGCTACACAAAAACAGATACCACCATTGCTGGTAAAGTAGAACCACTTGAACAAACCATTGACCAAATGTGTGACTTATTGCAGAAAAAACATATCTACCGCTTAAAAAACAACCTCTGCAGTGTTGATGCTGGCATCATCTTTTTAGATATTCTTACCAATGTAGAGCGTATTGCAGACCATTGCTCAAACATAGCGGCTTATGTGCTTGCAAGAGACTGGGAAGGCACAGAAGCTTTTGACGTACATAAGCTACGCCAAGGCTTACATGAAGGAAAAGCTGAGCATTACAATACATTATTTGACGAGTATAACGAAAAATATTTGACTGATTTAATTAATGAATAACCATCTTCTAGAAAACAAAAAGGAAGAGCATTTGCCTGCTCTTCCTTTTTTATTTACCCTTTTATTACAAGCCCTAATAACCCCGCCAGTTCCACCGCTTGCGCAGGTGTTACTATCAAACCTTGTAAACCGTCCCCTGAAATAATCATGCCGTCAATATCGCAAGAAGTAAAATCGAGTCCTTTTAGTTTGCTTTGCACAAAAGACACCAATTGCAAATTACAT
>CAZWXJ010000123.1:0-988 GCA_964637735.1 uncultured Oscillospiraceae bacterium | reverse complement strand
GTAAACTTCACATCATCAAAATACCCTTCCCGAAAGTCATTTTGCTCAAAAATACAGTTTGAAAACCCGCTCTCAGCAAAGTTAATATACCTACACGCATTATTTTTCAAAAGCACATGCCCAAACGCTGTGCCTGAAAAATTCGTTCCTAAAAACCTGCCACCTTGCGCCTGTACACGTTGCCATGTACTGTCTTGCAACGTTGCCCCCGAAAAGTCACATTTTTGCAGCACGCAGTTTGCAAAAAAACTTTTTGCAAAATATCCTTGCCCAAAATTACAATTTACAAATTTGCACCCTTTAAAAGTAATACCCTTTGCCTGCACGTTCGAAAAATCAGCATCTACAAAAAAGGTGTCCTCAATTTGTCGCTCGCTGCCATCTTCTTTTATCATCTGTTCTGTTTTGTGTCCATCTTCCAAAACGTCTTCTAACACAGGGGGTGTAATATTCATGTTTTGCCCTCAACTTTTCATAAATCGGTTTTCTATATCATATCGGTAAATTTCTGCAATTGCAACAACCGTATTTCTTTCAAGCGCTTATTTACAACCATGTGTTTTTCCTATATAATGTGGGGTAATTATTTTGAAACAAAATTTTAGGAGGCCGTTATGGAAAAGTTATTAAAATTGTTAGAAGAAAACGCCCGTTTGTCTTTAGAACAGCTTGCAGTGATGTTAGACTGCAGCGAAGAAGCCGTAGCGGCACAAATGGATGACCTTTCGCGCAAGGGTATTATTATGGGGTACCAAGCTATTATTGACTGGGAGAAAACTGGGCAAGACTATGTTACCAGCATTATTGAATTAAATGTTTCCCCGAAAAAAGACCAAGGCTTTGACGAGGTTGCCAAAACCGTTGCTGAGTTTACTGAAGTTGACAGCGTATTGTTAATGTCTGGCGGGTATGACCTTGCCGTTATGATGCACGGACGCACCTTTAAAGACATTGCGATGTTTGTTGCAAAACGCCTTTCTACCCTAGA
>CAZWXJ010000122.1:0-3348 GCA_964637735.1 uncultured Oscillospiraceae bacterium | reverse complement strand
TTAGGCTTTCATTCAAGCGCAGGGCAACTGCAATGGTGCGGGCTATCTGCGACACTTCCAGCGTATGGGTTAAACGGGTGCGGTAATGGTCACCCTCAGGTGAAATAAACACCTGCGTTTTTTGTTTGAGGCGACGAAAGGATTTGCTGTGAATAATGCGGTCTCTGTCCCTTTGAAAAGGGGTACGCACAGGGCATTCTTCCTCTGGTTTGGCACGCCCTTTTGTGTTTTGTGAAAGGCATGCGTATTCTGAGAGGGTTTCCCGCTCTATCTTTTGCGTTTGTTCACGAATGGTCATTTATTCACTCCTTGTTATAAGCTGTGTAAAAAAGCCTCTATTTATATATACGACGTAAAAGGGGAAAACCCTTTATTTATATAAAAAATTTATTGCACAATTTGAAAAGTAGACTTTTAAAAAAGGAAGCTGTCCTTTCTTTCCTTTCCTCTACTTTCTTTTACTCTATTTTCTTTTAAGGGTTTATTTGTAAAGAAACGATTTCGATATATATGCAACAAAAGCCTGTATGCTAAACACTTTTCATCGTTTTGCATTTTACAATGTGCCATTTTGCTTACGCATTTTTATTTCATTTTATTTACTTTTATGCAACCTTATGCAAAATTATTTCATTTTATTTTAAAATAAAACAGTTTTTGCTAAAATGGCGCAAAAAATATTTCACTTTGGGCAACAAGTGCGCCTTTGGTAAGTTCTTGCAAAATTGCAAGCAGCGGTTCTTGTGTGCCGTCTATCATGGTCCACTGTAAAAACACATTGTCGGTGTATTGTATGTCAATGCTTTTACCGCCCAGTTGCTCTATTTGTAAAACAATAGCATCTCTCAATGAATATGGAATGGTGATGGACAAGTTGACGCATGGGCTTACTGTGGCAATGTCTGCTTGTTTCAGGGCTTCTTGTGCTGAAAGGGTATAGGCACGCACCAGCCCGCCTGTGCCAAGTAAGGTGCCTCCAAAGTAACGCACTACAACTACTACGGTGTCAGTTACAGGGTAACCTTTCAATACTTCTAAAGCGGGTAAGCCTGCTGTTTTTTGTGGCTCTCCATCATCAGAATAACGCATGCGGTTGCCTTCACGCAGAATATAGGCATACACATGGTGTGTTGCCTGTGGGTGTGCCTTTTTTATTTTTTGTAAAAAAGCAAGCGCTTCTTCTTCGGTTTCGGCATGGGCAGCCGTACCAATGAATTTTGACTTCTTTTCAGTAATGGTGGTTTCTACCCCTGTTTTTACGGTTTGGTAACTTGCCTGCATGCGTGCACACCTACCTTTATAAAAATAGATAGAAAAACAGAGCGGTTGTTTAACCGCCCTGTACTATTTGGAAATTACTCTTCGATGTTGAAACGCTTTTTAAATCTATCAACACGTCCGCCGGTATCAACCAGCTTTTGTTTGCCGGTATAGAAAGGGTGGCATTTGGAACAGATTTCCACTTTGATGTCTTTACGAGTTGATTTGGTGTTAATAACATTACCGCAAGCGCAGGTAACAGTCGTGTCCTCGTATTTAGGATGCAAACCTTCTTTCATCTTGGTTCACCTCTTTCTGTATAGTTCAAGTCATAAAAGTCGCTTACATATAATATCATAGTTTTTTTTAGAATGCAATAGATAATTGCTGTGAGGTGTTTGTAATTTATAGGTAAATTTGCAAATGCAAATGAACCTAATCAACTACTCATAGGTTTCTCCCACATATTTTATCTCACCACGCCAAAACTTGCGGAGTTCGATCCACCATTTTTTCGATTCAACTCCTAGATATTCAAAAATTGCTTCAGGGTCAACCCCGTGATTGCCCCAAATATTCTGTATCGCCTCCAAATACCCGATTGTCGCTAGCTCCTTAACTTTATGATGCTGGGAATGATGCAGGTGTTCAATAAAATTGAGCCCGTCTGCTAGCTCGGAAGTCTCGTTATTCTGATACAGATTGAGGAGATACACGCTAAAATCCATCGCAACGATATAAGGCAACTCGTCGGTTATTTCCACTTGCG
Organism: uncultured Oscillospiraceae bacterium; assembly: GCA_964637735.1. Classification (GTDB taxonomy): domain Bacteria; phylum Bacillota; class Clostridia; order Oscillospirales; family Ruminococcaceae; genus CAZWXJ01. Next base: position 1,319 of record CAZWXJ010000122.1, on the reverse strand, counting down.
GAAATTTGAAAGTCACCGATTTCATTGTCCCGAAGTAAATATAGTTCTCCATAGAAGCATTCACGTCAAGCGTTTGTGAGGAATCAACCACAATGTATTCCTCCGCAACTATAAAACCATTTTCAAACCATTTCAAGTTATGTTTAAGCGCAAACGCAGGGTAAACTTCTTGGTTTGTATCTAGGTATACCGCAGGGCTATCATCCAAATAAAAGAGGGTGTCGTCTTCGAAAGAGACAATGTCTTGCTGAACATACAAGTCAAAGTCACGCAATTCCTCGGGAGGGAGCGAAAGTATCTGCTTCATTGTTAAAGGAATTCTTATGAACTGTTTTATACTCATCCTCCCCTTATATAGGCTGTTAGCCTTCTATTCCTAAACCTAACCACAAATTTACCTAAGCAATTGTTCTGCCTCTGCCATGTTGGCAATAACAGGCACGCCAAACGGGCATTTTGCCTCACAGCTACCGCAGGCTATACAATCAGCACCTGTGTGCGCTAAAATGCATTGCACTTACTCATTGCCTTTGCCATTCACAAGTTCAATTGCCTCTTTGCCGTCCATATGTTCAACCATAATTTCAACAAGGTAAACCTGTGCAAAATCTGTTTCAATTTCTTTCATTCTTCCAATTTCGTCATCAGGGGAATAGCGTTTTGCTATTTGTTCAATTGCCATTCTTTTTTCTGTTTCATCTTCCATAATGCGGGCTTTGCCAAACACAATTACACTTCTGTAATAAGTGGTATATTCTTCTGGCACAATGCGGTCTTCATCAATTACACAGAAAGACACTTTTTCGTTTTTGGTAATAGCATCTATTTTATGCCCTGTTTTGGCACAATGAAAATATATTTTGGAGCTATCGTACACGTAGCTCATGGGAACGGCATAAGGGTAATTGTTGTCCCCGTCAACTGCAAGCACCCCTGCCGTGTTTCTTTTTAAAATTCGCTCACATTCTTCGTATGAAAGTTTTTGCTTTTTACGGCGCATATCCCTAAACATGCTGTTTCCTCTTCCTCTAAATCAGTAATACACCTTTTACTATTTATTCCATATGTACCAATCTTTATTGCCTACCCAGCCACAAATGCAGTCGAGCCAGTCACCCAGTAAAGCAGACTTTTGTTCATCTATTTCTTGATATTCATTAAAAAGAGGTAATAACTTTTCATATGTTTCTTGCTGCTTTCCACCAGACTTTTTGAAAGCAACAATCATATCAAACCCCATTTTAAATTGTTCCTGATAATTTTCATCTGTAAGACTTAAAGTCAACATCTCAAGCTCTTGTTGCAAACTATTTAAATTC
>CAZWXJ010000121.1:0-3662 GCA_964637735.1 uncultured Oscillospiraceae bacterium | reverse complement strand
ATTGTTGCTTTTACAGCGCCTTCCATATCATCGCCAGCAAAAATAATTTCTGCGCCCATCATAGCATCAAGCGTCAAGTTGCCAGACAAGTATTTAGGAGCACGTCCGCTTAGCACCAATACAGGTTTTAATCCGCATTTAATGGCCGCTGCAACGGTTGTTCTACCGTGGTTTGTTTGTGGGCCCCCTACTGTAATCATCACAGTATAACCTTCATCAACAGCTTCTTTCATAATGTATTCTAATTTTCGCGTTTTATTTCCGCCAAACGCCGGGCCTGTTGCATCGTCTCTTTTAATATACAAATTGCTCTTTCCATACTTGCGTGTTAAATTCTCCATTTTTTCAAGTGGAGTAGGATATTCGCCTAAATGTATTTTTTTCATTTCCTCAACTTTCACAACTAACACCCTTTCCAAAATCATATTATGCCTTTTCAAGCACCTTCAGTGTAACAAATTAAATAATATTTTTCAACCTACATAACAAATTTTTAGCGTATATTGGCAAACTGTTTCTGAATAGAATACGATATTTCTTGCGGCAGGTTTTGTAATATGCTAAAATAGTTTCCGTATGAATGGAGGTATTCTACTTGAATTTAACTTATATTTTGGAAATAATTGGTACCATTGCTTTTGCATTTGTTGGTGCGCAAATTGCTATTGACTTGAATTTGGATTTTCTTGGAATATATATTTCAGGGCTTTCAACCGCCGTTGGCGGCGGTATGATACGAGATATTATTTTAGGTAATACACCACCTGCTTTGTTTCGTAATGTTTCTTATTGTATATGTGCATTTATAACAATCACAATTATGATTTTAGCTTATAAAGTTTTGAAGGATTCAAAATTTTATCAATCGTTACTAAAATTAATCGTAATTGCTGATGCGTTAGGTTTGGGTATTTTTACCGTTGTTGGTATGGATATTGCTATTTCTGTTGGCTTCTATGAAAATGGCCTTTTAACTGTATTTTCTGGCGTCATTACGGCCGTTGGCGGCGGGTTACTGCGTGACACTATGATAAACCGCACCCCTACTGTATTGAGTAAAGAAATATACGCAACTGCTGCCATTGTTGGCGGTATTGTATATTACTTTATGTTGCAATTTTTCTCTCAACCCGTTTCCACTATTGCCGCTGTTATTATCATAACGGGTGTTCGTCTTTTTGCAGTACGCAAAAACTTAAACCTTCCCTATGTCATGAGTAATGGGGAAATTTACATGAAATAAAGTCATATATAAATTAAAACCACCTTTTTGCATTAATTTGCAAAAAGGTGGTTTTTCATAAACTTTATTCTTTTACAGTTATAATCAAAAGTGTTCCATCTTCAACTGAAATAACAGCTTCGTCTTTCTCAAATTCATTGCTTACACCTACTGGAAAAGAATTATATATCGTTGCATTTTGCAAAGGATAATGGAGCCCTTTTAGCGAAACTCCTTTACTTTTTTCACACAGGGAAAAAACAGAAATATATTTGTTTTCTTTTCTGGGTAATGTTATAGATGAATTTTCGATCACCGTACAATAAGTTGTTTCATCTTGCGCATAGGCAAAAACATGCTGTTTTGTTAAAAAAGTTAACGTGTTTATATTAGCAATCGTATGATCAAACCTGCCACCCAGTACGCCAAGTAATTGCACTTCTTCAAATTTTTGCTCAACTGTATATTTTGCAGCAAAATGTAAGTCTGTGTCATCTTTTTCATGTGGTAATGTTATTATTTCATCTGCAATAATTTCTTCTTTTGAAATACTATCCCAATCTCCAATTGCTAAATCTACGTGCAAGCCCATTGCTTTTGCATTTGCATACCCAGCATCTGCACAAATAATAAAGGCTTCTTTTTCAATTTCGTTTATGAGCTTCGTTGAAACTGGTATAGCACCAAAAATAATACATTTGCGTTTTTTACTTAAAGTTCCCATTCTTTTAGTTCCTTTGCTTCATCATACATTTGCACATAACTTCTATATCTTCCTTGTGAGATTAAATTTTCTGCAACAGCGTCTTTTACAGCACAGCCTTTTTCGTTTATATGCATACAATTGTTAAACTTGCATTCATGAATATATTCTTCAAACTCTGGAAAGTCATATTGTAAATTCTCTTTTAATATATGGTTAGATTTTTCAAATTCTAATGCAGAAAACCCAGGTGTGTCTGCAACTAAGCCGCCTAATAATTCATATATCTCGACAGCCCTTGTTGTATGCTTTCCTCGGCCAAGCTTATCACTAATTTCGTTGGTTTCAAGTTGCAGTTGGTTATTAGATAGGTAATTAAGAAGCGTGCTTTTCCCCACTCCAGAATTTCCAGTAAATACCGACAATTTCCCTTTTAATAAATCAGCCATCATTTTTAAAAAATCATTACATTCTTCACCCGAAACCAATAAAGAAATTTTACTGTTTTTATAATGCTCTTTTACACTGTCTGCAGCAAATAAATCTGACTTTGTCACAATAATAAACGGCTGAATGTTGTTCTCTATTGCAATCGCTGTTAATTTATCAGTTAATAAAAAATCAGGTGAAGGATCTACTGTGGAAATTACAATAAATAACTGGTCTATGTTAGCAATTGGGGGGCGTTGTAGTAAATTTTTACGCTTTTTTATATTCTCAATTACAGGTGTATTGTCTTTTTCATAAGTAAGTTCTACATAATCACCTGCAACAGGAGTGATGCCTTTTTTGCGAAATATGCCACGCACTTTACATTCTAAAACACCATCAGCGGTTTTTACGTAGTAAAAACCGCTGATGCCTTTTATAATATAATTTTCATTTTTTGAAAACATATATTACCCTTTCAGAAATTAACACTTATGTAGAACTGGAAGTCGCTTCGCTGGAAGCTGGTTCACTTGAAGCAGGGTCGCTAGAAACATCACTAGAGTCATCACTGGAAACAGGTGGTGGTGGTGCAGGTCTTCCAGAGGATACCGTTAAATTGATACGTGTATTCATTGTCACTTTTGTGCCTTCTTCAGGCGTTTGCAAAATAACTGTACCAACAGGTGCATCGCTTTCCACAGTGCTAACTTCACCAATTGTTAAATAATGTTTGGTTAGAAGTTTTCTTGCTTCTTGAATATCCATACCCACTACACTAGGCACATCTACATCCATTATCTTTTTAGATGTTGCATAATAAATAGTAATTTTCTGACCCGCAGGCACATTTTCACCAGCCACAGGGTCTGTTTTAATAACAGAATTCTCTGTAATAGATTTATCTTCAATAGACTCAAAGCTAATATTAATAAACCCTAAAGACGTAAGTTCACGTTCTGCTTCACTTTTTGTAAGGCCAACCAAGCTAGGCATTTTAATAATTTCTTCGCCCACACTTAAACGAATAATGATTTTTTGATTTGTTTTTACCATTTTAGGAAATGCAGGCTTCTGCCCAATAACTTGCCCAGCAGGAACGGTTGAAGAATATTCTTCAACAAATTCAAAACGAAACTTGTATGATCCATCACTCACAAACTCTTCAATTTCTTCTTGTGTCATGCCAACAAAATTGGGCACGTCAATGTCTTCAGCAGAAGATAAAAGTGGATTGTCACTCATTTTAAACATAATGAAGATAATAACAAGTGCACTAACAAAAAAAGCAGCGGCAGTTCCACCAAG
>CAZWXJ010000120.1:0-3784 GCA_964637735.1 uncultured Oscillospiraceae bacterium | reverse complement strand
GCTAGGTATGTATGCTGCCTTAAAACAAGGAAAATGGCAAGATAAAATAATAGATGGATTTTGCTCTTTAGGGCTTGCGGTACCTACTTTTTGGGTTGGTTTGCTTTTCATTTATATTTTTGCATATCGGCTTTCTATCTTTCCAACAATGGGTATGTATAGCATTGGAAGCAATTATTCTTTTGCTGACTTATTATGGCATTATGTTTTGCCATATTGTACCTTAACATTAGCATTTTTACCTGATTTAACACGTTATGTGCGCAATGCTACTTTAAAAGAGCTAGTACAGCCCTATGTACGTACTGAAAAATCAATGGGGCTGTCTACTTTTCTTATTTTAAAGAATCATGTTTTGAAAAATATTAGCTTTCCACTTATTACCAAAATTGGTATGACATTACCTATGCTTATTACAGGTGCTGCCATTACAGAATCGGTTTTTGGCTGGCCAGGGGTTGGCCCTTATTTTGTAACAGCCATTCAAAATTTTGACTACCCCGTTATTATGGCGGTTTTACTCTTGTCAGCCACTGTAACAATTCTTGGAAATTTGTTAGCAGATGTATTATACACTTTTACAGACCCACGTGTTGACCATGGGGTAATGTATGAAGAATGAAAATAGATTTTGGAGGCGCTTTTTTGAGTGTAAAGGTGTGAAGCTTGCTATTGCATTTTTACTACTTCTTTTTATGCTTTCTTTGGTAATTACACATTTACCTATTTATACCGAAAAAATTGACTTGGTAAATAGATTTCTGAAGCCTTCTGCGGCACATTGGTTTGGAACGGATGAGTTTGGAAGAGATTTTTTTGTAAGGGTTTTGTATGGTGGAAGAGCATCTTTGTTCGTTGGCTTTTTTGCAATGCTTATTTCTTGTAGCGTAGGAACGTTATGGGGTATGCTATGTGGTTATTTAGGTGGTACGGTTGATAATGTACTTATGCGTATAGTGGATATTGCCTCGGCAATACCATGGTTAATATTGGTTACGATTGCGAGTTTGTTTTTACCAAAAGGGGTTATACCACTTACGCTCATTATCGGTTTTACTTCTTGGTTTGAACTTGCTAGGCTTGTGCGGGTTGAAACGCTAGTACTGAAAGAAGAAGAATATGTTATTTTTGCAAAAATGAATGGTGCAAAAACTGCGCTTATATTGCAAAAGCATGTTTTAAAGGGGTTACTACCCACCATACTTGTTAATGCAATTGCAAGCATGTCTTCTGCCATTTTAACCGAGAGCGCATTGTCTTTTTTAGGAATTGGCATTCAGCTGCCTACTCCTTCATGGGGTAATTTGCTGCAAAGTGCAAAATCTTCTATGTTTTCTGCGCCATGGCTTTTTATTATTCCTGGTTTATTTATTATTGCAACTGTGTTTTCATGCAATAAAATAGGGCAAGCGTTTCAACAAGCCTTACAAACACAAGAAAAGAACCTATAAACTTTGCAAATAAACAAGTTTATAGGTTCTTATAAATTATAATTTATTCAACTGGAATTGTATAATTCATTTTATTAGTGGCAAGTACAATATTGCTTTCAATGTGGTTTACACCAGGAATAGACATGATGCGATCAATAACAAATTGCCCATATGCATGCACATCTTTCGCAATAATTTTTAATAAGAAGGTAGCGCTACCCGTTAAGGTATGGCACTCTAATACTTCAGGCATTTTATTGACAATAGAGACAAATAAATCAATTGATTCTTTATTCAATGGAGATAAGTTCACCATTGAAAAAGCATAGATATCCATACCCAATGCGGTATTGTCTAATATTGTAGCAAATTTTTTAATAATGCCTGTTTCTTTTAGGTTTTTTGTACGTGCTAAACAAGCAGAAGGTGATAAATTTATTTTTTTCGCAAGATCAGAATTGGTAATGGAGCCATCTTCTTGTAAAATCTTTAAAATTTGCTTGTCATAATTATCGAGATGAATCTTCATTTTCCCTCATCCTAACTTCATAAGTTTATAATATATAGTAGTTTACTTCAAAAACATGCATTCGTCAACAAATTATATTTGTTTTTTTCGATAAAATACAATTTTTATTTTCGAAATATTTAAAATTGTTGAATATATATGTATAATTTCATGAAATTGAAAAAGATTATATTGATTTATAAGAAATAAAGGATATAGTATGTATATGGAAATAATTTATAAAGAATTTATAAAGAATGGGGGCAACCGTATGACACAGGAAAAGTATATAAAAATGTTATCTCAAAAGTCTGTGATAAGGGAGATATCTGCTTTTGGTGAAAAGCGTGCAAAAGAAATAGGGGCAGAAAATGTGTTTGACTTTAGCTTAGGAAATCCTTCTGTACTTGCACCAAAGCTGTTTGATGATGCAATTAAAAATATTTTAAATACGCAAGATACCACAAAAATTCATGGTTATGGGCCAAGTGCAGGTATTGAGTCTGTGCAAATGAGTGTTGCTTCATCTTTGAATAAGCGGTTTGACATGCAATATTCTTATAAACATATTTTCATGACAAGTGGTGCTGCATCTGCCATAGCACATGCTATTAGAGCAGTATGTGCGCCAAGTGATGAAGTGCTGATTTTTGCACCCTATTTCCCTGAATATATTCCATATATTCATGAAACTGGTGCAGTTGCGAAAATTGTTCCGCCAGATATACAAGCTTTTCAAATACAATTTGATGTTTTTGAAGAAATGTTAACCACACAAGTTTCAGCAGTGCTTATTAATTCACCTAACAACCCATCAGGTGTTATTTATTCTGATGAAACGTTAAGAAAATTAAGCGAAATTTTGCAAAAAAAAGAAAGAGAATATGGGCATCCTATTTTCTTGATTTCAGATGAACCATATAGAGAAATAGTATTTGAAGATGTAAATTCTCCATATGTTTCTCACTATTACAGAAACACTATACAATGTTACTCTTTTAGTAAGTCCTTATCAATTCCAGGGGAAAGAATAGGCTATATTGCAGTAAATCCCGCTTGTGTAAATGCAGAAGAATTGGTTGATGTATTTGGGCAAATTTCACGTGGTACAGGGCATAACGGACCTTCTACATTAATACAGTTAGCTGTAGAAAAAACGATTGATATGACTGCAAATTTAACAGTGTATGAAACAAATAAAAATTTATTATTCAGTGCCTTAACTGCATATGGGTACAACTGTGTTGAACCAGAAGGCACATTTTATATGTTCCCAAAAAGTTTGGAAGAAAATGCAAACTATTTCTGTGAGAAAGCAAAAGAGTTTGATTTACTGCTTGTACCAGGCGATAGTTTTGGTTGTGAAGGGCATTTTCGTATTGCGTACTGTATTGAGACAGAAAAAGTGAAAAGATCTCTTCCTATATTCGAAAAGTTAGCGCAGTATTATTTAAAGTAAAACAAAAAGCAACCATACAAGTGTATGATTGCTTTTTTGCTGGAGCTACCGACCGGATTTGAACCGGGGACCTGCTGATTACGAATCAGCTGCTCTACCACCTGAGCCACGGTAGCACAAAAGGGTATTTCACCAACGTTTATTATTCTATAAAATTATGGGTAAAAATGCAAGAGTTTGATGTCAAATACTATTAATTGTAGACGAATTTTTAAAAACCATGTAAAATATAGAAAAAGGGGGAGGCATAGTATGATTGTTGAGAGTGTTGTTATTATAATTATTTGTATTTGCATTATAACCATTTTCATACGTTCTGGAAACGCAAATTATGCTATAGCATCTACACCTGTTATGGCTGTTCCTTTTTTTCAAATGGCAGCT
>CAZWXJ010000119.1:997-3846 GCA_964637735.1 uncultured Oscillospiraceae bacterium | reverse complement strand
CATGGTGATAATATGACTAGCCCGCTCTGTATTGATTTTATTCATAATGCAAGCAAGCGTAGTAGACTTACCACTGCCCGCTGCACCTGTAATAAGAACAAGCCCTTTTGGGGAAGCTGCAAGGGACATTACTTTTTCAGGAATGCGCATTGCTTGATAATCAGGAATTTCGAACGACACGGTGCGTATCACAACTGATAAAGAACCTCTTTGCAATGCCGTGTTTGTACGAAAGCGCCCAAGCCCTGAAACGGAAAAAGAGAAATCATCATCACCCGTTTCAAAAAGTTTGTCAACATTCCTGTTTTTTGCCATGCGGTATATTTCACGCACAAGCAACTCCACATCGTCTGACTTTAATTTTTCTTCGCCCACCCGTTCTATTTTTGAGTTGATGCGAAAAGATGGTTCAAGATTAGAAATTAAAAAAATGTCTGACGCACCTTTTTGCACAGCCTCTTGTAGCAAATCAAGCATATTCATTCGTTGTTACCGCCTTCCCATAAGTTGCCCGAGGGTTCATCTGGTTGCCATGTAATACTGCTAACTGTTTTATACTCTGTAATAATATAGCGGCTACTACCACTTGTTTGAATTTGTAATGCCACCTGTAAATAGGTATGTTCGCTAACCGGTATTTGAAAAGAAATATTGTTGCCTTCGACACTGCAACCTATAGGCAGCGCTGTTCCATCTTCAAGTGCAGTATCAATAGCGGCAAGCATTTCTTGTGCCGCTGTGTCTGCTTGCATATATTGCGCATTTTGCGCAGTTATTTTATTGGTAAAATTGTTTTGTACCTTGGTAGCAGACATGCTAAGAGACACCAGCATAACAAGCAAAAGCGCAACCAACAAGGTAATTAAAGAAGTGGTGCCTGTTCCAAACCCGAATTTTCTTGTTTTCATTTATATGCCACCTGCCTTACTTGGTACATATTGTGTAGCATGCATGTCACAAATGGGCAATTCAGGTTCTTGCGTCACGGTGGCAGAAATGCGCCATAAAGTTCCTGTTTCAGTTTTTTCAGGTACATATACAATAGAAAGCGTATAGGTAGCATCTTCTTCTAAACAAGGTTCCCAATTTTCATTATAAAAAACAGTTTCATTTTCTACAACTATTTCAGCGGCACAGTTTGCTTTTGCCTCTTGCAGCAAAGCAAAGCATATGTTACTAGCAGCATTGGCTTCACGTGTTTCTGTGGCAGCCTCATATGTTTTTCCGAATGCACTTAGTACAACAGCGGTTATTGCCGTGAAAAAAAGTACATTTAAAATAAGTTCAATATAAAACCCCATCGAGCGCATTCTGTTTTTCACTTTACGCCCCCTTCTGGAAGATAAAGTGCAACTTGAACTTCTTCCTCACCACGCAAAGTGGCGTATACATATAATACGTTTGTGTCAGAAAGTGCGAACTCTATTTTTTCAACAGGTAATAACTCATTTCCACCTGTTAGCGTAAAAGGCGTGCCTTCTATCACAAAGTCTTCTTTCAAAAAAGTACCGTCACAAAAAATGCGCAGCTCATAATCTGCGTCGCCGTATGTTTCCTTCAAAATTAAAACTTGTATGCCCTCTTCCGTTCGAATTTCAACATTAGTGGCAGTGGCGGTTTGTTGTAACTTCGTGTTTAAATAACCAGCTACCGTGCTTGCTTCAAAGTTAACGTCATTTTTAACTTGTACATTTTTATATATAAGCCCGCCTGCAACGCAAAGCAGTAAAGCCGCAATAGCAAAAAAGCTTTGAAGGCCTATAGGCAATAGTAAATTCAATATAGATTCATTTTTGTTTTCGTATTCCATAGTAGGCCTCCTTTCGCTACGTGTTTGTGTTTTTAGAAATTACTGTGATTTGTGGAAAAATGTTTTCTGCAAATATTTCATAGTGCACAATGTAATATTCTTTATTAACCGTTACACCATAATTTTCTTCTAAATAGGCAAGGGACGGCGGGTAAAATCCTTCTGTTGCATAGCAAAGGGCTACGCCCCGTTCAACAGCACGTTTTGTTAGCAAAGCGCCTTCTTCGCCACTTTTTTCTGACAAATTTGCGACACTGCTAATAGCAATTACAATAACAATTAACAATGTAGCAACAGACATAATAAATGCACCGCTATGCCAGCTTTTTTGCCGTTTCATAATCTTCCTTCTTTCTTACCCAATGGCACCCATCATTTGAATTAAAGGCATAAGTACCGCTATTAAAATAATGCTAATGGCAACCGTTAAAAGCCCAACCAGCATTGGTTCAATGGCCGAAAGCATTTTATCTGTTTTTTGCTCTGCATCATTGCTATACATTTCGGCAATTTTTTCCATGGACTCATCAATTTGTCCTGCCCTGGTAGCGCTCATCAAAATGTGGCTTTCAAACCCTGTAAAAACGCCAGATACAACTAGGCTTTTCCCAAGGTCTTCACCAGATTTTAACAGTTGTAAACACGCATCATATTCTTTGCGGTACATGTCGCTGCCTGAAAGTTCTATGGCATTTTCAAAAGCTTCTGTAGGCAATAACCCGCTGTGTAAAAAGGCACCTAAAGCCCCTGCAATTCTTGCCATGGCAGTGCTTTGTAACATACTTTTTGCACCTGGTAATAACATTAATAGTTTTTCACGCCTTGCTTCGTCACTTGTAAGCACAGCTATAGCCAAACCAACAACAAGTATTAACAGTACACCCGTTAAGCCCATGGCCACCCGCCCAACCGTTAAAGCAAGCCCTATTCCGCCAGAGTTCACATTGAGCCCCAGCTGGGCAAATACGTTGCTTAGAATAGGTAAAATCCACAAAACAGTAACAAACATAACCACTGCCATCATCGCAACCAAAACAGC
>CAZWXJ010000119.1:641-987 GCA_964637735.1 uncultured Oscillospiraceae bacterium | reverse complement strand
GCTGGGCTTAGCACAGCGCTTTTAATTTGCTGAAACAAGTTGTACTCTCTTCTATAGTAATCATGCAAGGCGAAAAAGCTTTCTTCTTGTCTACCTGAAAGCTCGCCTACTTTTACAGCTTTTATTGCATATTCAGGAAACAAGCCTGTTTTTTCAAGCGCTTCTGAAAAAATAAAAGTGTCAGTTCCTAGTATAGCTTCTATTTTTTTTGCAGCATTTGCAATATTATCTCCTGAAAAGTCTTGCCTTATAATGGTGGGGCAATCTGCAACAGTAATGCCTGCACGCATCAACATGCCCATGCTTTCAAAAAAAACTGCCAACTCACTGGTGGAAAACATTTTTG
>CAZWXJ010000119.1:0-631 GCA_964637735.1 uncultured Oscillospiraceae bacterium | reverse complement strand
TACACATATACTTGCGCGTAATTACTTCCGTCCCCAATATATTTTGCTATATCATCATCATTCATGCCTGCAGCAAACGTTAAATCAATCAGTTCCCATGTATGCGCATCAATATACATTTCAATGGTAATCCATCCATGTCCTTCTAAATAAATCAAATTCCATGCGTGGTATATTTCACCTTCTGCCACATAACCAAATGCCATGCGGGTTGGTATGCCACCCGTTCTAAGCATGGCAGCTACCAAAGCAGAATAGTCAAAACAAATGCCCTTTTTTTCTTGCAAAATTTGGTCTAAGTTCGGCACATAGCCGCTTGTACCCTGCACTTCTACAGCCCGCTCTGTGTCATACGTAATGTTGTCTTGTACATATTCATACACAGCGGTTACCACTTCAATATCTGTTTCACAGTCTTTTGTTAGTTCATAAAACAGTGCAACACATTCGCTGTTTTTATCATAATTCACAAATTGGCTGGCCACCAAAAAAGGTGCAAATTCATTGTTCAATACAACTTCCCTGCTAGCTTCTAAAATTGGGGTGTATTTCGTTCCAGAAATTTGCGTTAGAATGCGAACAGTGTAAGTGCCGTTGCCCATTTGTAAGGGGTAAAACTCTGGTGTTCCTT
>CAZWXJ010000118.1:0-3913 GCA_964637735.1 uncultured Oscillospiraceae bacterium | reverse complement strand
ATCAAGAGTAAAGGTAATAAGCTTTTCATTTCGCATAATATATGAAAGCGGAATGCTTTGGCTTATCAAGCGGGCGGTAGTATATGTGTCAAAAGGGGTTGCAATAATATGGCAATCAATTTCACTAGCTTTTTCTAATACAAGCGGTGAAACAGTTGCGTTTAAGCAAATAATAAGGCAACGAGCGTTCTTCTCAATGGCACGCAACTGGTTGTCTTCTCTATTTCCTAAAATAACAATATCGCTTGCTTCTATGTACTGTGAGAACATTTCGCCTTCAGCAGCACCAATTACAATTTTTCCCGCATCAATAATAATATTTGGATTTCCAGCAAGAAGTGTACCATCTAATGTACTTATTAAGTTTGCATATGGGGTCTGTGCCTTTGCCAAAATATAATTGTCAAATACATCCATATTTTGTTTAGTGATATCAGTTATGGTAATAAGCCCTTCAAGGTGTTTATTTTTCGTGATAGGAAGCGTGTTTAACATATTTGTACGCATAATTGTCCAGGCTTCACGAATTGATAAAGTTTTTGAAACACCTTCGATATATTGAATATTCATATCTCGTACTTGTGTGCTAACGTCTGTAAGTAAGTCTGGGGCGCAAACCTCAAAAGCATCAAGCACAAACTGCGTTTCGTTGTTTACATCTCCAGCACGAAATGGAATAAATTTTCCATTTTTTTCAATATGATTTTTCAAGTTTGCATAAGCAATTGCAGAGCAAATAGAGTCAGTATCAGGGTTTTTATGCCCTACTACAAATGTTTTTTGTTTACTCATAATCAATAGTTTTCCTTTCAAGTCTGTTTAAAAAGTATAACATGTTTTTTTATGACATTCTACATACCACAAATTACAAAAATAAGTTTGTTGCTTTTTTATAAAAGGTTTAATACAATGAACAAGAGATTTTATTGAGGAGAATGATATGAAACTAAATGTAAAACGCACCGTGTTTGTTGGGCTTGCTTTTATGTCTATATGTGTATTCTGGCAAGTTTACGATGGTATTATTCCGCTTATTTTAAAAGAAACATTTCAAATTGGAGACACGCTGGCAGGTGTTGTTATGGCGTTAGACAACGTTTTAGCATTGTTTTTACTACCTTTTTTTGGCGCATTGAGTGATAGAACAACAACACGCATTGGAAAGCGTATGCCGTTTATTTTAATTGGAACAGCTGTCGCATCTATTTGTTTAATTATTCTTCCGCTTGCGGACCGTGTCTATAATTTTCCGTTATTTATTGTAGGGCTTGGCATTGTACTACTTGCAATGAGCACTTACAGAAGCCCTGCTGTTGCTTTGATGCCAGACGTTACACCAAAACCATTGCGTAGTAAAGCAAATGCGGTTATTAATTTGATGGGTGCTATTGGTGGCATTGTTATGCTTGTTGCCATTACATTGATGGTACCTAAGGAAGCACACCCGAATTATTTGCCACTTTTTATTTTAACTGCCGTTATTATGTTGGTGTGTGTTACGGTTTTATTTTTAACGGTAAATGAACCAAAAGCAGTGAAACAAATGCAAAAAGAAAGTGATGTACTTATTGCTGATAAAGAGGAAGTAAGCGATGAAACAGATGAAAAGCTGCCACCTGAAGTTTTTCGTTCACTGGTGTTTATTTTGCTAAGTGTATTTTTGTGGTTCATGGGGTATAACGCTGTTACAACTTCGTTTAGCAAATACGCATCTGCAATGTGGGGCATGGAAGGCGGAGATTATGCGCTGGTGCTTATGGTTGCGCAAGCAGCTGCTATTGTTGCATATATTCCTGTTGGTGCAATTTCAAGCAAAATTGGGCGCAAAAAAACAATATTATCTGGCATTGCCTTATTAACAATTGCTTTTGGTGCAGCTGTGTTTTTTAATAGCTTTTCCGCACTCATTTTCTTCTTTTTTGCGCTTGCGGGAATAGGCTGGGCCTTTATAAATGTAAATAGTTACCCTATGGTGGTTGAACTAGGTAGTGGCGCAAATGTAGGAAAGTATACAGGCTATTATTATACTTTTTCAATGGCGGCGCAAATTGTAACACCTATTTTATCGGGCGCAGTTCTTGAATTTTTGGGGTACAAATTCTTATTCCCATATGGCGCTTTTTTTGTAGCAATGAGCTTTGTCACCATGCTGTTTGTAAAACACGGTGATAATAAACCTGCTGCAAAAGAAGGCATTGAAGTTTTTGATGTAGATGATTGATATAATTATATAGGCTTTTAGAACCTCGTGTAATTACACGGGGTTCTTTTTATTTACTAAGAAGATTGTGTTAATTTAAAATTATTTCAAAAAAGTGTTGACATATGATTTGTATGTATTATAATGAACATATGAACAAGTGAACATATGAAAGAAGGTGTTTTAATACTGTGAATGATTCAGTAGCTTTTTTAAACGTGCAAGAAGACGTAGTAAAGTCTGTGGAAGAGAATATGCCAGAAGAAGAATTGCTTTATGACTTAGCAGAACTATATAAAGTGTTCGGAGACACAACCCGTATACGTATATTATATGTTTTATTTGAAGCAGAGATGTCAGTAGGTAATATTGCGCTTTTGCTTGGAATGAGCCAATCGGCTATTTCACATCAATTGCGTGTTTTAAAACAATCACGGCTTGTAAAAAGCCGTAGGGAAGGTAAGGCTATGTTTTATTCTTTGGCTGATGAACATGTAAGAACAATTATTGACCAAGGTATGGAACATATTCAAGAATGAATAAAAAATAGTATGGGGGAAGAAAAATGAAAAAAACTTTTAAAATGGTAGACCTTGATTGCGCAAACTGTGCAGCGAAAATGGAAAATGCAATTAACAAAATTGATAGTGTAAATGAAGCTAATATTAGCTTTATGACACAAAAGCTAACAATTGATGCAGATGATACACGGTTTGATGAAATTATGCAGGAAGCTGTAAAAGCTTGCAAGAAAGTAGAGTCTGGCTGCGAAATTGTTTTAAATTAACAGCTGTAAATTGGTGAAGACATGACAAAAAAACAAAAGAATATGTTGGTGAGAATTTTCGTGGGTGCACTGCTTTTTATACTTGGCGTGGTTGCACCTGTAGAAGGTTATTATTCATTACTGTTTTTTTTACCAGCGTATATTATTTTAGGCGCAGATGTTATTTTAAAGGCTGTGCGTAATATTACAAAAGGGCAAGTGTTTGATGAAAACTTTTTAATGGGCATTGCTTCTATTGGTGCTTTTTTTGTAGCAGAGTATGCGGAAGCGGTTGCAGTTATTTTGTTTTATCAAATAGGAGAATGGTTTCAAGACTATGCTGTCAACCGTTCTCGGCAGTCTATTGCCGAATTAATGGATATTCGCCCTGATTATGCGAATGTGTATAAAGATGGCGACTGGCAAGTTGTTGACCCTGACAATGTAAAAGTAGGCGACAGAATACTGGTTAAAGTTGGCGAAAAAATTCCGTTAGATGGTGTTGTAGAAAAAGGCACGTCATCGGTTGATACCGCTGCCTTAACTGGAGAGTCGGTTCCACGCACATTAAACAGCGGGGATGCAGCGATAAGTGGTGTTATTAACCTAACAGGTACACTTGAAATTATTGTTACCAAGGAGTTCGGAGAATCAACTGTTTCAAAAATACTTGATTTAGTAGAGAATGCTAGTAGTAAAAAAGCAAAAACAGAAAACTTCATTACCAAATTTGCAAGATATTACACACCTGCTGTTGTGTTCAGCGCTGTGGCACTTGCAGTTATCCCGCCACTTGTTATACCGGGCGCAATATTTTCTGACTGGATTCACCGTGCGTTGATCTTCTTAGTAATTTCTTGCCCATGTGCACTTGTAATCTCTGTTCCGCTTGGCTTCTTTGGTGGCATAGGTGGTGCTTCAAAATGTGGCATTCTAGTAAAAGGAAG
>CAZWXJ010000117.1:0-4010 GCA_964637735.1 uncultured Oscillospiraceae bacterium | reverse complement strand
AAACGGCATGCCGTTTCTACATGACATCGACGTGATTTTTTAACGGAAATGCTATCCCACCGTTTGTTTCACATCTGGTGAAACAAACGTAAGACCTAATATTCAATAATTACACAATATTACGAGAATTGGAAAATACGACTGTCTTTCGCACGCAGTAAGAAAGTGATGGCGTATGCCAACAAAGGAGTATTTCAGGTTAGAATTTACTTCGTAAATTCTAATTTATGTGGTTTGTGAAATAACAAACAGCAAAAATAAAACACGATACAAAAGATACTTGTATAATAATCATTACAAGCGCTTTATAGAACGTGATATGATTTAGAAGTTTTGCACAGCAAAACTTAAGGGGGACACCGTTAAATTTTACCAATCACTTGTGGTTAAACGTGTCCCCCTGTATAATATAAAACAACATATTAAAGATTGAACGGAGTATTATGGGCAAGCAGTTACAGCATATAGAAGGGTTAATGCGCAAAGCAATGGTGCATTATAATATGGTAGAAGCGGGAGACCGCATTTGCGTTGGGGTGTCTGGCGGGAAAGACAGCATTGTGCTTGCTGTGGCATTGCAGCGGTTAAAAAAGTATTATGCGCTACCCTATGAAGTGGTGGCGGTTTCACTAGATGCAGGTTTTGCAGAAGAACCGCTTGACTTTACCCCTGTTGAAAAAGTGATGGAAGAACATGAAATACCCTACACCATACGGCAAACAGACATAGGGCACGTGGTGTTTGATGTACGCAAAGAAAGTGCACCGTGCTCACTATGTGCGAAGATGCGCCGTGGCATTTTGCATGACGTAGCAAAAGAACTTGGCTGCAACAAGGTAGCACTTGGGCACCATTTAGACGACGCCATTGAAACCTTTTACATGAACCTATGGGGAGAAGGGCGCATTGCTTGTTTTTCACCTGTTAGTTATCTTTCTAGAAAAGACTTGACCATGATACGCCCGATGATATATGCGGCAGAACAAGACGTGATAAACGCCGCCACAGAAATGCAGGTGGTAACAGTGGCAAGCGGTTGCCCTATTGACGGCACCACCCGCCGTGAAGAGATGAAAAACTATGTAACCGCCCATTCTGAAAAAGACCCTGCATTTCGGCAGAAGATGCTTGGCGCAATACAAAAGGCACATGTAAGCGGGTGGTAAGGAATTAGAGTGGTGATGCCTTTTGTATACAAAAAGTTACGCATATAAGCAATTGGTAAAATATGTAATTACGCCAACATAAAAAGGGGTACGGTATGAACTTAGAAAGACGTTGCTGGGCAGAAGTAGACCTTGACAAACTAAAACAAAACTACGAAGTGGCCAAAGCGCTTGCGCCCACTGCACAACTGTTTGTGGTGGTAAAGGCGAATGCGTATGGGCACGGAGATGTAGAAATTGCCAAAGCGTTTGAAAAGTTTGGGGCGAAGTTGTTTGCGGTGTCTTGCCTTGAAGAAGCGTTGATTTTACGGCGTGCAGGCATATTGGCACCCATTTTGGTGCTGGGGTACACCCCACCCGAAGCCGCAACGGCACTGGCGGTAAATAACCTAACAGTGGCGGTGCACAATTTGCAAAGTGCAAAGCAACTAGCACAGCAAGCACAGTACAACAAGGTAACGGTGCAGGTGCACTTGAAGGTAGACACAGGCATGGGGCGCATTGGGTTTGAGGCGGCACGCAACATGCAACAAGCCGCTGACGAAATGGTAGAAATAGCAGGGTTAGCAGGTTTAAAAACAGTGGGCATGTTTACCCATTTTTCTGTGTCAGATTCTGCCATAGAAGATGACAAAGCTTACACGCAGGCGCAGTTTGACGTTTTTCAAAAAGTAATTGCCCTGTTTGAAGAAAAGGCTACCCCTTTGCCGATGTACCACTGTGCAAACTCGGGTGCAACTGTACAATACCCAGAAATGCACTTGCAGGCAGTGCGCCCAGGTATTATTTTATATGGCTATGCCCCCGCTGAGGACGTACCTTGTGAAGGCTTACAGCCGATTTTGACCTTAAAAGCAACGGTGGCGCAGGTGAAAGAAGTAAACAAAGGCAACTACATAAGTTACGGGCGCACCTACCAAACAACTGAGCCACGAAAACTGGCAACGGTAACGGTAGGCTATGCTGACGGATACCCCCGTGCGCTTTCAGGCAGAGGGGTGTTTACGGTAAATGGCAAACCTGCCCCTGTGGTGGGGCGTGTTTGCATGGACCAAATGGTAATAGATGTAACCGACTGCGGCAGCGTGCAAAGTGGAGATGAAGTGATAGCCTTTGGCGCCGGCGGCATTGAAACGGTAGAACAGGTGGCGGAAAAAGCAGGTACCATTCCGCATGAAATAACCTGCGGGCTGACAAACCGTGTAAAACGCATTTACATAAACAAAGACGCAGAATAATAACCGAAACGGAAAAGGAGAACAGATGATGAAATGTTTGCTTGTGATTGATTACCAGAACGATTTTGTAAGCGGTGCGCTTGGCTTTGAGGAAGCGGTTGCGCTGGAAAACGGCATTGCAGACCTTGTGGAAAAACACCTTGCCGAAGGCGGGACGGTACTGTTCACCCGTGACACCCACGATGACACATACATGGAAACCCGTGAGGGAGACTTTTTACCAATACCCCATTGCATAAAAGGAACACAAGGGCATAAGCTATATGGCAAGCTGGCAAAGTATGAAGAAGAAAAACTGCCACGTGTTGCAGTAATAGATAAAACCACCTTTGGTGCAATAAACTTGCCAAAAGAAGTAGAAGCACTGTGCGGCGGTGTGCCTGAAAGCATAGAATTATGTGGTGTGGTAACCAATATATGCGTGCTGTCTAATGCGGTAATTATGCTGGCAGCATTTGAAAACACCCCTGTTACAGTACATGCAAAGCTTTGTGCCGCCACAGGAGACGGACACGAAACCGCATTGAAAGCCATGCAAGGGCTTGGCATAAAAACAGTGTAAAACACTGCACATTGTGAGGGATGGAATGAGAAAATTTGCAACCTTGCTTGTTTGTTTGGCACTTTTTGCCCAGATGATGACCGTGCCTGCCTTTGCAGAAGATGGCGTGGATGAACCGATTGACGGCGTAACAGACGTAGTAGAGGAAAGTGTGCCTGCAGAAAGCGAAAACGAGCGACTATCAATAACAGATGTATACCCCGCAATAGATACATATGTTTTGGAAGCGGCAGGCATCAGCGTGTCATTTCCAGAAGGGACACCTGTGAACACAACGCTTTTTTTAGAAGGTGAAGAAGAACTTGTAACAAGCGCCCTAAACCCAGATGAACTGGAAGATTTTTTTACGTTTGGGCGCGGGGTGGCTTTTGCTGAAATACAAGGAACAGATGTAGTTATGCGCATTACCATGAAAGAAAACGTGTTGCCTGACTATGGTGATGACTATGCCTTTTTTACAGAAGAAAATAAAGCCGCCTTTAAAGAGTATGTGCTTTACCATGCAGACCAATACGTGCCAACAACAGAAGCAACCTTAGAAAACACCGTGCAAAGTGAAGAAGTATACGGTGGTGTTCCGTATGTAGTAACAAGGTATACAGCAACAGAATACTTTTCCAGTAGCATACAATACGCCACCATTAAAAACGGGAATTTGTATTGCTTTTTAGTGATTGCAAAAGGTGGAGAAGAATATATTGAAATTGCCAATAGAATAGCCCCCTTGATTATGCAAAGCGTTACAATTGAAAAAACAAACATAGCACAGTGGGTATTTGATGAAGCAAGGGCAACCCTTGTCCTGCCAGCAAATGGGTATGTGTTCACACCCGGAATGCTCTCAAACGACCCACAGTTTAACAATATTAGCTACTGGTTAAAGTCAAAACTGCGGTACGGGGCACTAGAAGAACCGACCGCCTATGCCGCATTTGTTGAAGTAGACGGGCAGTGGTTTTTAAATTTTAAAGCACAGGCAGTGCCCGCATACAGGGGGTATGCCTCGTTTGCTGAAATGAGCGAAGAAGAACGGGCAGACAGTGT
>CAZWXJ010000116.1:0-4141 GCA_964637735.1 uncultured Oscillospiraceae bacterium | reverse complement strand
TCAGAAGTTATGGTAATGGTTTCATGTGATAAGAAGCGGCTTGGAGGAACACCTTTTGCTTTTCGAAAAACGCGCGAGAAATAGAATTGATCAAAAAAACCTACAGATGCAGCAACTTCAGCAATAGAGAGATTGGAATTTTTTAACAAGTAACATGCTTCATTTACACGGTACTCGGTTAAATAATCAATTGGGGAACAGCCTGCATTGCTGACAAATACACGGTATAAATGGCTACGGCTTATTCCAACAGAGTGTGCAATGTCATCAATGCTAATATCATGCGAATAGTTAAACTGAATGAATTTTATTGCTTTGGTAACATAACCACCGCTGGCGCTCGCCTTTTTGTGTGAAAGCGTTTTTGCTTCCCGCATGAGCTCACCTAAAAAAATATACAAGTGGCCAATCATTAAGCTGTCATGGTAAGGTTCATGCCCACGTGAAAGAAATATATTATACAAAGTTTCACGAATACGGTGCGGATTTTTTAATTTATAATAAGGCATATCATCTGAAAAAGGGAGACGTGGGACAATTCTGCTTGCATTTGTTCCATTAAACCCAACCCAATAATACTCCCATGGTTCATCAACATCAGCAGTATATTGTACAAGTTGTGAAGGTTTTATCAAGAAAACTTGCCCATCAGAAAGGTCATATTGTTTCCCATCTACAAAAAAAGAGCCCTTCCCAGACACAATAAAATGAATCAAGTAATGGTCTCTAATACCAGGGCCCCAAGAATACCCAGGTTCACAACGCTGTAAACCGCAATTGTAAATTGCCATTTCAACATTGTCTGTTGAAGGAGATTTATAAGATTGTTTATAAATATCATTCATTTTTTGCAACACCTTTTTCTTTAATATGCTCATTATACATTATTTTTCCATATTTGCACAGAGAAAAGATACAAAAATCCATTTTGTAACTACTTTTCTTTTTCTCTTTTTTACGAGAAAGATAAAAAGGTTTATAAATATAAAAAAGTCTGTTATAATTTGCTATAAAAGGGGGAGGGGAAATGAGCACAATAAAACAAGAAATGCAAAAATTAAATAATGGCGAATGGGACGAAACGCTTATAGCATTTTACGGGAAAGATATTTTAGAAGAATCACAAAAGCGATATGCTTATGCGTTTGAACGGTTTGCAAAAACGTATGGTTGGGACCGAAAGGTTCGAATTTTTTCTATTCCTACACAAATATTGATAGGTGATAATAATCAAGCTGTTTTTTCAGTTGCAACAACGAAAGACATGTTAGCAATTGTGGCCGAAAACGGAACTAATATTTTCAGATTTCAATCTGTTGGCTTTTTCGGTGAAGAAAATATAGACTTATATCAACCGGGCCCTTACGCAGAGGAAGTTGGAACAATGTCTGCTTTACTACGTGGTATGCTAACCGCATTTCGTAACAATAAGTATGATGTATACGGTGTTGACATATACGTTGACACTGCATTATTGCCAGGAGAAGGAATCTTTTTCCATGAAACAGTACTTGCAACATTAGCTACTATATTTAATGCTGTTTTTAACGAAGAAGAAATTTCCTCAGCATCATTTGTAAAATTAATACAATGGGTAGCTGACAACTATTTTCATCAACCGCTTCAGGTAATGGGTAGTTTTTCTTCTTTTGAGGGTGGCGTTCTTGCAGGGTATAAAACCGATGATGGTGAGTATGCGTATGCAAAACTTTCAAACTTGTTAATGATGGATGCGTTTTGTGCCTTTGAAGTAATGGGCGAAATAAATGCAAATGAATTTATAGAGCTGCAAAAAACAAGCTTGCATGTACAAAATGAGTTACTAGATCTTCTTTCAAAAAGCGGCATTGAAATACCTAATAATGCGGTTTCGCAAAATAATGATACAAGCGCACCAATGCCGTTAGTTGAGAAAGCTGTTGGAGGTGCCAGCATTTGGCGCATGAAACAGAATAAATTTACGAATACAGCATGTGTTTTTTCTAAAAAAGACAATGCTGATGATGTAATAAGTGCTTTAACAAATTTATTTGGCGCTACAAATGTTAAAAAGCTAAAAATTAGCCATAAGAAAGCGTCTGAACTAACAAAAATGACCGAGAAAAAACCACAACAAGAAATTCCATATGAATACTACGAAGGGGAATAATTTTTTTATGCAAAACAAGGCAATTTACAAATTACTTTCAATCTTTTTATCGGCTGTACTTCTTTTCACGGGGTGCACAAACAATAACAATTCTCAAGGCGCTGATGTAGCAGAGAATACCTTTATTTACGGAATTGAGTCAGACCCAGGTGATAATATTAATGCAATTACTACTGCGAGCCGCATGGGAATGATGATATTAAAAGCCACTTATTCACCACTGTTTAGTTATACAGAGCAAGGTTTAAATTGGTATTTGGCAGATGGTGTTTCTATTTCAGATGATATGCTTGATTATACATTTGTTTTAAAAGAAGGTGTAACATGGAATGATGGCGAGCCTTTTACAGCTGATGATGTTGTGTTTACTTTTGAAACAATGTTGAATACACCTGATGGATGGGCAAATGAGCAACTAACTTTTGGTGACGAACAAATTTCTGTAGAAAAAACAGGCGATTATGAAGTGGTCATCTCTTTCCCGGCTTCAACACCTGCTGCAATGGAGTTATTGTCAAATATTTTCATTATGCCAAAACATATATATGAAGGCGAAAAAGATATAGACAATAGTGAATATAACAAATTGATGATTGGAACAGGACCTTATATTCTTGAAGAATACAGACCTGGTGAGTATTTTCAATTTAAAGCAAACCCCAATTATTTTGGCGGTGAAGCACAAATTGAAAGTTTAGTATTTCGTATTTTACCTGATTCTGCTTCTGCAAGGCTTGCTTTACAAAAAGGTGAAATACATGCCTTAACTGCACAAGCTACAGATATGGAAGAGTTGCAAGACACTTCTAACTTGAATATTTACCCATATTCTGAAGGTAGAGTGGCATACCTTGTGTTTAACACAACGCATGACTATATGCAAAATGCAAATATGCGTAAAGCAATTATGTATTCACTTAATAAAGAAGAAATGAATCTTGCTTCTTATATGTCTAGTGATTACTATACTTCTTTATACACATTTTTACCTTCTCAAAACCCGTACATGAGCACAGATGATGTTGTGCTATACGAGCAAAACACCGAAACAGCAAATGCTCTTTTTGAACAAGCTTTTCAAGAATTAAATATTGCGGACAAAGAAGACATTACATTGAAACTTGCATATTGGGGCGCTAATGTGCCACAACAACGCCAAGCTGCTGTTTTGCAACAACAACTGGCAGAAGCTGGTATTACACTTGAAATTACAGGGCTTGAGCCAAACGCACTTGATATGGAAATGCAAAGTGATGACTCAGAATATGACATGTTTTTAGGTGGTTATATATGCGGCATTGACCCAAGTATGTATGCGGATATGTTTGTTTCAGAGAGTGTGTACAATTACAGCCATGTGGAAGATGAAACGATTGATGACTTGTTTACACAGCTTTCATTTGAAACAGACGAAGAAGTACGCTATGAAATTGCACTAGAATTACAGCAATATATTCAAGAGCAAGGGTTCTTTTACCCATTGGCAGACAATAAGCGCATTTTGGTTATTCAGTCAAACATCGGCGGAGTTGATGAGTCAGGGCTTGTTCCTGTTTACACCATAGAAGACTATTCAAAATTATACTTTATATAACATGTTTTTTTGGTATAATAAAAGCCTGCAATTATTTGCAGGCTTTTGATATTGCACTCGGTTAGGAGGGGAAAAGTGAAAAAACATATTGTAAAAAGACTGTTTCTTGTTTTACCAATGTTGTTAATAATAACCGTCATATGTTTTTCATTGATGGAACTTGCCCCTTATGACGCAATTGATGCAATGACTACCCCACAAATGCCGTATAAACAAGTACTTGCTATAAAAGAGAAGTATGGGTATGACAAGCCTGCGCCAGTACGCTATGTTAAATGGCTCGGTGGTATTTTGCAAGGAGATTTAGGGTATTCTATTTTCACACATAGAAGTATACAAGAAGATTTATTTGTTCGTATTAAAAATACAGTGATGCTGGTTGCACCTTCATACATGAC
>CAZWXJ010000115.1:0-4143 GCA_964637735.1 uncultured Oscillospiraceae bacterium | reverse complement strand
TACACCAGTCGCGGATGTTTTCCATCCAGTTGAAATAGGTTTTGTCAAACCGCTCGGGTACAAATTTGGTGTCTCCATTTTTCACGGCTGCAATGGCAGGTTTTGCAAGGGGCTCCATTTTTACAAACCATTGTTCGGATACCATCGGTTCAATGGCGGTGCCACAGCGGTAGCATGTGCCCACGTTGTGGTTATGTTCTTCTATTTTTACAAGGAAGTTTTGTGCTTCCAAATCTTTCACAATTACTTTGCGAGCATCGTATCTGTCCATTCCTGCATAGGCGGGGTAGTCTTCGGTTACTTTGCCTTCTTCATCTAGTGCAAACAAAATAGGCAGGTCATGGCGTGCGCCTACTTCAAAGTCATTAGGATCATGTGCAGGTGTAATTTTTACAGCACCTGTGCCAAACTCTGTTTCAACATAATCATCTGCAATAATAGGTATTTCACGGTTTACCAAAGGCAATATGGCTGTTTTGCCAATGAGGTGTTTGTAGCGGTCGTCCTCTGGGTTTACGGCAACGGCAGTGTCAGCCAGCATGGTTTCGGGGCGGCTGGTTGCTACGCTGATGAATTCATCAGCGCCTTTTACGGGGTAGCGCAAATGCCACAAATGCCCTGCTTGTTCTTCATATTCTACCTCAGCATCTGAAATAGAGGTTTTGCAATAGGGGCACCAGTTTACAATGCGCTCGCCACGGTAAATAAGCCCTTTTTCATACAAGCGTACAAACACTTCTTTTACGGCTTCTGCGTGGTGGTCGTCCATGGTGAAAGCCAAACGGTCCCAGTCACAGGAAGAGCCAAGTTTTTGCAACTGCGCTAAAATACGCCCGCCGTATTTTTCTTTCCATAAAAAGGCACGCTCTAAAAAACCATCTCTGCCAATGTCTGCCTTCGAAATGCCCTCTTCTTTCATTTCTGCCACAATTTTTGCTTCGGTGGCAATAGAGGCGTGGTCTGTACCAGGCACCCACAATGCTGAATACCCTTGCATACGTTTGGTACGAATGAGAATGTCTTGCAGGGTTTCATCCATTGCGTGCCCCATATGTAGTGTGCCTGTAATGTTTGGCGGGGGTATTACAATGGTATAAGGCTTTTTGTTTTCATCTATTTCAGCATGGAAGTATTTCTTTTCCATCCACATGGCATATAATCTGTCTTCAACGTCTTTCGGGTTGTAATGTTTATCAAGTTCTTTTCTCATGGTGGGGTTACTCCTTTATTTGTGGTTTCCCTAATATAGCGGGGAAGTATTTTTCAATGGGTTTTGCCATGCCATAATAGCCAGCCAGTAAGAAGATGACGCAGCAAACAGCATTATGCGCAGTAGAGGTGTACTGCATTGACAGCCCGACGGCCTCAAACGCAATGGGGACAAGAAGCTTTGTGGGCATTTCGGCGGCGCACAGCACAAGTGATGCTTTGCCAAGGTTTTGCAGCCCTGTAACATGCCCAAGCAGTTTAGAAATGATAAGAATGCAATAGATGCCGACAAGAGCAAAGATAATCAGTTCTACAATTTGTCCGTAAAATGGTAGTTCAACATGGAATAGGCTTGGAATATAGCCACGCCCAAACTGGTAGTAAGAACCAAACAGCAAAAAGGCAAAGCCTGTGCCTGCTAAAAATATTAGTTTTTTAATAAGCGTTAATTTTTCAAAAGAGAATGCCTCAATGTAAGTAATGGTATGGGCAGAAAGTGCATAGTAGAAGAGATACCGCAGCGCACTGTCAAAACTGAACCACCAATGCGAGCCTTCAATATTGAACCGAATGAGAATTGAAATAACAGCGCATGCCGCAAGCAATGCCCACCTGTTTTTTATAAGCTTTTGCAGCAAATGGTAAACGACTGTTATGCCAAAAATACAAGGCAAAAACCACATGGCGGTTGCAAACAAATGGTCACGCTGGCCACGCACAAGCTCTTTCCCCCAGCCGATGATTTCACCAAACTGCGGACGCAGTACAAATGCACGAATGCATAAGTTCAGCGTGCCAAGGGCAAAATAGGGAAGTAAAATTTGTTTTGCACGGCGTATGATGAAGTCTTTCATCGGCATGTCTTTATGTTTTGCAGCAAAGGCACCACTGGCAAAAACAAAAACAGGCACTGTGTAAGATGCAAAAAACATATAAGTGCGCTCAAGCTCGCCCGGCATATGGGCAAGGTAAAGCGAGAATATTCCGATAATTTTCATGACGTCGATCCATCCGATGCGTTTTTTCGTTTCGATGAGGATCTCCCCTTTCGTTTAGCAAATGCCTGTTAAAAAATAAAAAAGCCATTACCCCGTTATGCCTGTGCACAACCGAATAATGGGACGAATCTCTCCGCGGTACCACCCACGTTACAAACATTTGCGCAAGCCGCATTTTATGTTTGTCACTCTTCACCTATAACGGGGTGTGCCGTACTTTGCTCAGGAAGGCACGCCCTTCTTCGCAAAATAAACTGTTGAAGCTACAAACTTTTTTTGCTCTGCCTGCTTGCACCTACCGCCGGCTCTCTGTGAAAGCTGTGAAAAAGTTCCTCTTCGTCATGGTTTTTATGTATATATATTGTGAATGTATAAATTGTAAACGGTTGGACGGTGTTTGTCAATAACAGTAAGCACTGCGCCTGTTTTGCACAGAGAAATTCATTGACAAAGTTTTCAAATATACTATAATAAAAAGGCATTCTTTTTGATGAAAATACTGCGGAATTGTGTAATGGTAGCACAGCAGACTCTGACTCTGTTTGTCTGGGTTCGAATCCTAGTTCCGCAACCACGGGGTGTGGCTCAGCTGGTAGAGTGCTGCGTTCGGGACGCAGAGGCCGAGAGTTCGAGTCTCTCCACTCCGACCAACTAAAGAAGGCATCAACTTTTTAAAATGTTGATGCCTTCTTCTATTTTTAGTATGATGATAGGGAAGATATTCTTTTATCACACCGAAAAGGGGGGGTGCCCATGAAAAGCAAACAAGAGATACTTGCTAGAAGCGTCATCTTATTGTGTATTTCAGACCGTGCTGCACTGGAAAGCTCTGTCATCGGTGGTGTTTATTTCTCAAAGAAAAAAAGGGAGCAACAACGACTGGCTATATGGGAATGGGTAACTACGCAAGGCTATGTTGACTTTACCACAGAAAACGAAAAAGTATTTTTTCAATTAAAAGTGGGCGATGGAAAACCAAAAGCTGTGCAAAATTTCAAAACCCAACACGAAGCACTTGAGCCGCTTTTGTGGGCACTTGGCCTTGTAAAAAAAATGTCTGACTACAACGGCTGGGTTTTGAAAGATTTTCACCCTCTTTTAAAAATAACCTCTAAAGATTTTTCTTCGTTGTACATACGTTCTTCACATGCGCCCGAAAAACTACTGGAAAAATGCATATTAGCTGATGAACCTACAATTGCTTTTTACAGTGTAATTGCAATGCTGTGGTATTGGAGACTCCTCGAATATAAAAATCCTATTTTCAAAAAGAAAATAGCAAAGGAAGTTATTATAGAAACATTTGGAGAAAAATATGAAGATGCTGCCAGTGTCATTCTTCAACCAGAGGGCATGCGCTATGATTTTATGGTGAATGAAAAGCGTGCCAGTAAACTAAACCCGCTTGAAGCTTGCCGCACACGCATAATAGCGCAGTGGCGGCACCACGCTTTTGTATGGATGCTTGGTGATGAAACATGGGATGATGTAAAACTAGCTATATAAGCCGTTGGCTTGGTTTATTGCATAATATACAAACATTTATATTGTTCGACATATTTTTTTGTTTATGATATGATATAAACAACTTTTATTAAGGGGGACATGTAATGCGTAAATTATTTAGTTTGGTTTTGGTAATGGCGCTTTCTTTTTCACTGGTGGCATGTGGCACATTGAACAATAACTCTACACCTGCAGTAGAAAGTGACGTAGAAAGCACTGACACTAGCGTTGAAAGAGACCCTGTTGTAACAGGTGACACCATGCAAATTGGCACAAATGAGTTTGGCTATGTAAATGTACCTTCTGACTGGGTAAAATTCACCGATGTTGGAAACCCAGATGCATACTAATATTCTGACAAAAGCGGGTCTTTCATTATTACGCTTAGCAACGATGCTCGCTCAGGTGCGTCTAGTGGAGAACAATGGGC
>CAZWXJ010000114.1:1703-4162 GCA_964637735.1 uncultured Oscillospiraceae bacterium | reverse complement strand
GGGAGCCCTGTGCGCACTTCACGGTAAATGTGAAAGTCATCTTTTTGCAAAGACTCTACCATTTCAATTTGTGCCAGCACCTTAGCAAGGTCCATTGAAAAACTCATCGCATTCGGAATATTAAACATATATTGCGAAATATAGTCTTTCACGCCAAGTTTTTTGGCATTGTAAGCACTAATATACGCCATCACCACAGAAATGGTGTCATGTGCGTCACGTAAGCCCCAATGGTGGGGTTCGTTCAGCTCAACAGGTATACCGCGTTCTGCGTGCCATTTTATCAGTTCCTGTGCCTCCCGCATTGATGTTTCAAGGTCTCGTGTACCACGTCCATCCAGTTCGTTATACCAAAACAAGGGCACAGCGCACCACGCATTGTCAATGGTATTTTTTAACACTTCTGCAAAGGGCACAACATCTGCCGTGCCACTGTAACAACGCATAAGCGGGAAGTTACCATATAACGACGCAGATTTCAGCTTTTCAAAATCATCCGCTTGGTGCACAGGTACACCGCCAGCGCCGTCCATTTCAGGGTCCCGTTTGTCAGGGTGAAAGAAAAACTGCTGTGTGTTTTGGTCTATTCCCAAAGACACTACGTCTAGCACCTTCGCCTTTGCAATTTCTTCTATGCCATCTACCGTTGCCTCAAAGGTAGGCAAGCCAAAGTGGTGGCGCAGCAAAGGGTAGGGCTGTTTTTGCTGAATGCGCTCTATCAAATCTTGTGAATAGCTTTCTTCTTCTACACCTGTGCTGGTGTTGCGCAAAAACGCAATACATTCGTCAATGTCTTCGGTTCCATCAAAAATCTTGTCAAAAAAGCCAAGGGTAGCAACCACTTCAGCAACAGGGCGGGTACCGCCAAAAAGCCAAGTAGGTTGTACGTCAAGCGTTTTGCTTTTTTCTTTTAGTTCTTCCACTATGGGCACAACGTTTTCAGGCGTTAACCTGTATCCTAAAGACACCATGTCGGGCTTTTCCTTCTTCACCTGTTCTAGCACGGTGTCTACCGAAACCGCAGGCCCAAGAAAAATGGTCTTATACCCTTGGTCAGCAGCAAGGTCTAAAAAGTGTGAAACCCCTGCAACGTGCACGCAGTTTCCTACAGAACCGCCCATCAAAATTTTCTTCTTCATATTGTCTCCTTCCATAAAAAGCAGAATGGTTTTATGCAAATAAAAATACAGCCATTCAATACGGCTGCACAAAAAGAAGGGTTATGAAAATAGATAACCAATAAAAACATAAACAGAAAAATGTTGTACCAAAATAAAGCATTCTGTTTCTTCTTTTTGTTTACGAGATTAGCTGACGGGTTAGAGAAAAGAAGATTCTCTTTAATAAAAGCGTCTAAACGCTTTTGCTAATGCACCCCAAAAATGGTTCTCCCGTTACTGCAAGCAATATTCAACATATTTGTTTTATGCTTATATTATACATTTTCCATGTAAAAATGGTCAAGTAATATCTGTAAAAGCAGGGGGTTTTTATATAAAATTCACAAGAAATACACAAACCGCATGCCAAGCTGGTTGCACAGGGTTATGGTTTCCTATATAATAAAGATAGTTTCGAGGGCGGAGCGTAATTCCCCACCGGCGGTAATGCGTGCGAGAGCACGACAAGTCCGAGAGCCTTGTATCAAGGTTGATTATTGGTGAGATTCCATAACCGACAGTATAGTCTGGATGAAAGAAACGAAATAGAGTGCATTCTTTTTTGCATGAATTTTGTGCCCACAAAAACGGTGGGCATATTTTTATGCCCAAATAAAAAGGAGGCATTTTTATGACAACAACAGCAGAACAAATGAAGAAGCTTACCCGCATGGGTATGCTGGTAGCGGTTTCGGTGGTACTTGTATATGTTATACATTTCCCCATTATACCAGCCGCACCTTTTCTTGAGTACGACCCAGCAGACATACCTGTTTTCATTGTAACCTTTATGTATGGGCCTTTGGCAGGGCTTGCGGTAACGGTGGTTACCAGTGTTATACAAGGGTTTACTGTTTCGGCAGGCAGTGGCATCATCATGCACATTCTGTCAACAGGGTCTTTTGTACTGGTGGCAGGTACCATTTACCAAAAAAACAAAACCCGCAAAGGTGCAGCCATTGCATTAGTGGCGGGGGTTATTACCATGACGGTAGTGATGGTAGGCTGCAACCTTGTGTTTACGCCTTTGTTTTTAGGCGCACCTATGGAAGTAGTGGTTGCCATGCTGCTACCTGCTATCATTCCGTTTAACCTCATAAAGGCAAGCATCAACGCTGGCATTACGTTTATACTTTACAAATATATTTCACGCATTCTGAAATAAGGCATAGCAAAAACACGTTGACATTTCACAGTGTTGTGCTATAATTTATAACAGTCGCAAAGCGACGAAAACAATTGAATACTCTTATCAAGAGTGGTGGAGGGGACAGGCCCTGTGAAGCCCGGCAACCTACG
>CAZWXJ010000114.1:0-1693 GCA_964637735.1 uncultured Oscillospiraceae bacterium | reverse complement strand
ACTCAGCAACCTATTAAATTAGGTGCTAAATCCTGCGGGAAACCGAAAGATAAGTCTGCTTGCGGCGTATGGTTTTCCATGCGCCGTTTTTTGTGATGAAACAGATGAGAGTGCATACAGAAAGGAAAATATATTTATGGCAAGAAAGTTATTTACGTCTGAATCTGTGACCGAAGGGCACCCAGACAAAATCTGTGATCAAATCTCAGATGCCGTACTAGATGCGATTCTAGAGCAAGACCCAAACGGGCGGGTTGCCTGTGAAACCACTGCAACCACAGGCCTTGTAAACGTTATGGGGGAAATTACCACCACCTGCTATGTTGACATACCAAAGCTCGTGCGCAAAGTAGTAGAAGAAATTGGCTATACCCGTGCCAAATATGGCTTTGACGCCGACACATGCGGTGTACTCACCTCTATTGATGAACAGTCTCCAGACATTGCAATGGGCGTAAACCCAGGCGGCGCAGGAGACCAAGGTATGATGTTCGGCTTTGCGTGTGATGAAACCCCCGAGCTAATGCCACTGCCAATTTCACTGGCGCATAAACTGGCAAAAAGGCTAACGGATGTACGCAAAGATGGTACGCTGGCATACCTTCGCCCAGATGGTAAAACGCAGGTAACCGTAGAATATGAAGATGACAAACCCAAACGGGTTGACACCATTGTTGTTTCCGCACAGCATGCGCCCGAAGTTTCCCTTGAAATCATTCGGGAAGATATCATCAAGCATGTTGTGAATGCCATAGTTCCCGCTGAACTATTAGATGAAGACACTAAGTACTACATTAACCCAACAGGGCGCTTTGTAACAGGCGGACCACAAGGAGACAGCGGCCTGACAGGGCGCAAAATTATTGTAGACACATACGGTGGCTATGCACGCCATGGTGGCGGGGCGTTTTCAGGGAAAGACCCCACCAAGGTTGACAGAAGCGCAGCCTACGCAGCACGTTATGTTGCCAAAAACATTGTAGCAGCAGGGCTTGCTAGTAAATGTGAAGTGCAAATTGCCTATGCCATTGGCATTGCAGAGCCCGTTTCAGTAATGGTAGACACCTTTGGTACAGGCACAGTAAGTGATGAACAGCTGGAAGTAGCAGTTGCAAAAGTTTTTGACTTAAAACCAGCATCCATTATGGAAGAGTTAGACTTGCGCAAACCAATTTACCAAAAATTAGCAGCGTATGGGCACTTCGGAAGAGAAGACCTTGGCGTGCGCTGGGAAGACACTGACAAGACAGATGCACTTTTACAAGCCGTAAAGTGAGCAACTGAAATAATAAAAAAATTTGAACTATGTGCAAATTTGCATAGTTCAAATTTTTTATTCATTTTTTTATAAATATTTTAATATAGATGGTAATAGATGAAAAATTAGTTTTATTTATGTTGATATGTTGAAAATTTATTGAAAAATTTTCAAATAATTGCAAAGTGGAAAATTTGTTCAAAATAAAAGAGAAGGAATATAATTATATTCTGATAATTTGAGATTTGCAAATGTTTTTTATTTTGTAAAAATTAACAATTGTGAATATTTAGTTGAAAGTTATTATCATAGTATATCTATACGTATATGAATTTACAACTGATTATAAATGTTGTACAATTCAACTATTCGTAAAGAAAGTGTGGTTTGCTAGGTGGAAGAAGAAAGACTACATGGTATCATCACGCATGTCAT
>CAZWXJ010000113.1:585-4180 GCA_964637735.1 uncultured Oscillospiraceae bacterium | reverse complement strand
TTCGAACCTCCGACACCCGCCTTAGGAGGGCGGTGCTCTATCCAGCTGAGCTACGGAGACTCATATTCTAGTTTTTATTGCCTGTTTATTATATGCAAAAATAGCACAAAAGGCAAGCCACCCGCAAAAGAAAAGCAAGGCAAAAGCCTTGCTTTTTCACTTCTTTTTATTCAGCCTCGCCGTCTTCGGTACCGCCATTATTTGCTTCTTTTTCTTTTGCCTTATGGTAAATTTCTGCTTCTGCAGGCGTCATTTTACTTTTGGTATCTTCGTTATAAATGCCATCTTTACGCCATTTGCGAATGATAAGCCGTGAACGAATTAATATAAACAGAAGTAATGCAATAAGCCCAAATGTTAAAACAAGCATACTGTTTAACGCCGTTTTCATATTGCCTGTTAGTTTATTGTGGGTTGCACCATATACATCACTCATGTCATACAAAGAAACTTTTCCGCTTACCATGCGATTATAAGCGGCAAGCGCAAGCAACACGTCTACCGTTGTGTTCATATCGGCTTCATTTTCATATGAAAAGCTACCGTCTTCATTTTGGCAATTCAAAAGCTCTTGCATCATATTACCTGTGCCAAAGTCGTCGGGGTTTGTACCAAGTTCGGTAAGGGCAATCACCACTTGTGCGGTTGCTTGTAGGTCCATTTTATTCTGCTTTCCAAATGCGCCTGTTGCAAGTTGTTCATCTTGTAAATAAGCCAATGCTTTTTCAGTTACTTCTTTTATTTCAACATCGTTTTGATAGTTAGACAATGCTTGTAACGCAATGGCGGTAGTATATACATCCGATGTTCCTCTTTCTCCGTCAGGCCCAAACCCGCCATCTTCATGTTGCCAAAGCACAATGTCAGCCAATAACTCCTCACGGCTAACATCCCCATTTTCATGAAATTCATAGTTTCCGCAATCTATGGCAATTAAAGCATAAAACGTACCATATACTCCTTGTTCTTCTAACAGCGGAGACCATGAAATACCCATGACAAAGTCTGTGCCGATAGATGTATTTGCATATTTGCCAATGGCCGTATAAGCAAGAATTGTTCTAGGGTACCCAGCGGCTTCTACTTCATCATTCACACGTAGTTCAAAGTAGTTCTTATTCAAATATTTTTCAAGGTTGGTTTCATATGTCGTAAATATGTTATTGTCTAACGTTTTAAATTCACTGCGGGCAAGGGCCAACACAGCCCATTCCGCACCATAGGTATACTTGTCTACATTCTTGTTTACCCATGTTGCTGCTTCATAGGCAGCTTGTTCTGTGACCGTTCTTTCGCTATTGTCTACACAAGAAGTAAACATTGTTAGTAACAATACAACACTTAAAACACTTGCAACCAAACGTTTTGTCATTTTCATTTTACGTGTCCCCTTAAAATACTGTTAAAAGCAACAATATTTACTTGATTTTTATATTTACAATGTGTATAAAATACCATATTTTCAAAGCTGCTGTCAATGAAAGCACCTTGTTTGTATTGCACTTCACACATCTATTTCATATTTCACTTTTATTTGTTATAATATAGGGCATATTATAGATGTTACACCATTACAAAAGAGGTGCTTTTTTGGAACTTTTGACACCGGAAAAATATAATGAATACGAAACGTTTGTGCAAACCCACCCTGCAGGTAGTTTTATGCAAAGCGTGCACTGGGGGAAAGTAAAGGCTGACTGGAAGCAGGAAACCATTTTGCACCGTAACGCTGAGGGCACTATTGATGGCAGCATCAGCATTCTCATTCGCAAACTGGGGGTTGCTTCTATGCTGTATGCCCCACGTGGCCCTGTATGTGACTTTACTGACGAAACCGTACTTAGCAGTTTATTAGAAGATGCCAAAACACTTGCCAAACAGTATAACGGCTATGTTTTAAAAATGGACCCCTTCATGATGGTAGATGACCCGACTACCCCTGAAAGCATTGCTTTATTTCGTGCGCTTGGCTGCGAAATAGATGAAAACCCTGGGTTTCATGACACTACCCAGCCTCGCCACAACTATATGCTCACTTACATCAAAGGCTTAAGCGAGGACGACTTGTTGATGGAGTTCAACAGCAACACTCGTTACTACATACGGTATGCTATAAAAAATGGCGTTGTTTGTGAAAACAAAGGGATTGATGGGCTTGATGAATTTTATGATATTTATTCCTCTACTGGAGATAGACAGGGCTTTAACATTCGCTCAAAAGAATACCTGGAAACGTTACTGACCGCCTTTGGCGACAATGCCCGCCTTTATATGTGCTATTATGAAAACGAGCCTTTATGTGGCGGCATCTGCATTCAATATGCAGGTAGAACATCTCATGTATATGGGTGCACAAAGTACAACAAAGAAATGCGCAAGTTGCACCCCACCTACTTGTTACAATGGGAAATGATGAAGTGGGCTTTAGAAGGCGGTTGCTCTATTTATGACATGCAGGGCATTGCCATTCGTGAAGAAGATGATGCGTCTTTATATAACGTATATGGGTTTAAAAAGAATTTCAAAGGAAGCGTCGAAACCACTGTAGGTGAATTTGATTTGATTTTCCGCCCATTTTACAACAAGCTCATCAACTTCGCATTAAAAGTGCGCAGCGCTTTGAAAAAGCATTAGCACTGTGTTGTTTTCGTTGAAAAAGCCCGCTCGGTTTAGTATAATAAAAAGAAGATGTTTGAGGCGCTGTTTATAACGCCTCTCATTTTTAAAAATACCCCCAATGCATTGAAAGGAAGATGGTTATGAAAAAAACGTACTACATCACAACGCCTATCTACTACCCGTCTGATAAACTTCACATCGGGCATAGCTACACAACTGTTGCGGCAGATTGTTTAGCGAGGCATAAACGAATGCAGGGGTATGACGTCATGTTTTTAACAGGCACTGACGAACATGGGCAGAAAATTGCTGACAAAGCCGCTGCAGCTGGCAAAAGCCCAAAAGAATATGTTGATGAAATTGTAGTGGGCATTAAAGAGCTTTGGTCTTTAATGAATGTTTCTTATGACCGATATATTCGTACAACTGATGATTACCATGTTGCCTCTGTGCAAAAAATATTCAAAACCCTTTATGACAAAGGTGATATTTACAAAGGTGTATACAAAGGCATGTACTGCCGCCCTTGCGAAAGCTTCTGGACGGAAAGCCAACTAGTTGACGGAAAATGCCCTGACTGCGGACGTGAGGTTGAAGAAGCCGAAGAAGAGTCTTACTTCTTCAAACTAAGCAATTATGCTGACCGCATTTTGCAATTATATGAAGACCAACCTGACTTTTTGCAACCAGAAAGCCGCAAAAATGAAATGATCAATTTCATCAAACAAGGTCTCGGAGACCTCTCAGTTTCCCGTACCAGTGTAACATGGGGCATCCCTGTTGAGTTTGACCCAGGGCACACTGTTTATGTTTGGGTAGATGCCCTTTCAAACTATATTACCGCCCTTGGGTATGACAATGATGCGTACAATGACTACGACAAATATTGGCCTGCTGATTTACACCTCAT
Organism: uncultured Oscillospiraceae bacterium; assembly: GCA_964637735.1. Classification (GTDB taxonomy): domain Bacteria; phylum Bacillota; class Clostridia; order Oscillospirales; family Ruminococcaceae; genus CAZWXJ01. The sequence continues at coordinate 651 of CAZWXJ010000113.1, read as the reverse complement.
GGCAAAAGAAATTGTACGTTTCCATTCTATTTACTGGCCCGCATTACTGATGGCGCTAGACTTACC
>CAZWXJ010000113.1:0-575 GCA_964637735.1 uncultured Oscillospiraceae bacterium | reverse complement strand
CCTAAAAAAGTGTTTGGGCATGGCTGGCTGGTTATGGAAGGCGGCAAAATGAGTAAGTCAAAAGGCAACGTGGTTGACCCTGTTGTTCTTTGTGAGCGTTATGGCGTAGATGCCATTCGTTATTACTTAATGCGTGAAATTCCCTTCGGAAATGACGGTATTTTCTCAAATGAAAGTCTTATTAACCGTATCAACTCTGACCTTGCGAATGACCTTGGCAACTTACTTTCCCGCACGGTGGCTATGGTAGACAAATATTTTAATGGCACACTGCCTGAAGACCGTTTAAGCGACCCACTTGATGATGAACTCATCACCATGGCATCTACTTTGCAACAAGCGGTTGATGCCAACATGGACGCTTTACAACTGCCTGGCGCACTTGGTGAAATCTTCAAAGTGGTTTCACGTGCGAACAAGTATATTGATGAAACCATGCCATGGGTGCTGGCGAAAGACGAAAACAACAACCCCCGCCTTGCAACCGTTTTATACAACTTGCTAGAAGCACTACGTATTTGTGGCGTTATGCTATCTGCATTCATGCCAAATACCGTACCTGCAATCTTCAAGCA
>CAZWXJ010000112.1:0-4272 GCA_964637735.1 uncultured Oscillospiraceae bacterium | reverse complement strand
GACAAAAATAACAGCAATATAGTCTTGATTCGGCGGGTTGATTTTTGCCTTTGACGTGCCAAGAGATGATTTGATAGAATTGCCAAGCAAAAGCCCCGCAACCCAAACAAAAATAAACACAGCCAGCACCGAGGCAATGGTTTTGATGATAGAATTCTTCTTCATAGTAACCCCTTTTGTTAAAACATAATATATATATTTCATTATACAAAACAAGCGGTAAAAAGGCAAACAAAAAACAACACTTCTACATGTGAAGAAGTGTTGTTTTGAAATAGAACTATGCCACAAAGTCAGGCGGTAAAATATAGTTTTCATCTGTGTCAGCTAGTAGTTGTATCATCGTTTTTGTACCAGAGGGCAATAAACGAAAATAGTTAATCAAGCCACTGTCATCAGCATATTGCACTGTGGCTTCCATTATATATTCATTGATGACTTCGTCGTTTCCAGTTTCATATAATTCTAAAACAACCGTTATTTTTACTTGTCTGTCTTCATAATCTTCCAGTTCGTAAGACTTTATTTCGGTATAATAGTCCGTCAAAACAAGTGGCATATTACCTGTGTAGTAAAAATATAAAATACTTTGCAAGCCATCTTCGGTGCAATAGGGGGAAAGTTCTTCAAGTAATACTTTTTCCCATTCGGGCTGAGGTATACTGTCAGATGGGTCAATAAAATAGCTTTCAGCAAGCTCTGGGTTTTCTGCAATTTCGTCTAAAGCAGCTTTCATTTTAATTTCAAACTGTTGAAATTCTTCATTCGGGAAGTCAAACAAAATGGGTATAACCGCCTCGGCATTTTGGGTTAGCTTTTCTTGCGGGGTGAGGGTAGGCTGTGTAGTACAGGCAGAAAAAAGAAACAGAAAAGCGAAAAGAAAAGCAGAAAGTTTTGTTTTATGTAAGCGCATAGGGTTACCTCCTTTATACTAATTCTATTATAGCATAAATATAAAAAGCACGCTGTTATGATAAACAGTGTGCTTTTAAAATGGCTATAAGGTAAGGAGAAAGGTCAACCCTTTTCTTTCCAAATGGGTTCTTTTAATGCCCAGCGTCCAAATTCGTCTTTTTCAAATAAGTCTCGGTTGTAAAACTTGTCAATAATCGCCCAAAACTCTTGTTCAGTGTAGCCACAAAAGTTGCAGAAGTCTCGTACGCTGAGGGGGTCAAGGTTGCCATCTCGCTCTTTAATAATGGGTATGGCTTTTTCCCGTGTCATCAACCCGTAGCGAATGTACCGTGCGGTATAGTCAGTAGCGGCGGCATGCCCGAATTTCGGGTATTTCATCCAGCTGTGCACAAGGTAAGCCCGAGAGTCAATTTGGTCAAAATTTTCGGCGTGATGGGTGCGGTCCCACTCATGGGTGAGGTCATGAAAGCCACGACTTTTGGCAAGTTCGTAGTTTTTAATGCTGTTCCATGGCACGAAGTAAGACATGTAGAATGGGTCAAGCTTGTCAAGGTCTTCAGGGGAAGGCGCAAGGGTTAAGCTTAAGTCTTTTTCGGTTACGCCATCGCCAATAATTTCGTTCATGTCCATGCCAATGGCAACACCGTTGTTAATTTGGTCTTTGGCAGAATAAGTTTCTTTGTCATTTCCGCCGCCGTATTCAAAGCTAACATTTTCACCATAGCATAAAAAAGGCGTGTTGAATTTGAGGGCCATGTGTAATGGGAAAGTGTAAATTAAGCGGTCAAGGTACCATGTGGGTTTGCCGTATTTTTCAAAAAAGCGGCGCATCAATATTTTTTGGGTTTTAATATCTGGCTTGCAACTAATAATGGTGCAGCCAAATGCTTCTGATATATTTTTTAAGTTATGTTTCCCCGCTTCCGTCATCGGGAAGTTGTCTTCCACCGAAAACAAAATGGGGTTCATGCCGAGGACTTCTTTTAGCATATATACTTGAAAATGACTGTCTTTTCCGCCAGAAACGGCAACAGCACAGTCATACCCACCAGGGCCATTGCAGCCACGGTATTTATCGCACATCGCTTTTAGTTCAGCAAAGCGTGCGTCCCAGTCAATATTTTTGCGGGCATCATAGTGGTTGCAAGCGGTGCAAACGCCGTGTTCATCAAAGGTGATGCCAGGGCGTGTGTCAGGCATGGTGCATTTTTTACAATATTTCATAACAAATACCTCCAAACAATCATCGTTATGGTTTTTTGGTTTTTTTCTTTAACATATTGGGCAGAGATTTTAGGACTTGTAGCCCCAATTCAATACAGCGCATAAGTTCTTTTCTGTACAGTAGGCAGTATACACCCAAAGCGGCAAAGCAAACAAGTGCTTTTAGCCAGAAATTGTCTGCAAAAATGTAGCCAAAACATGCAGTAATCATGCAGGTTGCCAAAGCAGTAAGGGTTTTAGTGGGGTGTTCAATGGTGCGGTAAAACCGCTGTGCAACCACTGTGCGAAAGGTAAACATAATAAAGCTCGATATCGCCAGCGCCAAAGCTGCCCCTAAAATTCCCAGCCGTGGTATAAGCACAATGCACAGAAGAATATTTACTACCAAAGAAAGCCCAATGCCAATGGTGTCAAATATAGGTTTGCGGGCTATTTGTATGCCGTAAACTGTACCTTCACCCAAAATGGTGAATACAGCAGAAAGCATCATGATAGGGAAAATATATTTTGCGGCAGCATACATGGGTAGTAGCCAAAACAAAATGTCTTGAAACATAACAATACAGGTGAAAAAGCAAAGAATAAGCAAGTTTAAATAATTATGCACCTGCATAATGCGTTTTTGCTGCGTTTTGTAGTTGGCAAACATGTATGCCCCCCAAAAAGTGGCAAAGCCACCTTGAATGATAGTTACAACGTTAGACAAAGTAACCGCATAGGTGAAAAGCCCGAGCGAGCTGTCTCCGAGGGTGCGCCCGATGTAGCTAGCGGAAAAAGCTGAGTTAAGGTAAATAAGCACAGCAGAAGGTGCAAGGGCAATGCCGTAGGGCAAAATGGTTTTTAAAACAGGTGCAGAGAAAGCGCTTTTTGCAGGCACAATTTCTTTTCTGCGCAAAAAAGTGAAGAAAAAGCTAAACAGCGCCATACCTAAAACAGCGGTATACAGCATTGCGTTTTTTGGGTTTGGAAAGAAAAAGCCTACTAAGTAAAACAATTTTGAGAAAAACTGAGACAAAATGCTTTGTATGGTAAACATGGGTATATTTTGTTCCATACGGTATGCCACGTTGTAAAAACGGGAAATCATTAAAAAGAAGGCGTTTAAAAACAGCAGGGGTAAATAATTAAAGTCAAAAGAGAGACCAATGATGTTCATTAAAAAGGCAGGCAAAAACACACTGCCAATAAATGAAAGAATCAACATTGCCCCGCCTGCAAGTGTGTAGCAAATGCCGAATAAACTTTTGGTGCTAATGTGTTCAGGGGGCTCATTGAAAAAGCGAATAAAGCTTTGGTCAAGCCCTAAAATGGCAATGTTCATAACCAGTGTGGAATAAGTAATAAACAGGGCAACAGGGCCATAAATGTCATCAGGAATAAACCGCCCAATGAACAGCAAGGTAACACCATATATAATAAAGTTAACGTAGGTAGAAATAGAAAACTTGAAGATAGACCCCAAAAACCCTTGGGCCGTTTCTTTGGTTTCCTTCACGCTAACTTGCGGTTGGTTTTGCAAAAAATCACTCCTTGCCGACGAAGCGGCCAATGTTGGTTTCCCAGTCTTTCACTTGTGAGGCAGGCACCTTTGCTTTTTGCACATAGCCGTAAATGCGCCCAGCAAAATCAGCAAATTTGGGGCTTATTTTTTTAAACTTTGCGGGGTCAAGGTGAAAAAAGCTTAATATATGAACGCCCCACAAAGCAAAATATTTCAGCCAGCTAAAATGCGGGGTATAGCCCTCGCTAAAAGGCAGGTCTCTTGGTGGGTTGTTATGCACGTCTTCTAGCAAATTCGCCATGCGTATGTAAGCGGGGGTTTCACTGTAGTCAAAATAGCCTTCAATTACGTCTTTTGCAATGGGGAAGGTGGTTTCCCTCCCTATGTCTTGCACCATGTCTTCATAACTTTCCACGTAGTGGGCGTTTTTGTAAATCACGGGGTCAAATTCATGTGAAATGGGGTACGGACGCAGAATGTGACAAGACTTCCCTGCAAAATAAACCTCGGCAATGGCGGTGCTCATCCAAATGCCAATGTGGTCGGCCGCAGTAATCCACTGCTTGACGCTGCCCTCGAAAATGACAAAGAAGTTTTTGCTTTCGGCAAACATAAAGGTAAAACGGTAGAAG
>CAZWXJ010000111.1:0-4319 GCA_964637735.1 uncultured Oscillospiraceae bacterium | reverse complement strand
GTGACCTCTTTGGCGCTTTGTGCTTTTGGAGGTATATTTGGGTTACACAGGTTCTACACTGGCAAAATAGGTACAGGGTTTTTGTATTTGTGTACAGGAGGCTTTTGGGGCATTGGTGTGCTGGTAGACCTTATTTCTATGATTAGTGATAATTACAGAGATGCAAACGGAAATTTATTAACGTAATCAAAAAAAGGAGCCGAAAGGCTCCTTTTTTATTTGCTTACTTTGTGTAGTAAATTAAATGTCTTTTTTCCACAAGCCGTGTAAATTACAATACTCATAAACGGCAATGGGGGTTTCATCATCCGTCAGGGTGAAGTTTGTAACTGGGTCAGCACCAACGGTAATGTATTTCAAATGGAATCCTTTGTTGGTTTCAAGGCAAATGAAAACAATATGATGCTCCTCAGTAGCTGGGTGTAATACTTCACCAATTTGCGCATGAATGGCAACACCGTTAATGGTTAATGCAGGTACGTGCTTTTCGGCAGCACCGTCAGTAACACCTGCTTCAAGCAAGGTCATCGCTTCGCCACAACAAATCATAGGCACGCCAGAATCTTCTACCATGGCTACCAAGTTTCCACATACATTACATCTAAAAAAATTCATAAAACTGTCCTCCTAATTCGTTTAATTACTACTTGCCTTTAAGTATAAAGCATAAATATGAATAAATCATAAACAAGTAAATGGCAATGTGTAAACAAGAGTGGTTTATAGAATATTTGCCAAAATGGTGTTTTGCAAAAGCATGCCTTTTGGGGTGAGGGTAATCGTATTGTTTTTTATACGGCACAGGTCATTTTTTTCAAAAAGGGAAAGCTTTTGTAAAACTTGCGTAGAAAAAGTAAACTGAAATTGTTCTTCTAAAACAGGCAGAGAAAGTCCGCTGTTCAGCCGTAGTTGTAACATAATATATTCTTCTACGGTGAATTCCCCGTCAGGCATAAGAATGTCCGTATCATCTTTTATAAACGCATGGGTGTCTTCTTTATAGAAAAACCGTTTCCCATTCATGCAACTATGGGCGCCTGGTCCTATTCCTAGGTAATTTTCACAATTCCAATAAACAAGGTTGTGGCTACTTTCAAACCCAGGTTTGGCAAAGTTTGAAATTTCATATTGCTTGTAACCACTTTCTTCTAAAGCGGAAACCGCGTATAAATAAAAATCTGCGGCTTCATCTTCGCTAGGTAAAAAGGGAAGCGGCGTGTTTGCAAAAGGCGTTCCAGGCTCTACCTTCAACAAATAGCAAGAAATATGTGTAGCGCCACCTTGTTTTATGAATGCAAGTGTTTGGTCAAATTCTTTTGTGGTGTAGCTTGGTAGAGCAAGCATAATGTCTCCGCTTATGTTGGTAAAGCCTGCTTCCTTTGCAAGAGAAAAAGCGTGCAAGGCAGTTTCAGCAGTGTGCTTGCGTCCTAAAAACGTTAACTGTTCATTACTTGCTGACTGTACCCCGATAGAAAGGCGGTTTACCCCTGCTTTTTTATAACCAATTAAACGTTCTAAGGTAACGGTTTCGGGGTTAGCTTCTAACGTAATCTCAGCACCATTTTCAGGTGAAACAGCCTGCAAAAGGTCTTCCACTTGCTGTGGTGAAAGCAACGAAGGTGTACCACCACCAAAGTAAACTGTTTTTGGGCTTTTCACAGTATGTTTTTTTATTTCACGCAAAAGTGCCTGCACATATGCATCAGGCACGACAGAAGAATTGCCCGCTGAATAAAAGTTGCAATAGTTGCACTTTGACAAACAATACGGAATATGAATGTATAACCCGAAAGACATGGCAATCTCCTTAAAGTAAAATTACAATTATTTTATCATACTTTTCACAAAACAGAAAAGAACTGCTTTGGCAGTTCTTTTCTAATGTGTAACATTAATCTAATTTTAATACAGCAGTGAAAGCTTCACGAGAGGTGTGGGGCACCTCTTGAACCTACAATGCTACCAAGTTGGCGCATTTTCTTCGAGAAGAAAAGAACAAAGCTAATCTAATTTTAGTACAGCTGTGAAAGCTTCACTCGGAACCTCAATGCTACCAAGTTGGCGCATTTTCTTCTTTCCTTCCTTCTGTTTCTCCAGAAGTTTCTTTTTACGGGTAATGTCACCGCCATAACATTTTGCCAAAACGTCTTTGCGCATGGCACGTATGGTTTCACGGGCAATCACTTTTCCACCAATGGCGGCTTGAATGGGTACTTCAAACATTTGGCGAGGTATATTTTCTTTTAGCTTTTCAGCAAGGCGACGCCCACGTGCTTGCGCTTTATCTGCATGTACAATTAGGGAAAGTGCATCAACAGGGTCACCATTCAATAATATGTCAAGCCGCACTAGCTTGCTCTCACGGTACCCGTCCATGTCATATTCGTAGCTTGCATACCCTCTAGAACGACTTTTAATGCTATCAAAAAAGTCGTAAATAATTTCACCAAGAGGGAGTTCGTAATGTAAATCTACCCTTGTTTCATCAAGGTATTTCATATCTTTGAAAACACCACGTCTATCTTGGCACAATTCCATAATACTGCCAACATAGTCAGTCGGGGTGTAAATATGTGCGTTTACAAAAGGCTCTTCTGCCTTGGTAATGCGGGCAGGGTCAGGGTAATTGGTGGGGTTGTCAACCATAATGGTTGTGCCATCGGTTAAGGTAATGCGGTATTCAACTGAAGGCGCTGTTGTAACAAGGTCAAGGTCAAACTCACGCTCTAACCGTTCGGTAATAATTTCAAGGTGTAATAACCCCAAAAACCCACAACGAAACCCAAAGCCAAGCGCAATAGAAGTTTCAGGGTCAAACGAAAGGGACGCATCATTTAGTCGCAATTTTTCAAGCGCTTCTTGTAAGTCAGTGTAACGGGCACCATCAGCAGGGTAAATACCGCAGAATACCATAGGAACAGCCTTGCGGTAACCTGGCAATGCCTCAGCGGCGGGGTTACTTGCTAGGGTAATGGTGTCTCCTACTTCGGTGTCTCGTACGTTTTTAATGGCGGCAGTAATATAGCCAACCTGCCCAGCGGTAAGCTTTTTTTGCGGAATGGCATTAATAGCCCCCATGTTGCCTACTTCAGTCACAATGAATTCTGCGCCAGACTGCATCAGACGAATGGTATCGCCAAGTTTTACAGTGCCATCAAACACACGTACATAAACAATAACACCTTTGTATGTGTCATACACACTGTCAAACACTAAGGCCTTCAATGGGGCATCAGGGTCGCCTGTTGGGGCGGGTATTTCACGTACCACTTTTTCCATAACGTCTGTTATGCCAATGCCTTGTTTGGCAGAAATACGTGGTGCATCTTCTGCGGGAATGCCGATGACATCTTCAATCTCGCTGATGACACGCTGTGGGTCAGCAGAGGGGAGGTCTATTTTATTTAGAACGGGCAAAATTTCAAGGTCATGCTCTAATGCCAAATAGGTGTTGGCAAGGGTTTGTGCTTCAACGCCTTGTGACGCATCTACAACCAAAACAGCGCCCTCACATGCAGCAAGAGAGCGGCTAACTTCATACCCAAAGTCAACATGGCCAGGGGTGTCAATTAGGTTAAATTCATATGTTTCGCCGTTTTGTGCGTTGTAATACAACGTAACAGCACGGGCTTTTATGGTAATGCCACGTTCTTTTTCAAGGTCCATATTATCAAGCAGCTGGCTTTCCATTACACGTTTTTCTACTGACTGTGTCTGCTCTAAAATACGGTCAGCCAAGGTAGACTTTCCGTGGTCAATATGCGCAATGATACAAAAATTTCGAATATTTTTTTCTTGCAAAGAGATATGCCTCCTAATAAGGTGTAAATAATTGTTTTCATAAATACTGTATTCGTATACTGTAATATAGCATATTTTGGCAAAAAATGCGATATAATATGAAAGGAAAAGCAATAAAATGTTATGTAATATATCATGCTATGAACATAAAAAATGAAACAACTGATGAAAACAAATACTAAAAGAAACAAAATTGTTTTCTTTTGTGTTTTTCCTTGACAAAGCGTGCTGTGGAATTTACTATTAAAAGGCACTAAAACAAATAAAAAATGAGGTGAAAAAATGGACGGCGACCCCCGACAGTGTCGTTTTGAAAAAGTGAATAGCCGTTCGTTTTTCAGTGAAGCGTTTGTTTTAAGGTGTATATTTTAAAACATAAAAATTCACTTTCTACGAATGTGCGAAAAATGAGGAGTAGGAAGTGAGCATTATGATACTAATTCACACAACAGAAAACGGAAAACTGCAAGAACAAGAAACCATTATGCCAGGTGCATGGGTACATTTGAATGCACCCA
>CAZWXJ010000110.1:0-4418 GCA_964637735.1 uncultured Oscillospiraceae bacterium | reverse complement strand
CCACAATGGCACAGTCTGCCATGGCATAGCGCTCGTCCCCTTTTTCGGTGGTGCGGTTTAGAATCATCACGCTGGAAACAATGCTGTACCCCGGTTTTGCCTTGATGATTTGCAAGGCAGGGCGCACAGTATCTGCTGTGGAATAGGTTGCGCCGCCAAGCAGGCAGTCTCCGTAGCCCATTTTCACCATCATGGTGCCAAAGTAGTTGGGCTGTTTTAGCAAGGCGCGGCATTCTTCTTCTGTCATTTTGCCTTTGCGCAAGTCTGCCATGGTTTGTACCATTTCTTCAAAATGCGGGTAGGTGGCAATGTCAACAAAGTCCATACCGTCAAGCGAAACACCGCCCTTTTGTGCTTGCGCCTGAATGGCGGAACCATTACCCAGCAAAATGGGGAAAGCAAGGTTTTCTTCTACAAGTTTTGCAGCGGCTTCTTGTATGCGAGGGTCTTCCCCTTCGGTAAAAATAAGGGTAACGTTTTTGCCTTTTATTTGGTTTTTCATTTTTTCAAACATAGCGGTGGCTCCTTTTTTGCAATACTTTTGGTAGGGCGTATAAAAATGGATACCCAAAATATAGCATATGAAAATGAACGGTGCATGAATAAATAGAAAATGATATAATAGAGGTACGGAAATATGAGATTTGTAGTACCTTGTAGAAACGAGGCTGAAAGAATATGTTCAACGCAAAGACAGACTGGTACCCCAAACAAAAAGAACTGCGTAAAATTATACGCAGTGTGGGCAAGCATGATGAAGCAATTAAGCTGTGTTTAGAGCTACACGCCATGGTGCATTTTGCAGAAGTGTCTGGCAGTGAAGAACCCACCTTTGCAGACGAAGCGATAAAAGGCTTGCCATATGAAGACTATGCAAAACCCGCGAAGGGTTTAGAAGGCACGCTAGCGTGGAATGTATGGCACATTGCCCGCATTGAAGACGTAACTGTAAACAGGTTAATAAATAGCAAACGCCAGGTAATTTATGACGGCTGGCTAGACGAGCTTGACACCATGCATGTTGAAGTGGGTGACAGCATGAGCGAAGAGGAAAAAGTGAAGTTTAGTGAAGAGCTTGACATAGACGTACTGTTTGCTTACCGCAATGCGGTAGGCAAACAAACCCGTGAAATATTGAAAACCTTAACGGCGAAAGACATGCGCCGTGAAATTGCCAAAGAAGACTTGAACATGGCATTGATAGACGGCACTTTGGTGTATGACCCAAAGTCTATGTGGCTATTGAAAATATGGTCTGGCAGAGATGTGGCAGACATGCTACTTATGTCTGTCACACGGCACCAAGAAATGCACGTAACCACGTGTAGAGATATAAAAGAAAAATTACTAGCAACCCCATAAACCATATATGCGCACAAAAAAAGAAGAGGTGAATATGATGCGTATCAACACAGAAAACATGAAAAAAGCAGCTGGCGTTATTCCAGCAGAATTTTTAAACACACCGCAGTATATTTGCGAGCCACTGAGTGAAATGCTGGGTTGTAACTTGCTGGTGAAAGTGGAAACAATTAACCCTGTGCGGTCCTTCAAAGGGCGGGGCGCAAGCTTTTATGTTGCAGGGCAAGAGGCAGGCGCAACCATTGTATGCGCCAGTGCGGGTAACTTTGGGCAAGCCATTGCGTATGCGTGTAGAAGGAATGGCATGGGTGCAGTGGTGTTTGCCGCTGAAAACGCAAGCCCTATAAAAGTAGAGCGCATGCGAGACCTTGGCGCAAAAGTAATTTTGCAAGGGAAAGATTTTGATGAAGCCAAAGCGGCGGCAAAAGCCTTTGCGAGCGAGCATGGCTACCAGCTGGTGGAAGACAGTTTAGCAGTAGAAACTTGCGAGGGCGCAGGCACCATTGGTATAGAATTATTACAATATAACAAGCCGATTGACGTGGTACTGGTTGCGCTTGGCAATGGCGCCATGCTAACGGGTGTTGCTGCATGGGTAAAGGCAAATGCACCAAGCACCAAAGTAGTGGGCATTGTGGCGAAAGAAGCCAACGCCATGCAGCAGTCTTTCTATGAGGAAAAGGTGATGACCACCGAAACCGCCACCACCATTGCAGACGGCATTGCCGTGCGTGTACCCATACCCGAAGTGCTAGAAGACATGTGGGAATGTGTAGATGACGTGTTTGCCGTAACCGATGAAGAAATTATAAAAGCCATGCAGTTGATACATGAGCATATAGGCATTGTGCCTGAGCCTTCCGCCGCAGTGGGCATTGCTGAAATTTTGCGCAACCCTGAGCGGTACGCAGGCAAAACGGTAGCAACCATTTTATGCGGTGGCAACCTTTCAGAAGAGCAGATGAAGAAGTGGCTGTAAGGCAAGCGCAAGTTGTTGAAAAGGTTATGCCTATGAAACCTTTTCAACTAAAATAGCATGGTTTTGTTTAAGCATGGTGGTTGGTTCACTTATTAAGCCTTCACTAAAAACAAGGTGCTGGTTTTCCAAAATGTCTTTTATATGGTATTCTGTTTCAGAAAAAGGAAGAAAACTACCGTCAGATAATAGAAAGTACTTTCTATTAGACATAAGAAATTTGTAAAGCTCTTGTCCTGTATAAACATTGCCAAGTACTAAGTTTGTTTGCATTGTATAGTGCCTCCTTGTTTTATAAGTTTCTATTACAAGCATTATAGCATAGTGAAAACATGTAATACATTAACAGCTTTTAACAAATATATAAAAAGGTGAATGCAGAATGAAAAAATGGAAAATGGTTTGTTTTGGAATGGTACTTTGTTTGCTATTGTCAGCTTGCACAGGGCAAGGTAGTGCAAGTTCGCAAAACGAAGGGCCGAACGAGCGGAGCAATGAAACCTTCTTTTTGGGTTCATGGGAATATACGGGTGAAGAAGGAGACGTTGCATATACGTTTTATGCTGACGGGACATTCGAAAGCACAAATGTATACGCCCCGTTTGGTTATTTTATGGTAGAGGGAGATAGCCGTTTAACTTTATATGCACGTACAGACGGGGTATTAGAACATGCAGGCGGAATGGTTTTGTTTATTCAAAAAATAAATGATAATGAAATGGAAATGTTTTATGAAACGGAAGGGTTTACCTATGATATGGTTGGTAAATCTATACGGCTTGTGCGCACTGAAAATGCATTTGAAGGTAACCTTGCATTAGCTGACGGCGTTCGTGTAGAAGGTAATGTACCTACTGATGCGAATTTTTTGCTTGGCATATGGAATAATGTAGTGATACCTATGCCAGAACAAAATGAATATGAATATGATACCGATTCTTACACAAGGCTCGTTTTTTACAATAACGGAAAAGTAGAATATGAAGAACGAATAGAGAATAATATAGAAGGAATAGAACCGCATTATATAAAATACGTAGGCACTTTCACATATGAAAATGGTATTTGCACAATGACGGTTCGCAATATTACCAATGGGAAAACAGAGCAGATGGTATTGAATGTGCAGGAAGGCGAAAATGAAACACTAACGGTAACATTTACCCAAATGCCCGCAGAAGTAAAATTTGCAAATGGTACAACCACTTTTGAAAACCTACACGAAAAAGGCAACTGGGTGCACACACGTGCAAGTGGCGAACGACCGCTATATTACAATTTTGCTTTTTCAGGGAATGGGGAACTGTTTTATAGTTATGGGCTACCCTATACAGATGGCGTGCGTGGGTTTGATGGAACGTATGTAATTGAGGGCGATATATTAACCATCAGTGTTACAGAAATGAATATGTTTGAAGGTAGAAGTGATAGTGTAGAAAGCGAAGCAGATATGTTTGTTCCAAGAAATGCCACAGTAACTTCTACGGACGCTGTTAGGACATACAACACAACCTTCCGTGTTGTATTTTCTGGAAATGATATGTATTTGACGTACCTGTCAGGAGATATCCTCTATAAAGGGCAAGAAACAGAAGAAAACGTTTTATATGGCAGGCTTTCATATTCTTGACAACTTAACAAAAAAGGTGTAGTATAAATTAGTAATATAACAAATTGTTGAAGCGGACATGTTCTGTTTGTAGCACACTGCTAGAGAGGGTAGCCACTGGCTGAAAGCCGCCCAGTAAGCGCAAACAGCAATACCACCGCAGAGAGCGAAGGCGAACCTTCGTCGGGGAAGACCGTTATATCTTGCAAGAGTTGTTATGTGTTCGTGTTAGCAGCAGGCACATAAAATTCGGGTGGAACCGTGGGGTATAAGCCTCATCCCGTCTATTGGCGGGGTGAGGCTTTTTGTTTTACCCAAAAATAAAAAGAAAGCTGGTAGAAGAATGAGTAAGCATTACCAAAACAGCAGAAGAATTTCTTCTGCCAAACCAATAAAACGAACTACCACCGTGAGAAGCTACTAAACAGTAGTTCCTCACCGAAAGCGTAAACAATAAAATGTATATATAAA
>CAZWXJ010000109.1:0-4761 GCA_964637735.1 uncultured Oscillospiraceae bacterium | reverse complement strand
TGGCATTATTATATTGAGGACCAAGTGCCATTCAGCAATCTCCGAGCGTCCTCAGTGAGAGGAATTACATCGCTGGCATCTATCAGGTCAAGGTTGAATTTCCGGTTCAAAGCGGCAAAATGTTGTAAACCAAATGCAATTTTTTTGAGGTAGGAATAAGCACCGACAGCGCCTAACGGAATATCATCAGCCGCATCACCATAGATGTAACGCAAATCATCCAGCTCGACGAATAAATCCTCCTTGTTACCTCCAAACTTCTCTAAATGTTTAGGTACTGTACCTTGCTCTAATAATTTCCCAGTATGGTCTCCAACCATTGCAGCGGCCATAGTTGCGCGGCAAAGGCCAACGGCCTTAACATAAGGTGCGCCAATAGCCAACGCCTTGAATGCTTGATCTTCACTGGAAAAACCACCGGTAACCGTAATAAATGGTATATATTTTCCTTCTGCTTCTAATTGTCGGCAAACATCAACAACAATGCTTTCAATACAGACGGCTGGCAGCCCAAATTCATTCATCATTTTATTTGGGCTATACCCAGACCCACCCCCAGCGCCATCAAAGGTTACCATATCTACCTCTGCAGATGAGGCAATACGAAGCACCTGTTCAATATCCTGACGGTCAAAGCCTGCCATTTTGAAATATACATTTTGCATGCCAAGTTCACGTAATTCTTGAATGCGCTTTGTCAAAGACGCCTTTGTCCACATAGGCAAACGAGCGAATGCCCAAAACGTGGGGGCATGGTTTTTATTAGCAGCTTCAATAACTTTCTGGTCATCAGGGTCAGGGTAAACAAGCAACCCGCCCGCTTTTTTTGCTTTTGCCTCCTCGAAAGACCGAAGGCGAGTAGCAGGCTGTGTTCCTTTGGCACTTTGCCCAAATTTGAACTCAATCGCTTTTGCGCCACATTTCGTCAAAGCATACTCAGGAAGCCCCTGTGCATTATCCTCAAGGTTGCACTGAAGGACAATTTGCCCGTAACCACGGTCATATCGGTTAAAAGCATCCAACATTTCATTAAGCATGTCGAAACGAACAATCTTCCCGTTTTCATACAAAACATTTGGGTCTTTGCTAGCGGCGCCCTCGCCAATTACACAAACTGTACCAGCCATAGCCGCAGCGGAAAAATAGTCTTTCCAGTTTAATTTAATCAAAGCAGGAAGCATGAGAGGCATGTTTAATTTTATCGGGTTTTTGCCACCAATAACTCGGTTTAATTGCACATTGAAAATAGTTGCTTGCTCGCTATCTTCTGCTATGCCCTCAGCCCCAAAACAACGCCCATTGATATTAAATATTGAATAATCAATTGGGTTGTCTTTTTCGCTTGCAATTTGGTTGTCCCCAGTATTTGTGGGGTAGACCATCGCCTTACCCAAAATGGCTGACAGTCCGATTTCACAAGTACCCGCACACCCTGCACTGCAAAGTGAACACATGCCAGAACAAGGGGTGGTTTTACTGCTACGCAATTTTGTATCAGTAAATGCAGATTCATTCTTTGGACTAAATGACATAACCAACAACCTCTTTTCTTTATTATATTGATTGTCATTATACTATTGAAATACAATTACTGCAATGTTATGATTGTGTTCAGTACAATTGGCAAAGGCATTTTGATAACAGTAATTCAGAAAGACCATATACAATGGGTAACTGAAATCAAATAGAGTAAATAGAAATCATATCGCCAAAACAAAATCGTTTAGAACACGCCCCGAGGGAGCGAGTGGGAGTAAGTTATGAACACAATACATTCCTTTGAACCTGTCATAGATAATCGTTCAAAAATATTGATTTTAGGCACTTTACCCGGAGCAAAATCTTTAAAGATGAACCAATATTATGCTGACCCTAAAAATCAATTTTGGAAAATTATTTATAGCGTGTTTGAGAAAAACAAGATGGATACAGAATATATAGACAAAATTCAATTTCTTCTTGCAAATGGGGTTGCATTATGGGATATGCTTCACGTTGCTGAGAGGGAAGGCTCTTTAGATGTTAATATTCAAAATGAAAAACCAAACGACATTCCCAGCTTGCTAAAACAATACCCAAATGTGCAACGCATTATTTTGGCAGGTGGCAAAGCAGCAAAAACATATAACACGCATTTTTCTGATATGAAAATTAGAGTTGAAAAAGTACCATCCACAAGCCCTATTCCTGGCAGAAATATAAAATCAATCGATGAAAAAATTCAATTATGGAAACAAGCAATAACAGTTGAATGACGTTTATTACACATTATGAAAAATAAACAAATTTCAAAACATTGAAGGGCGTGAGTGCGTGAAGCAGATTAGCAAAAAAATGCCACTGCGTAAGCTGATAGTGAATAACGAACATTTCTACGTTAGCGCTCGTGAGGGCAATTGCGACGATACTTTTTATTTGCGTTGTTATGCGAAAAGCAAAACAAGCTATGTTGAAGTTCGTTTTGAATGGAACAATGAAAGCTACCCAAAAGTAAATCCTTTCAGGCCTGTTGTAGCATCTAAAATAATAGAGCATTTTATAAATAGTGGGTGGAACTATAAAAAGCAAAATCAAATTATAATGATACAAGGGAAAGAATGTTTACAGCTTATTAAGCTGCTAAACTTAGAAATTTATAATTAACGATGTGTGCAGAAACAAAAAAATCGACCGTCCATGTGGGCGGTTTTTTGGTTCAGCAGTTATTATTCTAATTAAAATATCTACTTTTATCACTGTTTTTTGACCTCAAATTGATAAAATATCTTGAAATTTATAAATATAACAAATGGAAAAAAGCAAACATCTTGTAAAAGGTATATCTTTTACAAGCCTACAATGAACAATAAATCGTGTGCTCTTTATAGCATGAAATTTTAGGGGGATATTACTTTGCAAAAGAAGATAACATTGAATAAAAAACATATTCTACCTGCACTTTTATTCACAATATTAAGCGCAGTTATGCTACTCTTGTTTCCATCCATGATGGGCATGCCTGTAATAGCGTCTGTATTGGTCGCAGATGCACTTATGCTTACTACAATAGACTTTAAAGAAAACAAAGAATTACAAAGCATTCTTGCTATATTAGCGGCATTTGTGTGTTTGGTGGCATGTTTTTGCATGACAGAAGTGCTTGCAGGCGGAAGCGTAATGCACTTGTTGAAAAATAATTTCAAAGCCTTTTTGTATGGCATCGCTATTTTACTGGTCATCACCTTGTTGCTATATGCATTTAGCAATTCACTACCCTTTGCCCTACGTGGCACCATGGTAGCAGCATTGGCATATGGGTTGGTAAGCCATTTTGTATTTGCCTTCCGTGGCACTACGTTCACTCCACTAGACATTTTTGGCGTGGGCACTGCACTAGCCGTACTTGATGGTTACCATTTTCAATTTACCAAGCCTTTGGCACAAGGCATCATGCTGTTTGTAGCAATGTTTTTGCTGGCGGGTAAAGCCGCCTTGCCCGAGCCCAAACGAAAGAAAAGTTCTTCACGGTTTACAGCTATGTTAATAGCAGTGGCAATACCTTTTGCCACCTTGACGAAAGACTTTTTCGCCAGCCAAGGCTGGAGCCCCAACTACTGGGACCAAGGTGTAACTGCATATGAAAACGGTAGCCTTGTAAACTTTGTAGGCAATATACCATATGCCATCGTTCCTGTGCCAAATGGTTATTCTCCTGATGCAGCGGCACAAATTGCCGCAAATTATATGTCAGACAGTGCAGACATGAACGCAGAAATGCGCCCCGATATCATCATTATTCTTGGCGAGAGTTGGGCAAACCTTTCAGAGGCAGAGGACACCAATATACCCGTTCTACCTTTCATAAACAGCTTTGAAAACCGTCCTGATGGCATCTACCGTGACTTAATGGTGTCAGGCAATGGTGGCGGCACCGCTTTAAGCGAGTTTCAAATACTCACAGGTGTCTCAGCTGGGTACGAGGGCGTGCATTCGTCCCCCTTCCAGTTCAACACCACACAGGGCATGCCTAGCCTTCCAGCGCAACTAAGCGAGCTTGGGTATGAAACAACAGCTTTGCACACGGGAACACGTGATGCGTGGAACCGAGATACAGGGTACCCCATGTTAGGTTTTGACAATTATTATACAGAGGAAACACTTGTTACAGCAGAAAGTGAGCAAGAGCGCTGTTACCCTGCAGACAGTGTGATATATGACTATGCACTCTCTATTCTAGACGATGCAGAAGAGCCGCAATTTATTTATTGCGTTACATTACACACTCACGGTGGCTATACCGACGAAAATTATGACACATCTGTAGAAATTAATAGCCCAGAAGGAAATTACCCGCAAGCAGAGCAATATATGAGCTTGATGAATAGTGCTGACCAAGACTTAGAAGAATTCATTGAAGAACTTTCCCAGCGTGAGCGCCCCACCATCGTACTGGTATTTGGAGACCACTTACCTGGCATTGAGAAAGGCTATTTAAGTTCTTTACAAGAACGCTGGGTAAATGCCAACCCTAGCATGACAGAAGCCAACAGCTTCAACTACGAAACCTTTTTTGTCATGTGGGCGAACTTCGAAATGGACGCCAAAACGCAAGATATTCCACAGCGTACAAGCGTGAACTATTTGGGCACATATATCATGCAAGCGGCAGGGCTACCCCTTACAGGGTATCAGAAGTTCCTACTATATGGTGCACAAGAAATGCCTGTAACGTCTGTGTCTGCTTTTGTAGACAAAGAGGGAACCTTTATGTACCCTGACCAC
>CAZWXJ010000108.1:0-4819 GCA_964637735.1 uncultured Oscillospiraceae bacterium | reverse complement strand
ACAAGGTTCCCCCGAAAGCAGGCCGGCAAACAGGCCGCTTTTTCGGTAGCTTCATAAATTCATGAAAAGCCGCAAAGCTTAGGCTAATACACGTTCACCGCTAAAATGATGCCTTGGCCCCGCTGCGCGGTAAAGCGGGCAAGACAGCAGCCTATATTAGGCTGCGACTGCTAATTTATTGTCAGCGTTTAAAATTTTGAAGCTTTTATAGTGGTGCCTCACCACTACTCGCTCCCCCAGGTTGAACCTCCCCGTCGAAACCAATACGCCCCCAAATATAAAGTATGATTTATAAAATAAATTGTTACCTGCTACGTTCTTTTAGTGCACGGTCAATGTCTCTTTGGGCGTCTTTCTTGGCAAGGTCTGCACGTTTGTCATACAGTTTTTTACCTTTGCAAAGCCCCAGTTGCACTTTTACGTGTGGCCCTTTAAAGTACAGGCTAAGGGGTATTAGCGTTAAACCATCTTGCTTCATTTGCCCTACCAGTCTATTTATTTCACGCTTGTGCAAAAGCAGTTTGCGCACTCTAAATGGGTCTCGGTTAAAAATGTTGCCTTTTTCATAGGGGCTAATGTGCATGCCATTTACGAAGGCTTCGCCGCCTTTAATGTCAGCCCAGCTTTCTTTCAGGTTTACTGCACCGTTACGAATGCTTTTCACTTCGGTGCCTGTCAGCTCAATACCCGCTTCCAGTGCTTCAATGACAAAATAGTCATGCCGTGCAGCACGGTTTTCGGTAACGGTTCTATTCTTTTTCTCATCTGCCATTTTGTCATCTCCTTTCAACCAGGCTAAAGAAAACAAAAGACGGAGTTTGCATAAATGCACGCCGCTTTTTGTAATTGTATGTAATTTATACGAATTTGTCAATGATAAGGGTATTGATGGGGAGGTTATACTTCAAAGCTTACCCCTGTGCCAACGCCAGATGTTTTTTCTTCGCCAGGGCGAATATTGTCAGATGGGAACACATAGTCATTCCCTGGTAAAATGGCATTGAGTGTAATGCCTGCAATGGCTGCAATGGCAAGCCCTGACAGCGTGATGTTGATGCCAGCTACTTGGAAAGAAATACCGCCGACTGCATCAAACCCGATGGCACTTACCAAAATAACAGCCGCAATAATGAGGTTGCGAGATTTCGTGAAGTCTACTTGGTTTTCAACTACGTTGCGTACACCAATTGCGGATATCATACCATATAGAATGAAGGAAACCCCACCGATGATGGCAGTTGGAATTGTATTAATAGCGGCGCCAAATTTCGGAATAAAAGAGAGTATAATAGCAAAAACCGCCGCAATGCGAACTACTTTAGGGTCATAAATTTTTGTGAGGGCAAGTACACCTGTGTTTTCACCATAAGTAGTGTTTGCAGGGCCGCCCACTAAACCAGCCAAAGAGGTTGCAATGCCGTCTCCGAGAAGGGTGCGGTGCAAACCTGGGTCTCTGATGAAGTTCTTACCTGTTGTGGCGCTAATGGCGGCAATGTCGCCAATGTGTTCCATCATGGTGGCAAGGGCAATGGGCATAATGGTGAGGATGGCGGAAATGTCAAACTTCGCTAGTGTAAGGGGTGCCAAGGCAAATACTTTTGCATTGTTGATGGCAGTAAAGTCTACCTTGCCTGTAACTGCTGCGAAGAGGTACGTAATAAGAACACCCAACAAAATAGGGGTAATTTTTACCATGCCTTTGCCCCAAATGTTGCAAGCAACAATTATAGCAAGGGCCATGAAGGCAAGGAGCCAGTCAGTAGAGGCGCTGGCAATGGCACTTGGCGCCAAAATAAGCCCGATGGAAATAATGATAGGACCTGTTACCACTGGCGGGAAAAACCGCATCACCTTTTCAATGCTGAATATACGGATGAGCCCTGCCATAGCAATGTATACAAAGCCTGCCGCTACCACGCCACCGCAAGCGTAAGGCAGCATTTCAACATTCGGGATGTCTGCATTGGGGCCAAGCATTGGGGCAACTGCCGCAAACCCGCCCAAAAATGCAAAAGATGAGCCCAAAAATGCCGGCACTTTACCTTTTGTTATAAAATGGAACAACAAGGTACCGACGCCGGCACATAATAATGTAGTTGAAACGTTAAGTCCTGTCAGTAATGGAACGAGTACTGTTGCACCAAACATTGCAAATGTATGTTGCAACCCTAAAATAATGGTTTTTGCCAGCCCGAGTTCTGAAACATCCCAGATGGCATCTGCATTCAAAGCTGTCTTCGATTTTTGCTTATCCATAATACGCCTCCTCATTCATGTCAGGGTGCTTTTTTAAGCCCCATTCAAATTGCTTTATTATATCAAATACACCACCAGAAAACAATATAAAAACCTACAAAAAATGCTATAAAAAAGAACAGCACCCTATATAAAAGGGCGTGCCTTGTAAAGAAGAATGAAAAAGCGCAGTGTACGCCCTTTTAAGTTTTGCAAAGGTAAAACTTCTTTACTAGATCGCTCTAAAAACATAGGATGCTATATTTCTGCACGCCCAGAAAGCGCACGATACAATGTGACTTCGTCAGCATATTCTAAATTGCCCCCAACAGGTAAGCCATATGCAAGGCGGGTTACTTTAATGCCCAGTGGTTTTACCAGTTTAGATACATACATGGCGGTGGTTTCGCCTTCAACCGTGGGGTTGGTTGCCATGATGACTTCTTTCACAGTGTCATCGCTCAAACGGGCAAGTAATTCTTTTACGGTTAGGTGTTCTGCGCCAATGCCGTCCATAGGAGAGAGTAGCCCGTGTAGTACATGATAGAGACCTTTGTATTCACGGGTGCGCTCAAAGGCGGCAACGTCTCGAGGGTTTTCTACCACGCAAATGGTGGTTTTGTCTCTTGTGTCACTGCCGCATATGGGGCAAGTTTCTTGCTCTGAAAAATTTTGGCATATTGTGCATTTGCGTATTTTGGTATGGGCTTCTTCAATGGCACGTGCAAAACTAAGGGCTTGTTCTTTTGGCATGGCAAGTACTTCATACGCCAGCCGAGATGCCCCTTTTCTGCCAATGCCAGGCAGTTTTGCAAATTGTTCAATTAGCCGCTCAAGCGGTGCCGCATTGTAACTTGCCATTGTTTACCCTATTCCCGGTATACCCATTCCGCCGGTAACCGCACCTAATTTTTCATCTGCGTCTTCCTGTGCTACACGCACAGCTTCATTTACAGCCGCTGCAAATAAATCTTCTAGCATTTCCACATCATCAGGAGAGACCGCATCTGGGTCAATCTTCACAGCTGTTACCTGGTGTTTGCCAGTCATGGTAAGTTCTATCATGCCGCCGCCAGCCGTAACCGTGTACTCTGTTTCGGCAAGTTCTGCTTGTACTCTTTCCATTTCTTCTTGCATTTTTTGGGCTTGCTGCATCAACTGGTTCATGTTTTGTTTGCCGCCGCCATACCCTTCTGGAAGTCTTGCTTTCATAACTGTTCTCCTTACCTGTTAATCATACTCAATTAAAACGCCGTTTTGTTCTAGCTTTTCAAGCCCGCTGTCTTTCTGCGGTGCTTGTTTTTCGGTAGCTTGTTCTTGCTTTTTATACGGGCCTAATGCGTAGCGTGTACCCGTTACTTCTTCTATAATATCTTTCAGCAAAGCAGTAGAATAATCATTCTGGCGCATATACTCCATAAATACTTCGCTTCCGTCTATCAGCACACGTTTGTCTTGCACATAGGCAGTTGTGCTTAGCATTTGGGCAAACAGCAATTTGTCTTTTTGTTCCATTTTGTCAATAACGGTTTGCCATGCGGTGAATTCTTGTATTTCATTTGTGCCTGCTGTTGGTGCTGTTTCTTGCTTAGCCTCAGGCACAGGCGGCGCACTTGCGTTGGCAGGTGTTGTTTGCTGCGCAGGTTTTGCAGGTGCTGTTTTTGATGGCTTGGCTTCTTGCTTTGGCAGTTCTGCGGGTAGTGCCGCCGGCTCACAAAGTGAGAAGAGTGACAATTCCAGTTCAATGCGTGGGTCAGTTCCTTTTCCTATTTTATCAAGCGCGGCGCCAAGTGTTTTAATGGCAAACACAATTTGGTTATTGGGTATTTCTTTCGCCGCTTCTTGGTATTGTGCAAAATATTCTGCACCTGTGCCAAGGGTTTCTTCTGTGGTAGAGGAAAGCCCTGCCAGTAAAATGTTACGGTAATGGTAAATTAGCTCTTCGGTTAAGCGCTTCACTTCAATTGACCGACTGAGCAGTTCATTCAAAAGTGTTAGAACTTGTTCGGTGTTTTGTACATGAATGGCACTGCTTATTTCAAATAAATAAGCTTTGTCTGCCACGCCAGCAACACTGCGCACAATTTCTTCGTCTACTTCTGTACCACTTGCGGTAATGCAGGTGTCAAGCAAAGAAAGCGCATCACGCACAGCGCCGTCTGCCAAACGGGCAATTAAAATGGCAGCACCTTCTGTTAAGGCTATCTCTTCTTGCTTTGTTACGTTTAACAAGTGCTGGGCAATTAAATTTGCCTGTACACGGTGAAAGTCAAACCGCTGGCAGCGAGACAAAATGGTAGCTGGCACTTTATGAATTTCAGTTGTTGCTAAAATGAATATCACGTGTGCAGGTGGCTCTTCCATAATTTTCAGCAATGCGTTAAACGCACTGGTAGAGAGCATATGTACTTCATCAATAATATATACTTTGTATTTGCAAACAGCGGGCACGTAGGCAGTTTCTTCACGCAGTTCACGTACATCATCAACACCGTTGTTTGAGGCAGCATCAATTTCAACAACGTCAAACACGCTACCGCTGGTAATGCCTTTGCAAACATCACACTCTCCACAAGGTTCACCC
>CAZWXJ010000107.1:0-4869 GCA_964637735.1 uncultured Oscillospiraceae bacterium | reverse complement strand
CAAAGAGGCGCTCGGCATACGGCTATTTGCAGCACATGTAAACCATGGCCTGCGTGCAGAAAGTGAAGCAGAAGAAAAAGAAGTAACAAAACTGTGCAACCAGTGGAATATACCCTTGTTTGTACACCGTGCATCCATGTTAGAAAGTGAAAAACCCAAAGGGCAAAGCACTGAAACATGGGCAAGGCATATTCGTTATACCTTTTTTGAAAAGGTTGCAGGGGAACAAAACATAAACACCATTGCAACCGCCCACACATTGAATGACAATGCTGAAACAACCCTGTTCAACCTTGCACGGGGCACTAGCTTAAAAGGGCTAGGGGGCATTCCGCCTGTGCGCACACAAAAGGTAGGCGGGCAAACGATTTCTTACATTCGCCCGCTTATAAAAGTAAGCAGGGAAGAAATTGAAGCTTATTGCAAGGCAAATAACTTGCCCTATGTAACTGACAAAACAAACTTTGAACCCGTGTATGCACGCAATAAAATACGCTTACAAGCCCTGCCCATTTTGCAAGAGATTAACAAGCAGGCCCTGCCCAACATAAGCACTGCGGCAGAGGATGCCGCCCTTGCTTATAGCTACATTGCACAGCAAGCAGAAGCTTTTTTGCAAGCGCATAAAACTGAAAACGGTGCAGTGCCTACAACACAAATAACCTTGCTACACCCCGCCCTGCAAAATGAAGTGCTTGCACAAATGATTGCTCCCTTCGCGCAGGTGCAAAAAAAGCACATTGCCCTTGCAAAAGCATTTTTGCAAACAGGCGGTGAAGTAGAACTATGCGCAAACACCTTTTTTACCGTACAAACCGGGTATGCAAAAGTAGAAGTACATACAGAAAATAAAATTGATAATTACGAATACGAATTCAAAGAGGGAGAGTACCTTTTACCAAACGGTCAAAAAGTGAGAATTCAGTGTTTAACTTGTGAAGAATATATAAAAATTTGCGAGATTGACAAAAAACTATTAAAAAATGGCGCTGATTGTGATAAAATGATAGGCAATGCAGTGCTACGCCCTAGAAGAGAGGGCGACACATTCACCCACCCAGTACGTGGCATTACCAAAACCATGAAAAAGTGGATGAACGAAGACAAAATTGCACAGGCAGAAAGAAACACCATGCCGCTTATTTGCATGGCAGAGCAAGCAGAGGGCGCAAAAGAGAAAAAGAACACCGTTCATGCAAACGAAGTTCATGTAAAGGAACTTCAAAAAAACACCGTTTTTTATTACCCTATTGCGGGCTTTTGCAAAAACGTACAACCAACTGCGGCAACCAAAAAGGTTTGGTATGTTTCAATAATATAAGTTATATAAATTTACATAACATGGTGGAGGAAAGTATGCACAGTGGCGTAAAAAATGTATTGCTTACGAAAGAGCAAATTGAACAGCGTGTAAAAGAGATGGGCGAAGAGATTACCAAAGAGTACGCAGGCAAAAACTTGGTGCTTGTTACCGTTTTAAAAGGTGCCGTCGTCTTCCTGTCTGACTTAATGCGTGCCATTGAAACCCACACTGAAATTGAGTTCATGGTGGTTTCATCTTATGGGGCAGGCACAGCCAGCAGTGGTGTGGTAAAAATTGTGAAAGACATTGATATACCACTGGAAGAAAAAGACGTGCTCATTGTCGAAGACATTTTAGACTCAGGCAATACGCTAAGCTACATTAAAAGCTTAATTGAAGGCAGAAACCCACGTAGCATTAAAGTGGCAACCCTGCTTGACAAACCCGCCCGTCGTACCGCCCCGCTTGAAGCAGATTTTGTCGGCTTTGTTATACCTGATGAATTTGTAATAGGCTACGGGCTTGACTATGATGAAAAATACCGCAACTTGCCATACATTGGTGTGTTGAAACCAGAAGTATATATGCCATAAAATGTGCACAGCAGAAGAATAAATAGGAGATGAAATCTTGGTAAAAAAGCAGTCCAACAAAAATAACTGGCTTATGTTGTTAGTGTCATTCGCAATGATGTTTTTATTGTACCGTGTGCTGACGACGCCCGTTAAAACAGAAGAATATACCTACTCACAGGTTATTACTATGTTTAATGACCAAAAGGTAGAAACATTCACACTAGACTATGGCTCAGGTGAAGTGGAAATAAAACTGAATGGGCAAGAAACAACCATACAGTATGAAGTGCCAGACGTAGAGCTTTTCATGAAAGATATTGAAGGCGCACTAGAAGCATATAAAACCGCCCATAACGGCGTTTCCATGCCGTATGAAATCAAACCGCCAACCACAATACCATGGTGGTATTCTATGCTACCTACGTTGTTGTTAATAGCAGGTATGGTCGGCATTTGGTACTTCATGATGAACCAAGCTGGCGGCGGCGGAAAAGCCATGAACGTAGGCAAAGCGAAGGTGAAAACCCAAGCAGACGAAGTGTCTAAAACAACCTTTGCAGACGTTGCAGGTGCTGACGAAGAAAAAGCAGAATTGCAAGAACTGGTAGAATTTTTAAAAACGCCCAAGAAGTTTAATGCACTCGGCGCACGCATACCAAAAGGGGTATTGCTTGTGGGTCCTCCGGGTACAGGTAAAACGTTGCTTGCAAGAAGTGTTGCTGGTGAAGCAGGCGTACCGTTCTACTCCATTTCAGGGTCAGACTTTGTTGAAATGTATGTTGGTGTGGGTGCTTCCCGTGTACGTGACTTGTTTGACAAAGCACGTAAAACCGCACCTTGCATTGTGTTTATAGACGAAATTGACGCCGTAGGGCGCCAACGTGGCGCAGGGCTTGGCGGCGGGCATGATGAACGTGAACAAACCCTAAACCAATTACTAGTTGAAATGGACGGCTTTAGTGGGCATGAGGGTGTTATCATCATTGCCGCTACCAACCGTGCTGATATTCTAGACAGAGCGCTTCTTCGCCCAGGTCGTTTTGACAGACAGATTTATGTTGGCTACCCAGACGTAAAAGGCAGAGAAGAAATTCTGAAAATTCATACACGCAACAAACCACTTGGTCCAGACGTAAACCTTGGTATCATCGCAAAATCTACCATCGGCTTTACAGGGGCCGACCTTGAAAACCTTGCCAACGAAGCGGCATTGTTAGCCGCCCGTGCAAACCGAAAAGCCCTGACCGAGCGTGACTTTGAAGATGCCACCATGAAGGTAATTGCAGGCCCTGAAAAGAAAAGCCGTGTAGTTACTGAAAAAGAGCGACGCTTAACTGCCTACCACGAAGGCGGGCATGCCATTGCCCATTACTTTGAAGAAACTGCTGACCCTGTGCATGAAATTTCCATCATTCCACGTGGGCAAGCGGGTGGTTATACACTAAGCCTACCAGGAGATGACCGTAGCTATGTAACCAAAAGCAAAATGCTTGGTGAAATAGTAACGTTACTGGGCGGGCGTGTTGCAGAGCAACTTATTTTAGGAGACATTTCTACAGGTGCTTCGAATGACCTTGACCGTGTAACTGCCATTGCCCGTAGCATGGTAAAACGGTACGGTTTCTCTGAAAAACTGGGTGCTGTGGTGTACGGATCTGATGAACATGAAACCTTCCTTGGAAGAGACTTCAACCAGAACCGAGACTATTCTGAAACAGTTGCCTCTGAAATAGACGAAGAAATTCGCCGCATTGTTGATGAAGCTTATGCCCAAACCGAAAAGATTTTGACTGAGAATATTGACAAACTGCATGAACTAGCACAGCTTTTGCTCACGAATGAGAAAATTTCAGGGGAAGAGTTCAAAGCCTTAATGCAGAAAACGGAAGATGAAATAGTTGCTGTGGTTGATGTTATACCTACAGAAACAGCAGACGTTGACGCCATAAATGATGATGGTATCATCATTGCTCCAGAATTACCCACAGAAGAATAAATAATAAAAACCTCTCAGTAATATATATTGCTGAGAGGTTTTGCTTTTTACACTTAAAGGATGTATGGTAGTGAATATAATATACAAGCTTACTGGTTTGTGTTACCATTGTATTTATTTTGAGTGATAAGATTGTGAGGGCAATTATGAAAATTCCTTCAGTGCATGAAGCAGAAAAAATATTAACCGAAGCAGAAATGATGAACCCAGGGGAATGGGTATCTCATAGCAGAGTAGCGGCACGGTGTGCCAAAACAATTGCAGAACACTGTGACGGGTTAGATGCTGACGCAGCATATATTTTTGCTTTGTTACATGATGTAGGACGTAGAATAGGAGTCTGCGGGGTGCGCCACGTATATGAAGGCTATATGTTTATGTTAGAGCGAGGGTATGATGATATAGCGAGAATATGCTTAACACACACTTTTCCGTTTCCAGATGTTTGGAAAATATCTGGAAGAGACGATTTATCTCTTGCAGAACTTGAATATTTACAAGCAGAGTTGAACAAAATAAAATACAATGATTATGATAGACTCATTCAATTGTGTGATGCAATTGCATATAATGACGGTCCGTGTACGGTAGAAAAAAGACTAATTGATGTTGCCATTAGAAGAGGCATCAATGACTATACAGTAGAAAAATGGAAAGCATTTTTAAACTTAAGAGACTATTTTAATAAAAAAGTCGGCGGCAGTATTTATGCACTGTTTGACAATCTCATACTATAAAAAGGGAATACCATTGAATGAATGATGGGTGTGAGAAATGTAAGTCTACATTTGCGTCTTAAATATGGTATAATAAATTGTCAAAGCACAATATGTTGTGCATTTGCTTGACATTTCATCGGTCCTATTGTTTAATAATTTCTAGTAAAAATAAAGTTGAAAGAGGTCTCACTCGTATGCCCAAAAAACCAGTAGAGTATACCAACGAAAGCATATCTAGCCTGAAAGGAGCCGACAGGGTGCGTAAACGCCCTGGCG
>CAZWXJ010000106.1:0-4892 GCA_964637735.1 uncultured Oscillospiraceae bacterium | reverse complement strand
CTGACCCACTCTCTACCTACCCACAAACCTACAACTACAATGCAACCATTTCTTACATTTATTCTTTGGTAGAAGACAAGAATAACACTGGCATTTTTTTAGAGTTAAACACCCCAGGTGGCAGCGTGTATGACAGTGATGCTTTATACCTTGCCCTCATGTATTATAAAGAACAAACAGGGCGCCCAATTGAAGCATATATTCATTACTATTCTTACTCTGGCGGGTATTATATCTCTATGGCGGCTGACAAAATCTCGGCCAACCGCAACAGCATGACGGGGTCTATAGGTGTTGTGATGACCCACGTTAGCTATGCAGGCATGTATGAGCAAGAAGGCATTGCTGTAACCTATATTACCAGTGGTAAAAATAAATCAATGGGGTCAGATGCGCTTACCCTAACCGAAGAACAGCTTGGTATTTACCAGTCTATAGTAGATGAAAGCTACGAGCAATTTGTTGAAATTGTATGCGACGGGCGTGGGCTTAGCCGTGAAGAAGTGCTTGCCGCCGCTGACGGGCGCATTTACACTGCTTACCAAGCACAAGCGCTTGACTTAATTGACGAAATAGGTGACCATGACGACATTTTAATTGCTTTTTGCACCGACAATAACTCTATTTATTATGCACCAGACTTAACAGAATACACCTTCTTACAACAAATCTTATATTCCATACAACAAGTTACCCCTAAAACCGAAGCCGAAACGTTACAAGAAATTGTGGAAAGCTTCCAGCCTGGTGTGCCACTTTACATTTATAGCGGTTCATAATAAAATAACCTCATACTATTTTTGAAAGGAGAGATACGATGCGCAAAGCGATGTTGTCTCTTCTTTTTGTTTTGCTTGTATTTTCTTTTTCAGGGTGTGAAGAAGAAAAAGAATACACTACCTTTTTAAACCCGCTTACCATTGAGGAAGATTTTCACAACTATTACAACATTTACGCAAACAAACTGGTTACCAGTGCAGAAATGCAAAGCACTTTTTCGCTAGACTATTTTGCCCTAACTGGTGAGGAACTATACCTTGAAAAAGGAAACTACCGCCCCACCGCTGACGTTGCCTTAACACGGTTTGACTGTTTTGGTGTACCCTTTGGCAAAATAGAGGGTGATGCGCTAATACACTATTACCTGCAAGATGATGAAACATGGACACTGGGGCTTGTAAAATTTCAGCCCGAAACCGACTTGTTTTATTTAAATGATGACAGCTTGAACACACTGCTTCACCTTACTTTCACCAGTGAAGATGAAGAGCTTACCGCTTCTATTATCTCTATAACGCCTGAAGGTGTGCTTACCATTGAATATCTGAATGATGACGGCGAAGTGGAAATTCTTTCCGCAACCTACTTCAAATATGTTGCGGTTGACAACACCCTTGACCACACCCACTATTTTGAATTCCGCGGTGATGATTACTCTATATGGCTAGGCAAAAACACCACCGCTGAAAACGTATGGCTGTTAGAAGTAGATAGCGACGGTATTATGGCAAGCGACAGTATTTATTTTGCAGAAGAAGAGTAGTATTTACCATTTATAAAGAAAGCGTGATGACATGAAAACAATAGGAATGCTTGGCGGCATGAGCTGGGAAAGCACTGTAACCTATTACCAGCTGATGAACGAAGAAGTGCGTCAGGTTCTCGGTGGGTTACACTCTGCCAAAATATTGTTATATAGTGTAGATTTTGACGAAATTGAACAGTACCAAGCAAACGGCGAGTGGGACAAAAGCGCCGCTGTTTTAGGCACAGCTGCCCGCAATTTAGAAGATGCTGGTGCTGACTTCATTGTTATTTGCACCAACACCATGCACAAGGTTGCGCCGCAAATCAAAGCGCAAATCTCCATTCCCATTGTTCACATTGCAGAAGCCACTGCTGATGCCCTTACCAAAGCGGGTATTTCTACTGTGGCACTACTTGGCACTAAGTACACCATGACGCAAACCTTCTACAAAGAAAAAATTGAAGAAGCGGGCATTACCGTACTCATTCCAAATGAAGAAGATGTTGAAACTGTCAACCGCATTATTTATGAAGAATTATGTCTTGGCATTATTTCAGAAACGTCTAAGCAAACATACATTCGCATTATGAACGACCTTGCCGCCAAAGGCGCTGAAGGTGTTATTTTAGGCTGTACTGAAATTGGGTTGCTTGTTGGGCAAGAAGACACTGACTTGCCTGTGTTTGATACCACGCAAATTCACGCAACAAGCGCTGCGCAGCTTGCTATGGAAGATTAAGCTTCCAAGAATTTTTAAAAAATTCTTGACAAGTGCAAAAACTCAGGTATAATTAGACACATAAATTGAATACCCAGTAAAGACGTTGATGGGAAGAGTAAGCAAATACTTATCTCTACAGAGAGCCTCGGTTGGTGAAAAGAGGCGGGTGCAGGTTTGCCGAACATGGTCTTTTGAGTTGCATGGGCGAGCGGTTTCGTTAGTTCATGACGGGTTCACCCGTTATAGTGATAGACTATAAGGCATTATTATGCCCGTAGCCGAAGAGGTGTTTGCTGTGAAGCAAACACAAAGCAAGGTGGTACCGTGAGTGTTTATAACCTCACCCTTGGATTTATTCCAGGGGTGAGGTTTTTTGTTTGTTCCAAACAAAAAACTGAAATAACTCACTCACAGGCATTTATACACGCCTGTGTTTCAGAATGCTTCTGTAAAAACGTTTCGCTTTTCTCCCAAAACTTCAATATGCGCACTTGTATTTTGCAGAATACTTCTACAAAATCGTTTCGTTTTTCCTCTTTATATAGTATCTCTTTCACAAGTATACAACTCTATATAAATCTAACAACTATCGACTAGCAACTAACAGCTATTGACTAACAGCTAATAAACTATAAGGATGATCTGCATGATTCAAATTGAAAACCTAACCAAAACTTTCAAAACCAAAAACGGAGATGTGACTGCTTTGTCTGGTGTGAACTTACAAATTGAAAGCGGCGACATTTTTGGCATTATCGGTATGAGCGGTGCGGGGAAAAGCACATTGTTGCGCTGTTTAAGTGTACTTGAACAGCCCACCGGCGGTCGCATTTTTATAAATGGGCAAGACATTCACAGTTTGAAAGGGGATGCCCTTTTGCGCCAGCGTAGGGAAATAGGTGTTATTTTCCAAGGGTACCATTTGCTGGCACAAAAAAATGTGTTTGACAATATTGCTTTTCCTCTCACCCTCACCGGCACACCTAAGAAAGACATTGAAGAGCGTGTTTGCAGCTTGCTTGACCTTGTTGGGCTTTCTGACAAACGGTATAGTTACCCCTCACAGCTTTCGGGCGGGCAAATGCAACGGGTTGCTATTGCTAGGGCACTTGCCACAAACCCTTCGGTGCTTTTGTGTGATGAACCCACCTCCGCTCTTGACTCGTTCACTACAAAATCTATTTTAAAACTGCTGCGAGACATCAACAAAAAGCTTGGAGTAACCATTGTTATCATCACCCATGAAATTGGGGTTGTGAAAACCATTTGCAACAAGGTAGCTGTTATTGACTCTTCCAGTTTTGTAGAACAAGGCACTACCGAAATGGTATTTGCAAAGCCCAAAGCAGACATTACTAAACTATTACTCGGTATGGAGGTGAGCGCATGATTGACGTTTTTGTTAACTACCAAGACATTTTGTTTGACGGCTTTCTTGTAACCATGTATATGACGTTGCTCTCTACTTTATTCAGCTATTTATTTGGCTTACCCCTTGGCGTGCTCCTCACCATTACCCGCAAGGGTGGCATTGCCGAAAACCAAAAACTGTACACTACTTTAAGCTGGTTTGTGAATATTGGGCGCAGTGTTCCGTTTGTTATTTTAATTATGGCGCTTACCCCACTTGCACGGCTAATTGTTGGCAAAAGCATTGGCCCCACAGCGGCTGTTGTCTCGCTTGTAATAGCGGCAACCCCATTTGTGGCACGCATTGTAGAAGAAAGCCTAAGCGAAGTGGACAGCGGTGTGGTAGAAGCTGCTGTATGTATGGGCGCCACCAAGTGGCAAATCATCACCAAAGTGTTACTACCTGAAGCCTTCCCAGGGCTAATACGTGGCATTTCCATGACAAGTATTACCCTCATCGGGTATTCTGCCATAGCAGGTACCGTTGGCGCAGGCGGGCTTGGAGACATTGCTATACGCTATGGCTACCACCGCCATGCAACCGCAGTCATGTGGGTAACACTTATATTATTGATCATCATTGTGGCAGTCATTCAAGGGCTACTTGGCTTGACAGCGCAAAAGATAGATAAAAAAAACAAAGCATAAAAAGAGGAGAATGAAACATGAAAAAAGCATTGAAAAAAACATTGGCAGTAGCCCTTGCTACTGTACTGGCTGTTTCTTTAACAGCTTGCGGAACAAAAGATGACAGCGAACCTACACCTGAAAACATTGTTATTCGTGTAGGGGCAAGCCCTGCGCCACATGCCGAAATTTTAGAGCAAGTAAAACCACTTTTGGCTGACCAAGGCATTACCCTTGAAATTGTAGAATTTACTGACTATGTACAACCAAACATTGCTACGCAAGACGGCTCTTTAGACGCAAACTTCTTCCAGCACACCCCCTACCTTGACTGGTTCAACGAAGAAAACGAAACCACCCTTGTAAGTGTTGGCGGCGTACATTTTGAGCCAATGGGCGTATACCCTGGCAAAACCGCTACCATTGACGACCTTGCAGACGGTGCATCCATCGGCATTCCGAACGACACCACCAACGAAGCACGCGCTTTGTTTTTGTTGCAAGACCTTGGTTTAATCACCCTGCCTGAAGACGCTGGTTTAGATGTTACCCCACGTGACATTATTGACAACCCAAAAAATTTACAATTCACAGAACTGGAAGCTG
>CAZWXJ010000105.1:0-4924 GCA_964637735.1 uncultured Oscillospiraceae bacterium | reverse complement strand
GAGATGTTTCATCAAAGAAGTCCTCTTTCGTTTTTCAGATAACTTCTCACACATCCAGTAATCTACATTTATAAGTATTCCAATATCCATAACCATGTAAAAACAAAGGAACGCCTCGGGAAAATCATACCCTCCTGCACCATAAATATAAATTAACGTTGCCAAAAGTACTGTTGTAAAAGAGAAAACAAAAAGAATGAGGCGATTATCAACTTTCCCTTTTATCACACGCCATAACGCCCAAATCATTATAATTAAATAGATAAGTGCTGGAACAATGAAACGTGGTACTTGAGCCAATTCGACAACACTTTGTATTTTATCATAATTATTGCCGCCAAAATACCAATACTGGTAAGTGGCCACACCTTTGGTAAATTTAATAAAAGCACCTGGGTTTCCTAAAGTGAAAATAGTAATAGATAAAAATGCACCAACTACCACACCAAGCACAAACAGTAAAAGCGGACGCACAAGTTTTGCATTCTCTTTTTTTGCATTATGAATTTGCAGAATGAGCAGCACAATAAATACCGCACCAATGCAAGCAAAGCCGTAGTCATTGCTCCATGTAACACCTAAGCCTATAATAACACCTACTATAGCACAAAAAAGAGGATTGCTTGCTTGCTCTGCAAGAAGGAATGGTTTCCCTTTTTTCTTATTATATATATGCGCAAAAGCATAGAACATAATTATAAATAAAAAAGGCAGAAAAGCACGCACAATACGCATAGAGTTGTTTGGTTTGTCAAGCAAGCTAAAAAAAAATTGAAAAAAGTAGCCTAATCCTTTTATAACCCCAATTTTACCAGTGGTAAGCATTCGCGATAAAACCAAAGACGTTGCAGCAGATAAAACTTTTTTACCTGTAACCAAGTAGAGAATTAAAAAGATGAAAAAGATAAAAAGAGCAGTACATACAACATTTGTTACAAACAAACTTGCAATGAACGAATGGTCAAAAAGAAGAAAGGGAAGGTGCGTTAGTAACACACCTACACCCAAGTAGTTCGCAAAATCTCTGTAGGGAACTTGCCCTAAAAAAATACGGTGGAATACATTGTATGTTTGAAAATCTCCGTTACTTACAACAAATCGTGCATCAAAAATACGGTTCACTCCAGTAAAAAGGGCTAGTAGTAAAACAGAAAGTAAAAACCAAACAAACCAGTATTTTAACAGACTGTCTTCTGCTTTTTTGAAAAATGCGCTCATTACAAACTCCTCTTTGCGTTTTGCTATTTGATAATATTTATATATGTATACGCCTGCAAAAAAAGTATATACCTTAATGCGGGTTAAATTTTCCGCATGCATTTTGAAAAAGTGTTTTTAAAAGGTCACTGTTTCCTTTGAAAAAACTAATTTTTGTTGGGGTTTTACCATTGACAGGATATGCTCGTGTAACTGGTATTTCACAAGCTTTTAGCCCAATTTGTGTTGCTCGAACAGAAAGATATGCCAGTAATTCATATGTCATAAATGCATCACGCAAGGGCTGAACCCGCTCATCTTTCAAATAAGCAGCGGAATAGGCACGAAAAGCGTTGGTGGTGTCAGTAAACTTCTGCTTTGCTGTTAGGGAAATAATAGGGGCGTGAATAAGCCGTACTGACACTGACCGTATAAACGGTGTGTTGATGGCTTTGCCACCTTTTACATACCGAGACCCTTGCACAAAATCGTAACCTTCTTCTAGCTTTGCAATAAACCGATGCACATCTTCAATACTGTCTTTATTATTCCCATCAATGGTAATAATGCCCTTATACCCACGTTGCAATGCCCACCATATTCCCATGCGCAATTGCGCCCCTTGCTTGCCCTCATCCTGTTTCACAAGCAAAGTGTTCACCTGCAGGCTTTTTAGCCTATTTTCTTCGGTACCCCCATCGGTAGAACCCCCGTCACAAATAACAATATCAACAAGGTCTGCTACATGGTGTTCTTTTGCTCTTTGAAGTTCTTTTATAATGCGCTCGCCTTCGTTGATGATGGGTATTAACAGCACATAATCTTTTGTTTTTTCTGCAAATTCAGTGCAGGAAAACTGTGGTACACCTGATTGCTTTTCATAAACCATTAAAATATTTCCTCCACATATTGCAGAGTGCTGTCAATCAACTCTAAAGCATCTGTTTTGCCCATTTCGATAGACACATACCCCTCATAACCTTCAGCAGCAAGTATGCTCTTCAGGTTTTTATGAAGATCTCTCTTTTCTATGGGCTTTAACCATGGTTCGCTAATGTGCACATGGTTGATAAGGTGCACTTTCCCTTGCAAAATAGACAAGTCTTCCTCGTTTGCTAGCATGGTGCCTACATCTAAGTTCAACAAGAATCCTTTTGAATTTACTTCTTTTATTAATTGCATAGCTGCCTTTGTGTCGTTCATATAATTGGTGTTATAAATTGGCGGGTTTGCTTCCATACCAATAACCGTTCCTTTTTCGGCGGCATAATCTCCTAGCTCTTTGAAAAAGGGAAGAGCCATTTTCACATTTACACCATCAGGCAAATTGCGGTTTTTAGGGCACCCGAACACCAAATTTTTACATGCAATTGCCGCAGCAAAATCAATGGCTTTTTTGGTATAGGCTAGCAAAAACTCTCTTTCTTCATCTGTTCCAAAAATGCTTTCATGCTGCCCAAACCAAATGGACTGCATAGAGGGTACAACAAACCCATATGTGCTTTTTAGGGCACTTTTCCATAGCGCTGCTTTTGGTAAGTTTTCATAAGGTGCCTGTGGAAATATTCTTGTCGGGGCAATTTCAAGCCCTGTAAACCCATGTTTTTGCATAAGGGCATAAACCGCTTCATCTTGCTCTGTCTCCCAGCCTATATTCGAAATAGAACGTTTCACAAACACACCACCTTTCATACATTACTTACCTTGTATAAACACCTGTTGAAGCGCCTTTTCATATCATTATGCTTCCACAAACTCTTTTATGTTACGCATGATTTCTTCTTTACTGGCGATATATCCATTACATCCACCAAAAACTTCATCGTGTATGGTTTTGTAGTTGTAACGGGGTGGGGCTCCCTTTAGCTCATTCACAAAGTCTTCGCCTGTCAAATATTGGTATAATTCTCTAGCAGAAATTGGCTCGGTTGCGGGGTGCCATAACAAAATATCCGTAGTAAGTGCTGTTTGTATATCGCTCCATAACCTACGTAAATCATAAAACTGGTATACGCTACGGCTGTCAGTAAAATGCAAAGCACTAAACCCAACCTGCTTGAACTTTTCTTTCAGCAACGCATGCTCTTTTGCAGATGTTTCTTTCACTTTATAAAACCCATTCTCTTGTAGTGTATAATATGCTTTCAAAGACGGGTCTGTTTGCGTTAGTTCATTCATCTTTTCCTCTTTTAACATAAATGGTACAACGTTCCTATAGTCATAAATGAAATTCTTTTTAATGTTCTGCCCAAACAAACCAGGTAAACGAATAATAAGCGCATCTGGGTAATTTTCACGAACCCAAACTTCTAATAGGTATCGGTTATAACCATAGGCGTGTAAATTCTCTGTGTCTATTGTTGCCATTTCATTTACATCTTCTGGTATTTTAAACACATCAATGGTAGAAATGAGCACCAGTTTTTTGGGGTTTATTTTAGCAATGTTTTCTTCTGCCTGTAAAATCAATGCCATATCTTTTTCAGGCGCATTGTTTGCCAAATATTTTTCTGCCCGTAGGCCTGCATATACCAATAAATCCGGGTCTGTTCCATAGGCATCAGTAATATTTTTTGAATTGTACACGGCATCAAACTGCCCTGTTGCATAAATATTACTACCTACAAACCCCGTATAACCTACCAATGCATTCATGTGCAAGTCCTCACTTATTGCTTATTTGGTTAGTTTTTCAATGCTTTCAAAACTGTAATTCTTTCGTTTAAATATTAAGTCAACCAGCAATTGTAAATATTTAATAATAACCGTTAATATGCTGAACAGCCCGAAAAATGCAAATGAAAGGAATAAAATGGTGGTTGTCCATCCTTCAACAGGTTGTGCGGTAATGTATATAAAAAACGAATAGGCAACCATGATGATAGACAAAACCATCATGGCAATTGTCATGGTGATAGAAGCGCCGTAACCAAGTGAGGTAAACAAAATCAAAGAATCTACCGCAAGCCCTGACCGATAGGTTTTTTCTTTTTTGTCAACTGCATTTACATTGCTGTTTTGCACGTCATATTTTATATTGTCTGTCTTCAGCCCGCTGTTTGCATAAACCGCTTTTCTATAAGGTACTGTTTTGTTCATAGCGCTAATACGGTTAATAACCCTTCTGCTAAGTACACGAAAGCTTTCCGTATTCATTTTATATGAAAAACCAGAAAACTGGTAAAATACCCTATAAAAAAGCTTTGAAGACGTGCGCTCTTTTTTGTTAGAGGAAGCGCTAACAATATCAAAGCCTTCCAGCGAGCGACGGTAAACCTTCATGATTTCATCGCTATCAAAATCAAGTATGGTATTGTCAAACTCAAACACAAAGTCTCCAATTGCCATATCCATGCCAGCATTCATAGCAGCTTCTAACCCGTGAAAATAGCTCATATTCACTACTGACACACTGGTAGTGGTTGCAACAGAACTTGCACCTTTTATTTTTGCAAGGCTACTATCATCTGAGGAGTCATTCACACAGATGATTTCAGAGTGTTCAAAGTTTGTTTCCATTGCTTTGATAATGGTTTCCAAAAACAGTTCAATGCGGTCTTGCGCATTATGTACGTAGATCACTGCCGAAGCAAATGTTTTTTCCTTATTCATCATTCAGCACCTCCTCTAAGTCATACACTGTATTTATTTTACCTGAAAGAACACTCACAAAGGTTGGGGTCTTCGAATATGTTCTAACCACCGTTGGACAAGAGTCATCTATCTC
>CAZWXJ010000104.1:0-5160 GCA_964637735.1 uncultured Oscillospiraceae bacterium | reverse complement strand
CACGTACAAGCTGTGCCCCCATGTTTTCAAATGCGTCAGGTACGTCAATTTCTTTTGCAATGGTTACACCGTCATTGGTAATAAGGGGTGCACCAAACTTTTTTTCTAGTACAACATTGCGCCCTTTGGGGCCAAGTGTAATTTTCACTGCATCTGCTAGGGTGTCAATGCCTGTGCCAAGTGCTTTACGGGCATCTTCACCGTATAAAAACTGTTTTGCCATAGTAATATAATCTCCTTTCAAAAAGTTATTCTACAATTGCTAAAATGTCATTCAAACGAACAATGATGCATTCCTCATCATCAATTTTCACTTCTGTGCCGGCATATTTTGAAATAATAACTTTGTCTCCGGCTTTCACGGTCATTTCAACTTGGTTGCCTTCTACAAGCCCGCCAGGGCCAACCGCTACAACTTCAGCTATTTGTGGCTTTTCTTGCGCAGCTGCAGTTAAAATAATACCACTTTTGGTAACTTCTTCAGGTTCTACCTGTTTGATGACCACTCTGTCTGCCAATGGTTTGATGTTCATCTTGCATAATCTCCTTCTTCAATGTTTTTGAAAAGTTAGCACTCAAATGTTATGAGTGCTAATCACATACTCTATTGTATTCTTCTTAACCTTAAAAATCAATAGATAAAATATAAAAAATTTGTGAAATACCCTACTTATTCACTGATATATTTATCAAACAAAGTGGCAGGCAACAAAAAGCGCATGGCGTGCGGAAGCAGTGTAACCTCATAGTCGGTATTGGGGTAGGTTTCACCGTCAGCATTCACAATAAATGGCTTTGGGCCTTGCAAACGCACACGTGTTGCTTTTCTATATATAATAATATCTTGCATTTCAGGTATAATGTCACCGTTTTCATCAAAATGCTCCCCTTTTTGGAACATTGGCAACACCTTAGCAATGCGTAGCATACCTATTTTTTTAACAAGAATGACATCTAACAGCCCGTCGTTCAAGCGAGCAAATGGTGCTGCCCGAAACCCGCCACCATAAGCAATGCCGTTTGCAACGGTTGTCATCAAAAACTCACCTGAAAAGGTTTCTTCGTCAACCTCTATTGTCATTTCATGCCCAATGTGGCGTGCCAAATTCTCGACAATAGAAAGCCTGTATGCCGTTTCGCCGCCTAAAAAGGGTACGCGCCTGTATTTCGTTGCTCTGTGCGCAACGGCGGCGTCAATGCCTGCTGAGCAAATGTTCATGGCAACGCCGTCAGGTGTTTGCATTAAGTCAATCGTTAATTCTTTTGCGGTTTCAATGGCTTTTGAGGAAAGGAAGTCTTTTTCTGTGCCGAAACTGCGAATGGTGTCGTTTCCGCTACCACAAGGAATGCAGCCCACTGCTACATTTGCAAAACCATAGGCGCCGTCTACTACTTCGTGCAGGGTACCATCACCTCCGCATGCAAAAATATACAGGTCTTCCCCCGTGCTTGCGTGTTTTCGCACAAGTTCGGTGGCATGGCCTGCGTACTCAGTGGGTTCAATGGTATATGCAATTTTTTTGTCTTTCAAAAAATGTGTTACGCCTGGAATAATAGACAGTAGTGCATTTTGCTGCCCCGCAATGGGGTTTACAATGAACACATATTTCACAAGCATTCCTCCTAAAGTAAGCATCTTCATACTGTTTACTAATTTCTCTTATTTTAAGTCTCCCACTGCTTTTTGCAGTGCTGGCATAATATATTTTAAGGTAACGCCTGTTAAACTACCCATTACAATACCCGAAACCAACAGAACCGGTAAATAATAAAACGAGTATATGCTAGAAAAGAGTAATGACATAACTGCAAGCTGCCCAACGTTGTGCATAACGGCACCTGCAACCGCCATTAAGAAATAAGAGATATTCCATTTCTTCGGCAGCTTCATGAGTATTAACATAATGGTAATAGAGCAAATACCCCCTGCTAAGCTAAGGCTTGCGGCAATACCTCCCCGTGTTACAAAGGCGCCAACCGCCTTTAATATGCTAAGCAGGTACGCTTCTTTCCAACCAATAAAGAAAAGAGCATACATGACCACTACGTTTGAAAGTCCAAGTTTCACACCAGGTGGCAAGCCAAACAATGGCACAACCCACCCTTCTAAAATAGAAAGGATGATTGCCAGTGCATAAAGCATGCCAAGCAATGCCACTCTTCTTGTATTTTTCATGCGTGCATCCATTATATATATACTACCTCATAGTCTATGGTGTTTCCTTCGTAAAGGGTGAAATTGCCTTCCAGAGACTTTGAAACATAAACAGTGGCATTTTTTGTGTCTAACATAATAATGGCGCAAGCCTCTGGGTGTTCTTCCATAAAGGTAAGGGTTTTTTCTATGCCCCAAACATACAGCGTGGTTGACATAAAGTCAGCATAAGCGCCGTCTTCGTGCACAACGCCGACGCTGGTGATGTCAGACACAACGGGGGCGCCTGTTTGCGGGTCAATAATGTGGTCATAGTGCGTACCGTCTACTTCAAAG
Organism: uncultured Oscillospiraceae bacterium; assembly: GCA_964637735.1. Taxonomy (GTDB): domain Bacteria; phylum Bacillota; class Clostridia; order Oscillospirales; family Ruminococcaceae; genus CAZWXJ01. The sequence goes on along the minus strand of CAZWXJ010000104.1, from coordinate 2,669 downwards.
TAACGGTTGTAACCGCCAGAAACGGCTAATGTTTCATCTTCCATAAACAAGGTTGCCATATAGGCACTTTCTTCTCTTGTCGGGTCTCTGAACGCAACTTTGAACTGCGTGCCGTCTTGCTTTGTGCCGTATATATATACGTTGCCCCCAATGCTAAGAACAGCACTATGCACACCGAATTCTTCGTAAACAGCTTGCGCCTGTGAACACGCCCAGCCTTTGGCAATGGCGCCAAGGTCAAGCGACTGCCCTTCGTAGCGTAGCATCACTGCACAATTTTCTTCATCAAATAGTAAATCTTCATCATTCACCAGTTGCAATAGTTCTTTCCGTTCGCTTTCGGGTACAACACGGGGCGTGTCTGTTGTAACACCCCAAGCCTTTGTAAGCGGGCCAATGGTAATGCGAAATGCACCATCAGATGATGCAGATAGTTCCACTGCTTGTTTTAACAAGTCATATAGTTCTTTGGGTACTTCTACGTATTCAACCCCTGCATTTTGGTTGATAGCGTGTATATAACTACTTTCGCTGAACATAGACATTTCATTGTCAATTTGCGTAAGACGCTTGCTTGCTGCATCGGCGGCGGGCTGTGCATTATTGCCATAAACAGTTTGTGTAATAACGGTACTCATGGCATAAGAAGACATGGTGTATTTTTCAAGCTCTGTTTGTGAAGAACTGCTATTGCCTTTAGTGGGCGTACAGGCTGTGAGTATGGCGATACAAAGTGCGCCGGCAAGAAGAGATGTTATATGTTTTTTCTGCATTGTGTTCCCCTTTTGGTAAGAAATGTATATCTGTATAAATGCATGTGGTATATCTAAATAATTGTATAAGGCTTTTGCGAAAGTGTCAAGCAAATCACAATCTTTTCAAGGTTTGTGCACAGGTGACAATTTCATCTCAAAAAGGTGAAAACCATACCCCTTTGGTTGAAAAACATGCCTTAATATAGTATTATTTCCATATAATAACCGAAGGGAGTTCTGTTATGAAAAAATTAATTCTTTTTACGCTGTCTCTCGCAATGTGCTTTAGCTTGCTTACTGCTTGTGGTGGCAATGATGATTCATCTGAACCTGTAGAAAGCACCGAAACACCAAGCTCTACCGTTACTGAAGAGCGCACTGCTGCAGACATTTTAACTGCTATTGACACATTGGTGCCTGTAAACACACCGAAAGATTTAGATGAAAAAACACTTTCATTATTGATGAATGTAAACATGGAAAATGTAGCTGACTATGCTGGGAAAGTAACCGAGCTGAACAACAACACTGACCAAATTATTGTTATTCAGGCTGTACCTGGGCAAGCGGAAGCCGTAAAAGCTGACCTTGAAGCATGGAAACAAGCTATGATTGAACAAAGTGCAAACTACACTGAATTTGCTGGTGAGGGCATAAAAGCTGAAAATGGACGTGTAATTGTAAACGGAGACTTTGTTGTACTGGTTATTTTAGGCGATGGCGATGACATGCTTGCGGGCGGACCTGATGCTTTTTACAAAACAGTTGACGCAGCCATTTCTGAAGCTTTTGCATAACTGACACTTTTATATTTGCATCATTTTTATTACCATTTTAAAACCCACTGCAACATTGCGGTGGGTTTTTTGTTTGTGTTATTCATAACCAAAGCTACTTAAAGGAATGGTATGTACTTGGTATCTTCCTGTAATAGGGTGTTTTTGCTCATAGTCTACAAAGGCAACCTGCCCTTTGCTATACAAAATAGCAAGCCCACGTTTTACCCCAGGTTTTTGCTTATAAACTTCGTCTTTTTCCATTTGTAGGGCAATTTGTTTTAAGCGGCTGTCTGCTATTTTCAGCGCAGGGGGTAATTTGCCTGTGTTGATGACTGACAGTCTGTCTATCACCAAGACATCTCGCAGTTCTTCTTTATTAATGCCGTTTAACGTTTGGCAGAACTGAAAGAAGTGTGCAGTGTATTCATCTAGCGAGACACTGGGCAGAATATTATTATTTGCCAAGTAAGTGCCAAATGCGTGAAAGAGAGAATATGGTTTTAACTGTGTACATGCCAAAATGTATTGCAAACTTTCACGAAAGCGCCCACTGTTATATAAACGCTCTAAGGCATCTTCGGCAATGTGTAGTTGCTGTAATTCTTCTTTGTTAATCCATTCATTTTCTATAATTTCATAGGGTGGGGTATTGGTGTAGTGCCATGCATTTGCATTTTCTTCTATTTCACTTTTTAATTTTGCGCCGTGTAATACTTTTAAAAAGCCAAGTTGCAATACATCTGCTTGTAAGGCATAGGCCTCATTAAAACTGTTTTGAAATTCTGCATACGTTTCTAGGGGGAGACCTGCAATTAAGTCAATATGCAAATGAATGTTGCGTGGTTCTAAAATGCTTTTTACACTTTGCTTTATTTTTTCGGTACTGGGGTTTCTTTGAATGGCTTTTAGTGTTTTGCTGTAAAAACTTTGTATGCCCATTTCCATTTGAAAATACCCTGCAGGCGCTTTGGCAAATAAGTTTAGCAATTCTTCGTCAAACAAATCTCCTTCAATTTCAAAATGAAAGCAAATATATTTTGGAATGGAAATTCCATATTCTGTGATGAGAAAAGATACCAATTCTTTTGTGCGGGAAATCTTGCAATTGAAGGTTCTGTCAACCAATTTCACGGTT
>CAZWXJ010000103.1:3004-5189 GCA_964637735.1 uncultured Oscillospiraceae bacterium | reverse complement strand
ATGCATCACCTGTGATGCTCATCATACCGCTATTACTATCCTTCATAACATATATACTTTTGTTCAAGGCGTTATAGTATGAGTATCCATAATCAGACTCGTCAAACCATGTGTCACCGCCAAAAATGATGCGTACGTTGCCAAGCGCTTTTGAACCATTGTTTTCCACCTTTACACTTGTTTGTAAAGCACGTGCGCCTTGTGGCAAATAATAAGTGATAGTAATGACTACATTTTTTGCTGGAATCTTATATACTGCCTGCACAGTACGGGTATCTGGTTGGCTTAATGTTGGTGGACCAATCTTGGTACCAGTAGTTATATATGTACCTGCTGTATATCTCGTTCCATCAATAATAAAGCGAAATCCATTAGAAGATGCATTATACCATTGATAATATTTACTGTTTGAGCCACTTGAACTAAAAAATGATGTTCCGTAACTATCAGTACTTTCTTTATATACACGAATATCTTGCGCCCCTGCAGCATTAAAGCCGACATATAACGGTTCATTGCTTTCGCCGCCGATTGTATATACAGCACCAGGAAGAACGGCAGCCATCGGCATAATGCCAATACCCAACGTTTGAACGTCTTGCACTGCTGTTTCTTCGCCGGTTACTTCAGAAGTTGTTTCTTCTGAAGATAAACTCATGAGAGAAAAAGTGCGTTGCATAGGAACTGCTTCCTGCACAGCTGTACGGAAAGCAGTGAATGTGCCTGTAACGTTTAAGGTTTCTACACCTTCCCATGCCTCTTCGTTTACCAAAGCAATGGTGAAAGTAAGTTCTAAGTCTCCTGTAAAGCCATCAACCAGTTCATACTCAATAACTGTTTCACCGCTTTGTAGTGCTTCAATAAGCTCAGGGGTCAGCGCTACTTTCTTAGTCGTTTCAACAGGCACTTCTGGTTTTGTTTCTTCTTTTTCATCTTCTTCAGAAGTGACTTCGCTGGAAATTTCTTCTTCCGAACTTTCTTCTGAAGATTCTCCATTTGAACTTTCTTCCTCAGAATTCACTTCAGATGATTCTTCGATAGAAGTTGTATCTTCTGCATTTTCTTCTTCGGGTGTTTCAACAGGAATGGCAATAGCGCCACCTGCTGGAACTTCTATCGCTGCTTCTTCTTGTGAAGCACCATCCGCTTCTTGAGCCTGCACAGCAGGTTCATCAATCGACCCTTCTGTAGGTGTTTGTACAGATTTTTCTTCAGGGTTTAGTAGTTCTTCTACCACCTGGGCAGACCCTTGTACAGTTACCCCTGCAATGCGTGAATCGTCAACTGTTTCTGTTTTGCTCAAAATTTTCACGTTGGCGGGCAAAACAATGCGAACGATCCCTCCATTATTGATGCCATCACCTTTTACAGTTGTGCTAAAGGTAATGGGGTCCCCAAAGGTGTACCCTTCTTCTGATGCATCTGTTTCTGCTTGCATCACAAGTGCGTCAACATTTTGCGGCGCAATTTCTTCGGTTGATTCTAAAGCAGCTAATGTTCCAGCTGGAACCGCTTGCAATAGAATAAACAAAGTCATTACAACGGCCACAATGCGTTGCCACAATGAAGTTGTTTTCGTGTTGAGTTTCTGAGTCATTCGAATATTCCTCCTACAAAAATTTATATATAATATAGTATTTGCATATTATGATATTTAGATTATACGAAGTGAAAGTCAAAAAAAGGTCAAAATGAAATATAAAATTATTTCGATATAACTTTTTAAGATTTTGTATAAAACGCAATAAAAAAGCGCATGTTTTTATTCAACATACCCAAATATATACATTTAAAAAAACGTCCTCACTAGTAAGACGTTTTTATTATTAGAACTTCTCACAAATCTGTTTAAAAAAACAATAATTTTCAATATATAGGCATTTGTATATATTATACTATATATTTGAATATTTGTCTTTGTAGAATTCAATCTTTTTTCAAACGTGTCTGTGTTGACTTTTCAATTTTTAATATATAAAATAAAAGTACAAAATATATGAATAAGGCGGTGCTATAACATGACATACCCACTATTACTAATTGACGATAACCAAATTTTAACTTTACTGCGTGAAGGCACTTATAAATTTGACTGCCTCACCTTCGCCGAAGTTGAAGCCATTATTGAAACGCACCAAACAGATGACATTTCTTGTTGCTTTACCCACCCTGACATTGAAACCGT
>CAZWXJ010000103.1:0-2994 GCA_964637735.1 uncultured Oscillospiraceae bacterium | reverse complement strand
GACTATTTACATCTTGATAATAAACATTATTCATATGTAACTGCAACAGAACTTGCACCTGGGCAAGATGCCATTGCTTTCAAGCGCTATGTTACCCCAAGTGAAACACGCCCTATTATTCATGTCGATGGCGACTTTGAAGCAAAGAAAATTCGGAATGAATATATTTATTGCCAGCTAATTACACGCATTGATTAATCATTATTTTATAGCAAAAAAGGTCGCATCAAAAGATGCGACCTTTTTATTATTATTGTTTTTATGAACCTGCTTGTATTTTTGTATCAGTAGCAATTGCTTCTTGCAAGGTAATGGCAAGTTGGTCTGGGCAAGATGTTGAGCGCAGACCACAAGTAATCCCGCTTAGTTTTTCTATTGCATCTCTTACTGACATGCCTTTTATTAAAGCGGTTACCCCTTTTAAATTTCCATCACAGCCACCCATAATTTCCACTTCTTTTACAATGCCATCTTCAATGGTAACCGTTGTTGAGCGTGAGCAAACGCCTTTGTTAATACGCTGATATGTCATACGTACCGACTCCTTCTGCCTTCTAGCAGTATGATGTTTTACAATGTAGGTATTGTAGCACAATTGTTTACAGTAGACAATTGTTTTTCTTTATTGTTTGCAAAAACATCACAAATACAACAGTAGGGGTACTATTACCGTGCCTCATGGAAGGTACGGTTAATCACTTCACGTTGTTGTTCTTTTGTTAGTCTGCTAAAGTTTACCGCATACCCTGAAACCCGAATGGTAAGCGTTGGGTATTTTTCAGGGTGGTCAAACGCATCTTCTAGCATTGAACGGTCAAATACATTTACATTCAAATGATGGGCGCCCATTGAAAAGTATCCGTCTAAAATGGCTGCTAAGTTATTCATACGGTCTTGCTCAGTTTTGCCTAATGCTGTAGGTGTAATAGAAAATGTATTCGACACACCGTCTTGGCAAACGTCACAATATGGAATTTTAGACACAGAGTTTAAGGAAGCAAGCGCCCCGCTCGCATCTCTTCCGTGCATGGGGTTTGCACCCGGTGCAAACGGCTCGCCCGCTTTGCGCCCGTCAGGGGTGGAGCCTGTTTTCTTTCCGTACACCACATTAGAGGTAATGGTTAAAACAGAAAGGCTATGTTTGGCGCCCCTGTATAATGGGTATTTTTTTAGTTCAGCTGAAAATTCTTTTACCAATTTTACAGCAATGTCATCTACTAGGTCATCATCATTTCCATATTTCGGGAAGTCTCCCTCAATAACAAAATCAACTGCCAAGTCATTTTTATTATAAATAGGCTTTACTTTCGCATATTTGATAGCAGAGAACGAGTCAGCAATAACGGAAAGCCCCGCAATGCCGAAGGAAACCACTGCTTCCACGTCAGTATCATGCAGTGCCATCTGCCCTGCTTCATAGGCATACTTGTCATGCATGTAATGAATGATGTTCAGCGTGTCAACATACAGCTCTGCAACATATTCTATTACCTTTTTATAATTTTCATATACTTGTTCGTACTGTAATTCATCTGTATGTATTTTTTCAATGCCAGGCACTACCTGTACACCAGTCTTTTCATCTACGCCGCCATTAATAGCATATAGCAAAGCTTTTCCAAGGTTACACCTTGCGCCAAAAAATTGCATTTGCTTGCCAATTTGCATAGCTGAAACACAACAGGCTATAGCATAGTCATCTCCAAAAATAGGGCGCATTAAGTCGTCATTCTCGTATTGAATGGAATCAGTTTCAATGGAAACTTTTGCACAATATTTTTTAAATGCTTCTGGTAAATTTTCAGACCATAAGATAGTCAAGTTTGGCTCTGGTGAAGTGCCAAGGTTATAAAGGGTATGCAAAACACGGTAAGAGCTTTTGGTTACTAGGGTTATGCCGTTCAGAGCCATACCGCCTACCGCTTCTGTTACCCATGTAGGGTCCCCGCCAAAAAGCTCATCATAGTCCGGTGTGCGCAGGTGACGAATGAGGCGTAATTTGATGATAAACTGATCCATCAGCTCTTGTGCTTCTTCTTCCGTTAATGTTCCTTTTTCCATATCACGCTGCATATAAACGTCTAAGAAGGTAGAAACCCTACCCAAAGAGGTTGCCGCACCATTGTTTTCTTTTGCACCTGCAAGGTATGCAAGGTAAACTGCTTGTACTGCTTCTTTGGCAGTTGCAGAAGGCTTCGTGATATCTACACCGTAGCTTTCTGCCATTTCTACCATTGCTTGCAGTGCACGTATTTGCTCTGATACTTCTTCACGTAAACGAATGCGGTCTTCACTCATCGGTCCGTCTAATTTTGCAAAGTCTTTTTTCTTTTCTTCTATCAGTCTATCAGTTCCATAAAGTGCAACACGTCTGTAATCTCCAATAATACGTCCACGACCATAGGCATCTGGTAAACCTGTTAACAGCCCTGTTCTTCTTGCCAGTTTTGTGCGTTCAGGGTATGCGTCAAACACGCCGTCATTATGGCTTTTTCTATACTTCGTAAAATGCCATTCTGTTTCAGGGTCAAGTTTATACCCATATTGTTCCAAAGAATTTTTTGCCATGCGTACGCCGCCGTACAAGTTTACAATACGTTTCAGCGGTGCATCCGTTTGCAAGCCAACAATTACTTCATTCTCTTTGTCAATATAACCAGGCGCAAAACTGTTAATGCCTGACACATTCTTTGTATCAACATCTAGCACGCCTTTTTTCAGTTCTTGTGCAAGTAAGGCCGTACATGCTTCCCATAATGTTTGTGTGCGCTTCGTTGGTCCTACCAAAAAGGCATCGTCTCCTACATATGGTGTCACGTTTTCTATAATAAAATCTTGTACATCTATTTTAGTTTGCCAATTCCCTTGTACAAAACCATTCCATTGTGTCATCATAATGCACTCCTTTTCTCGGTGCGGGTCATCTCGAAGAATTCTTCTTGATATGCTTGCGTTTTTTCTGCGCTCATTGGTGGTACACCTTCTAGCAAGTAA
>CAZWXJ010000102.1:0-5231 GCA_964637735.1 uncultured Oscillospiraceae bacterium | reverse complement strand
TCTGCTATTGTTAGTGGCGGAAAATATGCTAAAAATGTAATTACATTTGCAGCACCTTCCAAAACATTTAACCTTGCTGGCTTTGCTACTTCTTCTTGCATTATTGAAAATGATGAATGGAGAAAGAAATGGTCAGATTATATTGCCTTCCATGCAGTAGGCAGAGGTAACATGATGGGTTATGTTGCTGGTAAAGCTTGCTTTGAAGGCGGACAAGACTGGCTAGAAGCTGTACTTGCCGAAATTAAAGGCAACTATGACTACCTAAAAGCTGAATGTGAAAAAATGGGCTTTAGCGTATGTGACTTAGAAGGTACATACCTAGCATTTGTTGACTTTAGCGCAAAATATAAAGACGACGAGCTAGAAGAATTCTTGCAGAAAAAATGCCGCCTTGCTGTTGACTTTGGTAACTGGTTTGGCCTTGCAGGCAGAGGCTTTGCCCGCTTTAACCTTGCAACACCGAGAAAGTACATTGAACAAGCTGTTGAAGCAATGAAAGCAAACGTGAAAAAATAAACCTATAAAACAAAGAAACACCATAGCGAAAGCTATGGTGTTTCTTTTGGTGAAGTTTAAAGTGTTTAAGAGCAGGAGTTTTGATAAAGAGGCTTACACCGTATGCAAACAATAAATATGATGTTGCTTCAGTTCATCCATCAAGTATTGAATGGTTTGTTCTATTTGTTGTTTAGAACTAGAAAGTGTGGCTTTTTTGGTATATGCACTGCTGTCAAAAATAAAAGGGCGGCTTTTTTTGCCGTTTTTCATAATGACACGCATAACACCGCTGTAAGAAGATACACTGCGTGGCACTTTTGAAATGGAAAAGTCAATGCGCTCAATGTCATTTATTTCATAGGTGATGGGGCTTAGCGTTAAAACAATGAACTGGTTACCAGAAACTTTGAACACATCAAACTTTTCTGCATTTGTATAAGTAGCTGTATTTTTTAATTTTGATAGTGAGATAAAACTGAACACAATTACAACAATGGCAACGGCAAACATGGCATAAATAACCCAGCCCAAATGGAACCCTCCCTAAATAATAAAAATATATTGCTCTGCATAATTATATCATGCAGAAGAAAAGAAGTGAACACAATGATGCTCACTTCTTTTGATGTATAGAAAGGCGTTATTAAAATTGAAGTTTTATAGTAAGCTTACCATCTGCATATTCGGCAGAGATTGTACCACCCATTTGTTCGGTGAGCAATTTTGCAATAGACAAACCAAGCCCTGTTGAACTACGCCCTGTTTCAACGGTGAAAAAGCGGTCAAATAATTTCCCAACTGTAACAGATGTTAAATTTTTCGCTGTGTTGGAAAAAACAAATTCGCCGTTTTCGTGTAAAACAACAAACAAATCACCGTCGCTGTATTTAACAGCATTGTTGATAATATTCGCAAGGACACGCGACAAGGCGCTAGGGTCTAACTCGCGCACTATTTTATCTTCAGGTATAGAAACTTTGGGGGTAATGCCACGCTTGGTTAAAGCAGCGTAATGTGTAGCAATACTTTCCTCTAATGCGGTGTTCAATACCACCTCTTCAAAAATAGCGTCGTTTACGGTAGAGGCAATAACGGTGTAACGAAACAATTCTTCTGTGAGTTGTTTTAGGGTTTCGGTTCGGTTTTCAATCATGCCAATGTAACGTGCACCTTCTGCAGGTTTTTCTTCTCGTTCAAGCAGGTCAAGGTATCCGCAAATGGCAGTTAAGGGGGTGCGCAAATCATGCGATATATTGGTTACGGCTTCTCGAAGTTCGAGGTCTCCTTGCTGGAAGCGATGCCGTTCTTCTCGAAGAAGGCGCAATTGAGTATTGATTTCACCTGCGAGACGCCGCATATGGCGGTCTCTACTAGAAATAGAGATGAGGGTGTTGGTGTCATGCTCTAGCTTGCTTGCAAATTCTGCTACAATTTCATTTGTAGCCCGCTGTAGAAGTGATATTTTCATAAGCAATATGATGATAACTACCACCAATGCGCCGCAAAGAAAGTAAAGCCAAAGCATAACCAAACCACCTTTATTTCAAATCTTTTCGTTTAAAGAAGAACAGGCCGACCGACGTGCTGAGAAGAACAAGCGCTAATGAATATAGTGGCATTTGCCAAAGGTGTTCTGCTCTCATACTTGCATACTGATATGCTTGCCCCGTGGGAACAATATCGTAAGCATATTCATAAACTTTACGTTTTGTGCCCGTTAAAAAATTAAGGTTTGGAATTGGGTCGCCAGATGGTTCATAACCGCCTTCAGTTGTAATGTACATGCCTGGCGGGTAGAACTCGGGTTCCGTCAGCCTTGAGTTGGTGTTTATGGCAAAAAGCAGAAGCCCAACCACACCCAAAACACTTACGATGGATACAATTGCTTTGCTGGTAATCATCATGCATAATGCCGTTAGAATGGCGCATATGGCACAAACCGTCATTATGCTGCCAAAGAACATGGCTAAAAATGGTGGTAGAGCTATTTGTAAACCGCCGAACAAGGGTATTCCCACAAGGCAAACACCTGCTAGATAAGCAAGGCACATTAGCAAAGTAGCAATTATGTTAATAAAGAGAGACGAAAAGTAAATAGAAACACGACTATGCCCAACCAGCAATTTGTTTCGCATGGTGCCGTCGCTGTATTCTGTGCCAAAAAACAAACTGCTAAACACCGCCGCAACAATAGAAATAAGAACTGTATAGCCTAAAATGAAATTATCAAGCGTTGGCAGCTCAAAGCCATATTTTAAGCATGAATAATACTGATTGCTCACAATAAAAAAGCCCATACCAAACATGAATGCAATACCAAGCCAGAATATTTTTGATAAACGAAGCCGTGACATACCAGCGGATAAGAGGTTACGCATGGCTTTCACCCCCTACCAAGCTGACGAAGTAGCTTTCAAGGCTTTCGTCACGTTCATTTGCTGACAGTACTTCGCAATTTTCTTTGGCAAGGGCGGTCACCAATGCTGTTATATTCATTGTGCCAAACACGTCAACTTGTGTGTCAGACAAAACCGTATATTCAAGCCCCATGGTATCTAATATTCGCACGAGTGTGGTTATATCTGATACCGTTAAACGTGTACATTTACGGCAGGCAGCATTTAGTTCCTCTGCACTTATTTCTTTTATTAGTTGCCCGTGGTCAATAAAGCCATAATGTGTTGCAATTTTTGAGAGTTCGTCGAGCATATGGCTGGAAATAAGTACGGTGATTTGTCTTTCGTGGTTGAGTTTTAAAATCAGTTCACGTACTTCAATAATACCTTGTGGGTCCAGTCCGTTAATCGGCTCATCTAGCACCAAGAAATCAGGGTCTCCTGCCAAAGCTACAGCAATGCCAAGCCGCTGGCGCATACCAAGAGAAAAGTTTTTTGCTTTCTTTTTGCCCGTACCTTCAAGGTTCACTAATTTTAGTAGCTCTGGTATGCCTTCAAAAGTGGGCAAGCCAAGTGTTTGATATTGCTGTTTTATGTTGTCTTCCGCTGTCATGTCAAGGTAGATTGATGGTGTTTCCACAATAGCGCCCATGCGCCGTCTTGCTTTGGCAATTTCTTTATCGGTATTCTTTTTTTCATACAGGCAATAGGTACCGCTTGTTGGTGCCTGCAAACCGCAAATTAGGCGGATGAGCGTTGTTTTGCCTGCGCCGTTTCTACCGATCATTCCATAAATTGAGCCTTTTGGAACATGCATACTGAGATTGCCGAGTGCTTTGAAGTTATGATAATTTTTAGTTAGAGCGTTTGTTTCTAAAACGTACTCCATATAAATGCCTCCTTTATTGGTTTAGGCATAATGTAACATAGTATAGTAAAGGAAGCGGTTAACAGAAGGGTAAAGAAAAAGGAAAGAATTATATTTCATGCATTTTAAAACCGATACCCCATACGGCATCTATATATTCTTTGTTGCTGACTGCACGCAGTTTTTTTCGTAAATTACCGATATGAACTTTGAGGGAACTTTCTGTACAGTCTAGCGTGTCTTCACTAATGAGGTCTAGCAGACGTGACTTTGGTACGACTTGAGAGGGGTTTTGCAGTAGCTGTTTTAATATGGCATATTCTGTTTTCGTCAGCCGAATAGACGTGCTTGCAACAGAGACCATGCGAGTTGCACTGTCCATCTTCAAATCATCAAAAGAAAGTGTTAAATTGTCGGTAGTTGGGTTTGCCTTTCGCAGTTGTACGGCAATGCGGGCAAGCAGTTCTGCTGTGTCAAAAGGCTTTGTAATGTAATCAGCAGCGCCATCCATAAGCAGTTTTACTTTGTCGCTCATATCTATTTTTGCGCTGACAATAATAACGGGAATGCCCTCTATTTTTGGCAATACGTCCTCACCAGAAAGGCCAGGTAGCATTAAGTCTAAAAGCACAAGGTCAGGCTTTTGTGCAGAAAGAAGCAAAAGCGCCTCCGTTCCAGAATAAGCTCTTATTACACTGTAGCCCTCTTTGGTGAGAAGTTCTTCCAACATATTGCCAATATAAACATCATCATCTATCACAGCTATTTTTTTCATATGTATCTCACCTTCTATTTTGAATAAATTGTTTTCTGTTTCTTGTATTTTACCACAGAATATAAAACACTGTTACAAGAAGATAGAATAAAAAAAGTAAAAGTTGCTTTTAATAAAAAGAAAGCTTGTAACCTTTTAAGATTACAAGCTTTTGATGGCGGAGACGGTGGGATTCGAACTGTTAGTCATTGGCGCTATACAACACTCTGTATCGCTTACTGTGTAACAGCGATGCTATTCTATGCTGTTTAGCTTGTCTAAAGCCTTCCTTTTTTGCTTATCCCTTAGCGTAGTGTAAATGTCTAAAGTGGTACTTGATTGTGCATGACCAAGGAAGTATTGTGCGGTTTTAATATCAATGTCAGCTTCATATAGAATAGTAGCAAATCCATGTCGTAGTTCGTGAGGGGTTACTTCTGTATTTGTTTCTTTTCTATATTTCTCACATTGTACCCATGATTGCCGACTACCCCAATATGTTCCCTTATGGTTTGGAAACACCAAGTCATCTAGCTCACGTCTTAATGGTAACAATATGCTTGAAGGCCTTTTAAGTAAAACTATATCTCTGTTTCCTGCGCTTGATTTAGGATGCTTTATCTTTGGCTGTGGGTCATAGTAAACTGATTTGTAAATATGTATTTCTTCTTTTTCAAAATCGATGTCTTTCCATTGTAACGCTAATGCTTCA
>CAZWXJ010000101.1:0-5274 GCA_964637735.1 uncultured Oscillospiraceae bacterium | reverse complement strand
GTTGATGTAGGGTATGGTCAACTTGCATGGAAACTGCGTACAAACCCACAAGTAATCAATATGGAACGCACCAATATTCGCAACGTAATACCTGCTGACATTGAAGATTTGATAGGTTTTTTCAGTATTGATGTAAGTTTTATTTCTCTCAGCCATATTTTCCCAGTAATGAAAACACTTGCTTCTAATAATGGTGAAGCAGTTGCACTTATAAAACCGCAATTTGAAGCAGGGAAAGACAAAGTAGGAAAAAAAGGTGTTGTACGTGAAGCCGAAACACATGCAGAAGTTATTATGAAATGTATAAAAATAGCAGAAGAAAATGGGTTCACAGTACAAGCGCTTGACTATTCTCCGGTAAAAGGCCCTGAAGGTAATATTGAATTTTTAATGTATGTTTCAGTACAAGGTAAGCCAAATAATTTTGAAGTTACTGATATAGAAAGCCTTGTAAATTCAGCACATTCGTGCCTGTAAAGGAGATTCACATGACAGCCTATGTTTACTTAAATATACAAAAAGACCCCTTGCTTGAAAATAGTAAAAAAGTAGTGTTGGCGTTGCAAGAAAACGGTATTGACTGCATTGTCAATGAACATTATAAAAATGATATTCTTTTACAAAATATTACTTTTTTAAATGAGCAAGAAGCACTTAAACAATGTGATTTGGTGGTTACCATTGGAGGAGATGGCACCATATTGCAGGTAGCATCTTTGCTATTTGACGTTGAAAAACCGCTTTTGGGCGTAAATTTAGGGAGAGTTGGTTTTTTAGCACTTATTGAACTAAATGAGTTACATTTGTTTGAAAAATTGAAGAATAATGAGTATTATATTGAAGAACGCTCATTGCTCGATGTATTTGTTAATGACAATAAAATTGGCACAGCTTTTAACGAAGCGTTGATATCGCAGGGGGAAATGGCAACAGCTATTGGAATTGAACTGTATTGCGATGCAATACCTGTAAACAACTACATGGCAGATGGTTTATTGATAGCAACGCCTACAGGCTCGACTGCCTATTCTCTTTCAGCGGGTGGCCCCATATTAAACGCAAGTGTTGTAACGCCTATATGTGCCCATAGTTTATATAGCCCGCCTATGGTTTTTTCGGCTGACAGAACCTTAAGCGTTAAACTTACTCCTGACGGTAGGGTGCATGCATACTCCGTTATTATTGATGGTAGGGACAAAATTTCTATAACAGCAGATGATATAATTACTATTGTGAAATCGAATAAGCATATCAATTTAATTAGTTTTTCGGAAGCGAAGCAGTTTTCATCAATTGATACAAAATTAAAGTGGAGGTGATTATTTTGAAACAAGCACGGCATCGAAAAATTCTGGAATTAATTGCGGAGAATTCTATTTTTCGGCAGGAAGATTTACTCGAAAAGCTGAGAGATAGCGGTTATGATGTTACACAAGCTACTGTTTCAAGAGACATTCGGGAATTAAGGTTAGTAAAAACTGCTGCAGGAGATGGTACATATAGGTATGTAACCTCTGCAACAGCTGGTAAAACGGCACATGCACCTACACGCTTTGAAATGATCTTCAAAGAAGCAGTTATCTCTGTTGACTATTCCAATGTGGTTGTTATGGTGAAATGCTTCTCTGGCATGGCAAATGCAGCCTGTGAGCTATTTGATTCCATGACATGGGACAATGTTGTCGGCACACTTTCTGGAGATGACACCTTCATCATAGTTATGCGCAGTGAACAAGGGTCAAAAGATATGTGCGTAGAGTTAGAAAAATACATTCATAAGTAGGGGATACAATGCTTTGTGAACTTACAATTGAAAATGTTGCGGTAATTGAAAAAGCAACTGTTGTTTTTGGCAACGGTTTTAATGTGCTGACTGGTGAAACAGGCGCAGGTAAATCTATTTTAATTGACTCTATCAATGCGATTCTCGGAAACAGAACTTCGCGTGATGTTGTGCGCACAGGTGCCGATAAAGCGGTGATTTGGGCACGGTTTAATAATGTAGCCGCAAACATCAATGCGCAACTAATAGAGGCAGGATATGAAGTAGAAGACGAGCTAATTTTATACCGTGAGATTACAAAAGACGGAAAGAGCACCTGCCGTATAAATGGTAAACCTGCAAATGCCGGCATTGTGCGTGAAATATGCGGTGAACTTATCAATATTCATGGCCAGCATGACAATCAAAGCCTTTTAAACCCTGCAAAGCATTTGTCTATTCTAGACACTTTTGCAGGTAATGAAGCTGTTTTAATGCGCTATAAAGATGCATATAATGCTTACAGAGCAACCGCAAAGCAAATGAAAGCATTAACAATGAACGAAGAAGAAAAAGAACAACGGTTAGAACTTCTGCAATATCAAGCAGATGAAATTACCATGTCAAACTTAAAAGATGGCGAAGAAGAAACATTAAACGAGCAAAAAAATATCATTCGGCACAGCGAGAAAATTTTAACTGGATTGAATAATGCTTATAACGCCTTGGTGGGTGAGGAAGAAGAAAATGGGGCGGTAAGCGCCTTAGGCGTTGCAGAAACTGCTATGCAATCTGTCAAAGAGTTTTCTTCTGAACTGATTCCCATTTCTGAAAAGTTAGGTAGCATTTTTTATGATGCGCAAGAGCTTTCTATAGAAATTAAAACTGCTATGGATGCTTATGGGTTTGATGGAAACACCTTAGAAGAAATTGAAGAACGACTTGATTTAATATATAAATTAAAGCAGAAATATGGGAATAATATTGATGAAATTTTAAACTATGCCACTGACGCAAAGGCTGAAATAGCGCGCATTTCCTTCTCTGAACAAGAAGTGGAAAGGCTAAGTGCTTTACAAAAAGAACAAGCGGAAGTCGTTTTAAAATATGCGAATGAATTAACGAGTTCAAGAAAGCAAGCTTTCGAATTGATGGCAAGAAAAATTAAAGATGCGCTTACCTTTTTGAATATGCCAAATGTAGAAATGTTTTTAAAAATAGAACACATTCCTGCAAATAGCTCTGGGCAAGACAGTGTGGAATTTTACATTGCCACCAATGCAGGAGATGAGCCTAAACCATTGGCAAAAATCGCTTCTGGTGGTGAACTTTCCCGTATTATGCTTGCTATTAAAAACGCACTTGCTGAAAAAGATAATGTTCCAACTTTAATATATGATGAAGTAGATGCTGGCATAGGTGGCGCAGCAGCAGGAAAAGTGGGGGCAATGCTGAAAGATACAGCACATACACACCAAGTAATATGTGTAACGCACACAGGGCAAATTGCAGCTAATGCCGCTACACACTTGCTTATTCAAAAAGATGTACACGATGGCAGAACGTATACAGATGTAAAACAACTTGCTGAAAATGAGCGTATTGTTGAAATTGCACGCATGCTGCAAGGAGATAACATTACGCAGCTTGCCATTGAAAATGCAAAAGAAATGCTATATTTGGCAAAAAACGCTTGACAAAATTTTTCAATTGTGTAAAATACAGTTAATGCAGTGATAAGACCAAGTAACATCTATATTTGCAGTGAAGAGAGCTTTCGGTTGGTGCAAGAAAGCCTGCAAAGTAGTTGTGAATACATCTTTGAGCAGTAAGCTGAACGCTTCTTTTGCAAGGTAGTAGGCTGTTCCGGGTGCGCCCGTTATTGCGTAGGAAGTGTTGTTTGACACTCAGAGGCTGTGCTTGCGAGAGTACAGTGAACAGAGGTGGTAACGCGGTTTGTCGCCCTCTGCCCTTTATTGTGGCAGAGGGCTTTTTATATTTAAATTCCTCTGCACAAAACACATTCAAAAAATTTATTGGAGGTTTGAAAAATGAAAAATGTGTTTGATTTATTGGAAGAGAGAGGACTTGTTGCACAAGTAACTGACAGAGATGCTGTGCGCGAACTGCTTAGCAAAGAAAAAATTGCCTTTTATATTGGCTTTGATGCTACAGCTGACAGTTTGCACGTAGGGCACTTTTTGCAAATGGTTGTTATGAAACATATGCAAGATGCTGGTCATAAACCAATTGCGCTTCTTGGTGGTGGCACTACCTTAGTAGGAGACCCAACAGGAAGGGAAGACATGCGCCAAATGCTGACGAAAGAACAAATTGACTATAATGCCCAATGCTTTAGAAAGCAAATGGCGAAGTTTATTGACTTTGGCGAGGGTAAAGCAGAAATGGTTGACAATGCTGATTGGCTGCTTGACCTCAAATATATGGAATTTTTGAGAGATTATGGTATTCACTTCTCTGTAAATAGAATGCTTACCATGGATTCTGTAAAAAGCCGCATGGAAAAAGGTCTTACCTTTATGGAGTTTAACTATTCTATTTTGCAAAGTTATGACTTTTTGCATTTATTTAGAACAAAAAATACCAAAATGCAGTTCGGCGGGAACGACCAATGGTCGAACATTATCAACGGTGTTGATTTAATTCGTCGTGTTGAAGGAGGCGAGGCCTTCGGTATGACTTTTACACTTCTTACAACAAAAGAAGGAAAGAAAATGGGCAAAACACAAAGCGGAACAGTATGGCTTGACCCAGAAAAAACACCACCGTATGAATTCTTCCAATACTGGAGAAACATTGATGATGCTGATCTCACCAACTGTTTAAGATTATTGACAAGTATCGATTTGAAAGAAATTGATAAACTAGAAACAGCAGATGCAGCAGAGATAAACAAAGGGAAAGAATTACTTGCATTTGAGCTAACAAAACTTGTTCACAGCGAAGAAGAAGCACAAAAAGCACTAGATACTTCACGTGCTTTATTCAGTGGGCAAATTGATGAAGCAAATATGCCATCAACACAAATTAGAGAAAACGATTTAACGGATGGGAAAATCGCTATTCTTGACTTATTGGTTGCTTGCGACTTAACAAAGTCAAAAGGTGAAGGCCGCCGTTTAATTGAGCAAGGTGGTTTAGCGTTAAATGATGAAAAAGTAGATGATATGGAACTTGAAGTATCTGCAGATGATTTGCAAAAAGGCATTATTATTAAAAAAGGTAAAAAAGTGTTCCACAAAGCATTTATGTAATTACAAAATAGTAAAAACCCAGGTTATTATTATAACTTGGGTTTTTATTATACAGTTTTGTTATTTTATTAACACTTTAATGTTGAATTCATCATGATGAAAATGGTATAGTGAAGATAGCCGTTGGCGAACTATGAAAAAGGAGTGAGAGAATTGGACAGAGTAAAGGGAAAAGTTGTCATTATAACAGGCGCTGCAAATGGTTGTTAACGCTATAAATCTCGGGGGTTTACGAAT
>CAZWXJ010000100.1:0-5475 GCA_964637735.1 uncultured Oscillospiraceae bacterium | reverse complement strand
TTATGTAACAGAAGGCGCTGAACTTGACATGGTAAAAGAAATGGTTGAAAAAAGAAGTGCCGCCATGGCAGCCGCTAACCCAAATGCACCACAAAGAAAACGCATTGTAAATGGTGCAATCCTCTTCACTCCTGAAGAAATTACCGTTATTTCCCCAGGGCCTGCCAACAAGCAGAAACTATAAGTACAAAGGAGGCACCACAAATGGAATTGCTTGAAACATTGCGCAAACGGCAGTCTACTCGCTTATATGCAGAAGGGCAAATACCTGATGACGCATTAGAACAAATTTTGCTTGCAGGTAGCATGGCGCCCATTGGGCAACGCTTGTATGACACCTTGCATATCACCGTGATACAAAACAAAGAATTGCTGGATGAAATTTCACGCATTACCGCCATTTCCCGTGGGAAGCCTGAAACAAACCCGTTGTTCAATGCGCCTACCCTCATCGTCGTTTCTTCAAGTGACACACGTGGCACCAGCATAGAATATGCCAATGCCGCCTGCATGCTTGAGAATATGACCCTTGCCGCAACAGCACTTGGGCTTGGCAGCATTTACCTGTGGGGGGTTATTTCGGCAACCAACAAAACGCCTAGCACCCTGCAAAAGTTAAACTTACCCGAAGGGCACAAAGCACTTTCTTCTTTGGCGGTGGGCATACCAAAGCAGCCCCTTGCCAACATGAAAGATCTTACCCATCAATTCAGCATTGATTATATCAAGTGAAATTTTCCTTCTCCTGTGTTATACTAACATCAATCAATTTGTAAAATAACATTTTGAGGAGGAAAATATGAAAAAAACAATTTCTTTGGTTTGCCTGTTGCTTTCTGCAACACTTCTTTTCACCGCTTGTACAGGTGGCGCCGCACCCGCAACCGTTGGCCCTGCCGAAGCGGTCTACGGCGAATGGGTAGAAGACAGTAGCAATGTGCTGTTCATCTTCAATGCTGATGGCAGCTGCTACTTTTACAAAGATGCTAATGACCTTGACGATAATTATTATTTCGGTGATGAAATGCTGATTTTAAACGGGCAAGATGCCTTTGACGACCTTGGCATTACCGCTGACACAGCCGAAAGTGTAAAACTTTACCAAGACCCTAGCAAAGTATATTCTATGAAACTGTATTACACAGGGCTTTTTTCAGAAGGCATTAGCAAAAACGACATGATTCCCGCAGGTGCTTATGACTGGTACATGTTTATTATTACCGGAGAAGACACTGCTATTGCCGCTAACATGACTACCTTTTCAGTATACGAGCTAACACGAGTAGCTTAACACAAAAAAGCGCAACAAAAAAAGACGAACAACTGTTCGTCTTTTTTATTTTGCAATATAAGCTTATTTCAACTCAATTTTTGCGCCAGCTTCTTCAAGCTTTGCTTTCATTTCGTTTGCAGCGTCAGTTGCAACAGCTTCTTTAATGGTGCCAGGTGCGTTGTCAACCAATTCTTTTGACTCTTTCAGGCCAAGGCCTGTCAAGTCTTTCACAGCTTTAATAACTGCCATTTTGTTTTCGCCAACTTCAGCAAGAACAACATCGAATTCAGATTTTTCTTCAGCAGCGCCTGCGCCTGCGCCAGCAACAGCGCCAGCCATCATAACAGGTGCAGCAGCGGAAACACCAAATTCTTCTTCAATTGCTTTTACCAAATCGTTCAATTCAAGAACGGTAAGGCCTTTAATTTCTTCTATCATGTTTGTAATTTTATCTGCAGCCATGATTTGCGTACCTCCATTTAAATTTCATTTTCTTTTTTAATGTTCGTCTTATTCTGCGGGAGCTTCCTCAGCTGAAGGTTCTTCCGCTGGTGCCTCTTCGGCAGGGGTTTCTTCGGCTGGGGCTTCAGGTGCAGCTTCTACTGTTTCTTCAGCTGGTACTGCTTCCACAGGTGCTTCTGCTTTTGGTTCTTCAGCAGGTGCAGCGCCGTCGCCTTCTTTTTCAGCAATTGCATTCAATGCAACTGCCAACCCACGAATGTTCCCTTGCAATGCAGAACACAGCATGGAAAGAAGTTGTTCTTTGCCTGGTAATTTCCCAAGGGCAATTACTTCCTCAGCAGTCATCACACGGCCTTCCATAAAGCCGTTTTTAATGCTGAATGTACCTTTTGAATCTTCTGCGTATTTGCCTAAAACTTTTGCAGGTGCAATGGGGTCTTCTTTTGAAAAAGCAATGGCTGTTGTACCTTGTAGTACATCTGTCATGCCTTCTAAGTCAGTACCGTTAAAAGCAAAGCGCAGTAAAGAGTTCTTTACTACTTTGTAGGTAACACCCGCCTCACGTAATTCTGTACGCAATTTTGTGTCATCAGCTACGTTAATACCTTTATAGTCAACCACAACGCCAGACACAGAACTTGCAATTTCGTCTTTCAACGAAACAACCAATTCCTGTTTTTGTTTTAATATCTTCTCACTTGGCAAACTTATTCACCTCGTTTCTTGTTTTGTAGGGCATGTTACAAAAAAATGCCTTGCTCTCAACCGAAAGCAAGGCATAGCATTAGTCAAAAACTTCATGCTTGTACCCATTTCTCGGTAGGCGAACACTCTTATGCAAACCTGCACCTACTGTCTTCAAAATGACAACGACTATATTTTACCTCACAAAGTAAGGCGTGTCAACAAAAATTATACACCAAAACGTGCGGGGTTCATTTTAATGCCAGGGCCCATTGTGCTTGCCACTGCGGCAGACTTAATGTATTGCCCCTTTGATGCGGCTGGTTTTGCTTTTACAATAGCATCCATAACCGCAGACACGTTTTCATTCAGCTTTTCAGCACCGAAAGAAACTTTGCCCACTGGCACGTGAATGATGTTTGCTTTGTCAAGGCGGTATTCAATTTTACCGGCTCTTGCTTCGGCAACAGCTTTTGCAACGTCAGCAGAAACAGTACCTGCTTTTGGGTTTGGCATTAAGCCACGGGGGCCAAGCACTTTACCCAAACGTCCAACCAAAGCCATCATATCAGGGCTGGTTACTAGCACATCAAAATCGGTAAACCCTTCGTTTTGAATGCGTGCTACCAATTCTTCGCCGCCAACAAGCATTGCGCCTGCTTCTTCTGCTGCTTTAAATTGGTCTTCTTTTGCAATGGCTACAACACGAACGTCTTTACCAGTACCGTGTGGCAGTACAACTGCGCCACGTACTTGTTGGTCCGCATGGCGGCTGTCAACGCCAAGGCGTACGTGCAATTCAACGGTTTCGTCAAACTTTGCTTTTGCGGTTTCTACGCAAAGTGCCATTGCTTCATCTACATCATATAATTTTGTACGGTCAACAAGCTTTGCGCTGTCAACATAATTTTTACCGTGTTTCATTTTTTATCCTCCTAAGTGGTAAATCGGAAATTTCCTCCCACGATTGGCGGGTCTTGTATCATTATTCCTCTACAAGAATACCCATGCTACGAGCTGTACCAGCTATCATGCTCATTGCAGAGTCAATGTTGGCAGCGTTTAGGTCAGCCATTTTCAGTTCTGCAATTTCACGCACTTTGTCTTTTGTAATGGTCGCTACTTTTTCTTTGTTTGGTACGCCACTTGCTTTTTCAAGCCCGCAAGCCTTTTTAATAAGCCCTGCTGCTGGCGGTGTTTTGGTAATAAAACTGAAAGAATGGTCAGCATAAACAGTAATAACAACCGGAATGAGGTTGCCAATGTCTTTCTGTGTTCTTTCGTTAAATTCTTTTGTAAACGACATAATGTTTACACCGTGTTGCCCCAAAGCAGGGCCAACAGGTGGCGCTGGTGTTGCTTTCCCAGCAGGTATTTGCAATTTAATATACCCAATAATTTTCTGTGCCATTCCTATTGCACCTCCATAAAGTTGTGGTCATCGTAAGTTTGTAAACCTCCCCCAGAAGCTCTTTCACTTTTTACAAACAACTACTTTGAATAAAATACATAGTAGCGTTTTTAAAGCATCATGGCGTCTGAGGGAATTAACCGCAAGGTTAATTCGGGAGTAAACCCGCAGGGTTTACTCTTACTCCCACGTCTATCAAAACCGAATTGGTTTGATGTTCCTTAAGCACAAACATGCTGTGCGGTATGCACTTTTGCATGCTAAAGCACTTTCTTCTTACATATTACTATAATAATAGTAATGCTCTTATACAGGTTTTACCTGAATAAGGTCAAGCTCGGCAGGGGTTTCCCGCCCGAACATGGACACAACCACTTTTACCTTCTCTTTGTCAGGGTCAATGGTCTCCACTGTTCCAATAAAGCCTTCCAGTGGTCCGTCGATGATTTCAACGTTGTCTCCTACGGCATAGTCAACATGTACTTCTTGCATGTTCATGCCAAGGGCGGCTACTTCATCGTCGGTCAGCGGTATCGGCTTTGAGGTTGGGCCTACAAAGCCCGTAACACCTCTTGTGTTGCGCACCACATACCAAGAATCATCCGTCATCACCATTTTCACCAGTACATAACCGGGAAACAGCTTGCGTTCCACCTCACGTTTTACGCCGTCTTTTACATCAGGCACCATTTCGGTAGGTACACGCACTTCTTGAATAAAGTCTTGTAAGCGGCGGTTTTCTACAATTTTTTCAAGGTTTGTGGCAACTTTGTTTTCATAACCTGAGTAGGTATGTACCACATACCATTTACCTTCTTCATGCATTGCTGCTATTCCTCCAGGTGGTTCTTATTTTTAAGCGCCACTGGCCAGGTTCAAAATCCATCTCATCAGTACACCCAAACCATAGTCAAGCCCGAAGATAAATACGCCACAAACTGCAACAACTACCAGCACAACTGCTGTGTTGTTTATAACTTGTTGGCGGGTTGGCCAAACTACTTTTTTGAATTCGCCTCTGGCATCGCGGAAATACTTTGCAATACGAGAAAAAATGCTTGGTTTCTTCTCCTTCGCTTTTGCTTTATCAGCCATGTTCTTCCGCCTTTCTACTTCGTCTCACGGTGAAGTGTATGTTTTCTGCAGAAACGACAATACTTTTGCATCTCTACCCTGTCAGGGGTGTTTTTCTTGTTTTTCTTCGTGTCATAGTTGCGTTGTTTGCATTCTGTACACGCAAGTGTAATTTTCGTTCTCATAACTTCGGCACCTCCATAATAACGGTTTTCAAGCCTCCCTCGTTTGCTGTTTGCATGCTATTTGCACACAAAAAAATAAACCTGCAAAAGAGGTATTGCCAATATACCATATAAAACCATGTTACGTCAAGGGTTTTCGCAAACAAAATTGGTTTGTAAAACAAGAAATTTTGCCATGCCTCGCTTGCTTCCTCATGCTGTGGCTTGTTCATGGTTTCTTCATTATTTTGTCACTTGAATGTCATTTCATTGCCCCTTTTTTTGTGGTATAGTACTTTTATTGAAATATGCAGATATATTTCGGAATGAATTTGTACTAATTTTAAAGGAGACCTCTATGAAAAAACTATCTATGCTCTTCGCCCTACTTTTCTCATTTTCTTTTC
>CAZWXJ010000099.1:0-5585 GCA_964637735.1 uncultured Oscillospiraceae bacterium | reverse complement strand
ACCAACGGTGATAGTCAGCTAGGAAAACAAGCACAAGCGGTGCAGTGGCAATAAAACGCTGGTTGTCACAGGTAATAGCAAGTTTGTCCTTTACCGTTTGGTCTGTCACATTGATGATAGAATACAGCATCATGTTCCCTGCTGTTGGGGCTTGCAGGGTGGCTTTTAGTAAAATGTCGATTTTTTCTTGCTCAATTGGTTTATTTTCATAAGCACGTACAGATTTTCTTTCCAATAATTGTTTTATGATGATGTTTTCCATGATTGTTCCCTCGTTTATAGTTAGTTTTCGTATAGTTTAGCATATTGCAACGCTTTCTCTCAATACAATTCATTTATCTACTTTTCTTTCTATTGCTTTTTACAACTGTTGGTTGTATAATGTGATGGAAAGGTGGTTTGTAACGTGGATTTAATGCAAAAACTTGAAATTTTAACTGATAGCGCAAAGTATGATGTTGCCTGTACTTCCAGCGGCACAAACCGCAAAGGAGCGCAAGGCCTTGGCAGTGCAGTTGCGGCGGGTATTTGCCATGCATGGTCTGCCGATGGACGCTGTATTTCATTATTGAAAGTGCTTTTTACAAACCACTGTGTGTATGACTGTAAATACTGCATAAACCGTGCTTCAAACGATGTACCCCGTGCTGCTTTTACGCCAAAAGAACTGGCGGACTTAACCATTGAATTTTACCGCAGAAATTATATAGAAGGTTTATTTTTAAGCTCTGGTGTTGTAAAAAGCCCTGACCACACCACTTCGCTTATTATAAACGCTTTGAAAATTTTGCGCCATGAGCACCATTTTCAAGGGTATATTCATGCGAAGGCAATACCAGGAACTAGTGATGAGTTGTTGTATGAACTGGGTTTGCTAGCTGATAGACTAAGCGTGAACATCGAGTTACCTTCTGAAAAAAGCTTACAATTGCTTGCCCCCGACAAAAGCAAAACAAGCATTTTTGAGCCTATGAAGATGATAAAAGCCACCATGCAACAAAACACAAGCGAGCTTGTGCAATATAAGCATGCGCCTGCCTTTGCGCCCGCTGGGCACAGCACACAGATGATTGTTGGTGCATCAGATGAGTCTGATAAGCAAATTTTGGCACTTACACAAGGCTTATACCGCAAATACAGTTTAAAGCGTGTGTTTTTCTCTGCCTATATTCCTGTTGTTGAGCATTCTACCTTGCCCTCGCTTGATACCAAACCCCCATTATTGCGGGAACACAGGTTATACCAAGCTGACTGGCTGCTGCGTTTCTACAAATTTAATGCGGAAGAGATTTTGACGGAAGATGAACCGAACTTCAACCCTTTCTTAGACCCCAAATGCAACTGGGCCATACAGCATTTAGAGCAATTCCCCATTGATGTAAACACTGCCCCCTATGAAACCTTGTTACGTGTACCAGGCATTGGTGTAACAAGTGCTAAACGTATTTTAACAGCACGCCGAAATGGCAATTTAGATTTTTTATTGCTTAAAAAATTAGGTGTTGTGTTAAAGCGGGCACAATATTTTATAATTTGCAACGGAAAAGCTGAACGCACCATGCCGCTTTCACGTGAAAACACCATACGTGCTTTGGTAGACCCGAATTCTTTCACGTTTGACGTGGAACAAACTTCTTTCTTCGACATGCCTGCCAAACCGCATTTTGAGGAGGTGGTACGGTGTTTGAGCCAAAGGATATAATTTATGTGTACGATGGCACCTTTATGGGGCTTTTATGTTGTGTTTTTGAGAGCTTTCAAAGCCACGAAACGCCTTCCGACGTAATTGCACAAGAGGCATGGCAACCCGCTTTGTTTGACACAAAAATGATTGCAACAGACTTAGAAAAAGCCACCCGTGTTGAGAATTGGATTTATACCAAACTTTCTGCAAAGGCACGTACGGTGTTTCAGCAAGCGTACCTTGCTGTGTTTGCGCAAAAAGAACTACATTTACTGCAGTATATGCAACTTTGCCATACTCATGGCAGCAAAGCACCTGATATGCTACAAAACCCTTCTGTACTTGCCTTAAACAAGGCCCTTGTTACCCTTGGCAGAGAGAGCGAGAAATGGTTAGGGCTGTTGCGTTTTTCTGACTATAACGGTGTTTTGGTTGCCATTATTGACCCCACTTCTTACGTATTACCCATGCTGCAAAGCCACTTTTGTGACAGGTATTCTACCGAGCGCTTTTTTATTTTTGATGAAACCCATAAAGTAGGGCTTGTAAGTGAGTATGGTGCGGGCAAACTTGTTGAAATAGAAGATTTTACGCTGCCTGAAACCACAGAAGATGAGCGTATGTTTCAAGCGCTGTGGAAACAGTTTTTCAAAACCATTGCCATTAAAGAGCGCACAAACCCAAAACTACAACAACATTTTGTACCAAACCGCTACCGCACGCATTTAACGGAACTACAAAAGAAAGCTTTGGACGGTACAGACGCACCTTCTCTTTCACCTTTTGACGAAAATGTTTGTTAAATTTTTATGATTTTCAATATATAGAAATTAATAAATATAAAAAAGATTGCCCTAACCATTGATTTTACTATGGCTGGGGCAATCTTTTTATTTTAAGTAACTTATTTGCATTCTGCTTTATTTATGATTATAAGCTATATAACATGTCTGTATAAGTTGGGTATGGCCAGTATTTTTCAGCGACAATTGTCTCTAGTTCATCAACTAGTGGGCGCATTTCTTTCATGGCAACCACCACGTTGTCTCTGGCAAACTCTGCTTTTTTCAGTAAATCGGTAACTGTTTTCATGTTCAGCAGCTGTTTTTCCAGTTGTTCTGCCTTTTTGTACAGGTTTTCACTACATGCAGACACTCTCTTAAGCAAGGCTTCTTGCGCATATGTGCCAACTGCCAAATTAACTTGCTTTTGTTTTAGAATAGAGCCTGCCAAGTCTTGCAAATAGTCATTCACGGCGGGCAAAATGCCTTTCATGGTCATTTCAAGCAACACTTTTGCTTCAATATTGGTGGTTTTGGCATATGTGTCTACCCATATTTCATAGCGTGAACGTGCTTCACTTGCTGTGAACACTTTGAATTTGCCAAATAAAGCAATATTTTTTTCATTTACAAAATACGGCAAAGCCTCTGGTGTGGTGCGCAAGTTTAACAACCCACGCTTTTCAGCCTCTTTCACCCATGCGTCTGAATACCCATTCCCGTTGAAAACAATGCGTTTATGCTTTGCAATTTTTTCTTGCAGTAACGTATTTATGTCTTTTCCATTTTCTAGTTCATCGGCAAAGTCTGCAAGGGCGTCTGCCATAATGGTGTTTAGAATGATATTGGGACCGCTGAGTGAAAAAGAACTACCCGTCATGCGAAATTCAAACTTATTCCCTGTGAACGCCATGGGAGATGTTCTATTGCGGTCAGTAGGGTCTTTCATAAAGCGAGGTGTGGTATGCACACCTACCTTTAAAACAGCTTTTTCTGCCACTTCACATGGTTTGCCTTCTTCAATGCTTTCTAAAATGGCGGCAATGTCTTCACCCAAATGCACAGAAAGAATGGCGGGCGGCGCTTCAGATGTGCCAAGACGATGGTCATTCGCAGCGCTGGTACATGCTACACGCAATAAGTCTTGGTGCAGGTCAACTGCTTCTAAAAAAGCGGTTGTAAACGTTAAAAACCGTATGTTTTCTGCAGGGTTTTCACCTGGGTCAAATAGGTTTTCACCTGTGTCAGTTGCAAGAGACCAGTTGTTGTGCTTACCCGAACCATTGATGCCTGCAAACGGTTTTTCGTGCAATAAGCAGGCCATGCCATGCTTTTTCGCTACTTTTGTAAGCAATTCCATCGTTAGCTGGTTATGGTCAGTGGAAATGTTTACTGTGGTAAACACTGTTGCAAGCTCATGTTGTGCTGGTGCGGTTTCCGTGTGTTCCGTTTTCGCCAGTACACCTAGTTTCCAAAGTTCTGCGTCTACTTCTTCCATAAAAGCTGTTACACGTATTTTCATGGGTGAAAAGTAGTGGTCATCAAGCTCTTGCGCTTTGGCAGGCTTTGCGCCAAACAGTGTGCGCCCCGTTAAAATCAAGTCTTTTCGGGCAGTATAGTGTTGTAAATCTATTAAAAAATACTCTTGTTCAGGGCCAACGTTTACCTTTACATGAGTTGCTTCTGTGTTGCCCAGCTGCTTTAATACCCGAAGCGCTTGCTCATTTAAGGCTTCCATAGAGCGTAAAAGCGGTGTTTTTTTATCAAGCGCCTCCCCATTGTATGAACAGAACGCTGCTGGAATATAAAGGGTTTTGTCTTTAATAAAAGCGTACGAGGTAGGGTCCCAAGAGGTATATCCTCTTGCTTCTGCGGTAAAACGCAGGCCACCCGAAGGAAAACTGGAAGCATCTGGCTCGCCTTTTATGAGGTCTTTCCCTGAAAATTCCATGAGTACTTCTCCGTCAGCCACGGGGGCAATAAAGCCGTCATGTTTTTCAGCGGTCTTCCCTGTCATGGGTTGAAACCAGTGTGTATAATGGGTTGCACCTTTGCCAATAGCCCAGTCTTTCATTGCATTTGCCACAACATTCGCTATAGACTCATCTAATTTTTTACCCACTTCAATGGTGCGTTTCATTGCACGGTATACGTCTTCTGGCAAGTATTGTTGCATAATGGCATCATTAAAAACCATACTTCCGAAAATTTGTGGCAACGTTTGCATAATGTTCCTCCCAAGTTTTTAAAAAATAAAAAAAGGCGCTACAGAAACCTGCAGCGCCTTTGCTGTTGATGTTTGTATTATAATTTGGCATTTTATCTTTGTCAATAAAAGTGTTCAATTTTGTTACATTTTACTAAGTTGACAAGTGCTGTAAGTTGATGTATAGTACAAAAGAACAAAGGCGTTCACTGCGTATTTTCACGCAGTGGGCGCTTTTTATTGTTTGCTACTTCCCTTTTGTTTTCACGGCTTTTCCTTTATAATGTTACCGAAAGACCTATATAACCTATGCACCACAAGGGATGTGATTTTATCGACAGCATATTGATTGTGTCTAGCACAAATAAGGGAAAAGATTTCGTTCGGGAACTGCTTACCGCTGATGGATTTACAGATATTGCTGCGGCGTCTACCCGCAATGAAGCACGCCGTTTTTTGAAAGAGACTTCTTTTGATTTTATTATTGTAAACGCACCACTTGCAGATGAATTTGGACATGAACTGGCACTGCATTTTGCAAGCACCACCGACGCTGGCGTTGTGTTTATTGTAAAAAATGAGCTTGGCGCTGAACTTGCCACTCGCCTTGAGAATGATGGTATTTTAGTGGTTGGAAAACCTGTAAACCGGCAATATTTCTCACAAATGTTTCGGTTTTTGGCGGCGTCTCGGCGGCGTATGCTGGGCATAAAAAGTGAAAATGTGCGCCTGCAAAAACGTATTGATGAAATGAAGCTGATTGACCGTGCGAAATATACCATTATGCAGTATTTAAACTTAACTGAACCCGAAGCAAACCGATATATTGAAAAACAAGCGATGGATTTGCGCCTTACCAAAAACCAAATTGCGCTTGATATATTAAAAACGTATGAAGATTAACCATAGGCAA
>CAZWXJ010000098.1:0-5616 GCA_964637735.1 uncultured Oscillospiraceae bacterium | reverse complement strand
GTTTGTTCTTTCGGTTACCGTTTTGTTTCCCATTAAGTCGTTCAGGGTAGACGGTGACACCATTTACACCGAAGAAGAATTCATCACGGCATTTGGGCATACAGAAGGCGAAAACATTTTTCGTTTCAGCATGACAAAAAGCGAAGACATCATGATGCAAAACCTACCTTACCTAGAAAGCATTAAAATTCGTAGAAGCCTACCAAGCACCGTTGTGTTTATTGCAGAACCCGCCGTTGAAACATACTACATTCAAACAGAGACGCAAATCATCGTGCTGTCTGCAAATTTCAAGGTGCTGCGCATTGCAGACACACCACCTGAAAACACTTGTCGCATCATCGGCGCAGAAGACATTGCCGTTGGAACACCAGGCAATATGCTAAAACTTACCAGTGAAGATACAGGGGCACTGCTTGAAACGGTGGTCTCACACCTCAAAACATGGCTGCCCGCAGGTGTTACTTATATTGACATTTCAAGCCCGCTTGAAATAACACTGATTTACGAAAACCGCTTTTTGGTAAAACTTGGCACTGTGAATAATATAGATTATAAGCTGGAAATGCTTTCTGCCACGTTGAACACACAAATTGGCGCTGAAGAAGCGGGCTCGCTTGATGCAAGCTACGTAGGGAAAGTGTTTTATGCAGCGGGCGCACCACCTGCGTTACCCACCAGCCCGCAAGCTGAGGTAGAGGAAACACCGCCCGCAGAAGGCGAGGGAGAAGCAGAAACCCCAGAAAATACAGAAGAAACACCACCTGAATAAGCATGTTTTTTAAAACTATTTATGGTAATTTACAATAAATTGATTATAATTAATTTAGCAACTTTTTTGTTTTGAAAACAGAACTAGCAATAAGACCAAGAAAAACCACAACAATTCGCCATTATCTATTGAATTTATCACAAAAATCTGTTAATCTTGTATAAATACAATAGTTTGTGTTATTACGGGTGAATGCCGAAGAAAAATACCTTTATATAGGGGGAGTTAACGTGCAGTTCATGCTCGATGAAGAAATGCAAAGCATAACCAATATTAAAGTTCTCGGTATTGGCGGTGGCGGCGGCAACGCTGTAAACCGCATGGTACATGCAGGGCTACAAGGGGTAGAGTTTGTTGCGTTAAATACAGACCAACAAGCACTATACAATTCAAGAGCTACCCTAAAAATTCAACTTGGCACAAAGCTCACAAGAGGGCGCGGTGCCGGGGCAGACCCTGCTGTCGGTCAACGCAGTGCAGAAGAATCTCGAGATGAAATAGCGAACGCATTAAAAGGCACACAAATGGCTTTTATTACCGCAGGCATGGGCGGTGGCACAGGCACGGGCGCAGCACCTGTTGTTGCAAGTGTTGCCAAAGAACTCGGCATTCTAACAGTTGGCATTGTTACCAAACCATTTGCATTTGAAGGCAAACGCAAAATGCAAGTGGCAGAACAAGGCATTGCTGGCTTACTTGAACAAGTGGACTCCCTTATTATTATTCCAAACGAACGCCTGAAAATGATTTCACAAGAACGCATTACCTTTGCAAATGCTTTTGAAGCGGCAGACAATGTTTTGCGCCAAGGCGTTGAAAGTATATCTGACCTCATCAACGTTCCTTCCATGATCAACCTTGACTTTGCTGACGTACGCACCGTTATGAAAGATGCAGGCTATGCCCACATGGGCGTTGGTAGCGCAAAAGGCTCAGGCAAGGCAGAGGCAGCGGCACGCATTGCCATTCAAAGTCCTCTTCTTGAAACATCTATTGACGGCGCAACTGGTTTAATTTTGAACTTCTGTGCCTCGCAAGACATTGGTATGGACGAAGTAGAAGAAGCGGCCACCATTATTACTGACGCTGCCCACCCAGACGCAAACATTATTTGGGGTATCTCGGTTGATGACAGAATGCAAGATGAAATGCGCATTACCGTTGTTGCCACAGGGTTTGACCATAACCCACAAAGCTTTGACAGTGGCGTACCTGGCTTTGGTGGTTCTTATGTTTATTCAGCGGCAGGCGGTGCACAACAGCAACCTGTTACACCACCCCAACCCGTGCAAGAAGAAACCCCACCCCCAAGTGATGACATTGAAGATGACTACCTTGATGATCTCATGAAGCTCCTAAACAATCGATAGATTGTTTTACAGTCGTTAGATTGTTTTAGATAAGATCACTTTACATTTACCATATGCGAATAAGCCGAAAGGCGGACGTTAGAATGGAAACTGCTGGTAAACCAAAGCGCAAAAGCAAACTCTTTATAAAATTGGCTGTTATTGTTTTGCTTGCCATATTGTTAATACCCAGAAAATACCACGTGACAGACGGCGGTTCTTACGGTTATGAAGCAGTGCTGTACAGTGTTCATGTCTCAAACCCAAGCGAGGTTTTATACCCTGGTGCTTGGCGAGGGACAATCATAGAAATATTCCCATGCTTTACCTTTCACATAGAGGCAAAAGAATAAATAGATTCTATGATTTGTTGACAAAGAAATGGCTTTTTGCTCATAAATTCTTTACAATCAACAAATAACACATATGTTATAATATAGAGGAATAGCACAGGCTATTCCTCTTTTCTATGAATCTTTTTGAAAGCGAGACGCTATGCAAAACTTAATATATAAATTCACAGTGGTTTTAGCCGTTGTTCTACCGCTTGTTTTAATAAGTAGGGCGCTATATATCAAAAAGAATAACCGTACCTATAACTGGGCAAGAGAATGTATGCTTGCAGTATTTTGTGCTTATTTTGTCTCACTGCTTTCTTTGGTGTTTCAGCCAGGCAATATGTATGGCAGTGTAAACCATATTTTTCAAAATGCCCTTACACGTGTACAAACAGGAAGAGACATTAACCTCACCCCATTTGCTACCATCAGCTTATTTTCTAAAACAGGGCTTAGCACCAGTTTTATCATCAATGTTATTGCAAACGTATTTATGTTTTCACCCATTGGTTTCTTCTTGCCTACCCTCTGGAAGAAGTGGCAATCAGCCATAAAAGTGGTGTTTGCAGGCATGCTGTTTTCGGTTTCTATTGAAACAGTACAACTATTCATTGGGCGCACAACTGACATTGACGATGTTATTTTAAACACAGCAGGTGTTGCCATCGGGTATATTCTATATAAGTTGTTTGCAAAACCACTGCAAAAGCTATCTGTTTAAGCGGGTATCTTTCACAAAGCGTCTCTTGCTTATAACAAGCAATATCAAGTATAATAAATACAAATAGCATTACATAAAAATTGTAAAATATAGGAGGTTTTTTCATGGCTGACCGTTTATATCACATCAATTTAAATGAACAAGACATTGAGGGCGCAACATACGCCATTTTACCAGGAGACCCTGACCGTGTGCCGAAAATTGCAGCATTTCTTGACAATGCTAAACCAGTTACTCACAAAAGGGAATACAACACCTACTTGGGTGAGCTAAACGGCGAAAAAGTAGTTGTCACCTCCACAGGCATTGGCGGGCCTTCTGCTTCTATTGCCATTGAAGAACTATACAAGTTAGGTGTGCGCACTTTTATTCGTGTGGGTACCTGTGGTGGCATGCAAATGGAAGTGCTACCAGGAGACATTATTGTTGTAACAGGCGCTATTCGTATGGAAGGTACGTCGAAAGAATATATGCCAATTGAATTTCCCGCCGTGGCAGACCTTGACTGCACCGTTGCCTTGCGCAATGCCGCAGAAAAACTGCACGTGCCATACCACACGGGCGTTGTGCAATGTAAAGACGCTTACTATGGGCAACATTCGCCAGAAACCAAACCCGTTTCATATGAACTACTAGACAAATGGGACGCTTGGGTAAAAGGCGGTACACTTGCTTCTGAAATGGAATCTGCCGCATTGTTTACCGTAGTTGCCACCCTGCCCGAAGCACGTGCGGGTGCCTGCATGCTGTGCGTATGGAACCAAGAGCGTGCCAAATGTGGGCTTGTAGATGAACAAGAACATGACACCGAAAAAGCCATTCAAGTTGCCATTGAAGCAATCCGTGAATTAATCGGCTAATTTCAAAGGGTTTTTACAAGAAAGCGGTTGCGTTTTTCATAAAAATCATGTAAGCTATAAGGTACACAAATGGCTGTTTTAGTATATTAGAAAGGAGGCCTTCACATGAATGAAACGGAAATGATGGAAATGCCCGGCGGCGTTTCTCAAAACGACGGTTTTAGAACATCACTATTCGGTTTTCGTCGTGATGAAGTGCTTCGCTATATTGACCAAGTTTTGCAAGAAAACAAAGCGCAGACAGATTACTACAAAGTGCAAATTCAAAACTTGGAAGAAACCATAGCCGCAAGTGAACAAGAAAAGAACGAGATATACAGCAAAGCCAAAGAAGTTGCAACTTTGTTGCGCACAGAACAAGAACGCAATAAGCAACTGCTTGAACAGCACGAGAAAATTTTAAAAGAAGCGCAAATTTGGCAAACCAAACTCAACGCAAAAGAAAATGAAATTGTGATGCTGCGAAGAGACAAAACACGTCTTGAATCTCGTGTAACAGAACTGGAAAATGAACTGGAAACTGCACGTGCCAATTCTGCCCAAATTGAGAGAACCATTTACGAGGCTGAACGAAAAGCGGCAAGCATTATAGCAAACGCAGAACAAGAAGCCGCCCACTTCAACCAAGGCGTTCTTGAAAATGCGGAAGATATTAGCAAAAGCATGTCAGTGCTCAAGCAAGAACTGCGCAACACCGAACAACGCATTGACATTGCCTTCAGCAGCATGAAAGATGCTACCTATGAAATTGAAAGCGCCATGCAACGGGTTGATTCTCAGTTAAACACGTTAACTCAAAAACGCAAAGAGATTTCATGGCAAGAGGTTGCCAAAGAAATAGAGCACGAAAAAGAAATGAAACGCTTGAAAGAGCAAACAGAAGCCGCAAGGGAAGCTGCAGCAGCAAAAGCAGCCGCAGCGCAAACAACTTCTTCTGCCTCGTTTGAAGACATGGCGAAGAAGGTAACACCAACTTTGCAACTTCTGCAAGACAAATTGATTGACAGCATCAACAAATTGCTCTCAAACGACGATGACAAATAATTTAAAAAGAAGAGCCTTTGCATTTGCAAAGGCTCTTTTTCTATAATAGCACCAATATTAATTCTTATTAACAGCTGACGTATTCTTTTCAACCAAATAAGTGGCTTCAAGGTCAGCCAAATGTAGTTTTACAGCAAGGGGGTATTCTTTGTATGCCTCACTCATGGCATAACTGCCACCCTGCACCGAATCATCAAACCCGCCCATATGCCAGCGAATAGCAATGGCCTCAACAGGCTTTAAGCGTATAAAGCGTTCAATTAAATATACGCTTTTTTCGCCATGCCCAAAGGGGAATGCATCTTTAATGCTATAATACGGCACTTTTTCCCATTGCCCTGTTTCGTCGTTTTTTACATTGCGGGTGCTTGTTTGGTAAAAGTTGGTTTTGCAAACGTCATGCAAAAGCCCGCAAAGGGCAAAGCTTTCAGGGTTATCGCCTTCTTCAAAATAGCGGTCCTTCAGCACATTATAAACGTTTACGCTGTGCATAACCAGCCCGCTTTCGCATGCACCATGAAAGCGTGTACTG
>CAZWXJ010000097.1:0-5626 GCA_964637735.1 uncultured Oscillospiraceae bacterium | reverse complement strand
AGCAACCTGTTATGTTGCGGGCAGCTTGCAATAGTTCTACGGCATCCCGCTCGGTTTGGGCAAACAGTTCTGTAAAAGTAAGCTCGTCGTTCAATTTATAATACACGCCGTACCCTTTGTTTGACTTGAGTACAGTACCACCTGCCGCATAAACCGATGCCATGAAGAAGGAGTACCCTTCTTTGGTGGGCTGCACTGCGTTTTGAATGTAGGTGTTGCGAATGTCATACAGGCCCGCCGCCGTGAGAGAGTCTTGCTCGGCGTAGGCGGTTAAGTTGGGTTTAATGGTTGTTTCAAAGTGACGTAAAAGCGTTTCTTCGGTAAAGCCTTTTCTTTTATAAATATCTGCTATCATACCATGTTTTGGCACAAGAATCAAAAAATGGACATCTGAAACAGCGGCTTGTTTTTCAAGTGCATCAAGCAGTGCATTCATATACCCTTTGCCACGAAACTGTTCTGCCGTAACAATGCTGTGTATGTATATACCTTTGTTGGTGCCATATTGCATAGGTTCAAAAAACAGCAAAGCAGCAAGGGTATCTTCTTTGATGCAAAGGGTTTTTTGCGGACTAAAATAAGTAGTAAACCAAAGGTTTAAAAAGTCATCATGCAAACCATATGCTTCTTTTAATAGCGCCTTTGCGGCATTTATATCTTCCGTTTGTAAGTGTTGTACTTGCACTGTATTCACCCTTTCATTCACATTCATTTAAAAACTGGTTTACCACTGCTGCAACCGTTTCGGCAATTTCTGCTATGGTGAATGGCTGGTTGCCATCGTCACAGGCAATGCGTTTCCAGCCGTACTTTTCGGCGCAGTAGCGTGCCGCCTGCTGAGACTTCAGTAAGTATGCTTCATCTTTTTCATGAATGTCTTTTTTGCCACCTTCTGCGCTGTACCTTTTTTGCATAAGTGCTTGAGATACTTCCACAGACATGTCAAGGTAGATGACGAGATCTGGCGTAGGAATGGCAATTTTTTCATATTCAAAGTCAAACAACCAGTTTAGGTAACTGTCCCACTGCTCTTTCGGCAGTTTGCTACATTGGTGTATTGCGTTTGAAGTTGTGTATCTGTCAGCCACTACAACGCCCCCACCGAGGTAAAAAGGTGCCCACTCGGTTTTATAACTTGCGTATCTGTCAATGGCGTAAAAAGAGGAAGCAGCATATGCGTTAACGTCTTCAGGGTCCGTGCCGAATGCGCCATTCAAGTACATTTGTACAGGTAAACTGGCATCACTTTTATAATTTGGGAATGATACTTTTTGGATGGGCTTCCCTGCTTCTGCCAGCATTTCGGCAAGCAAGGCGCTTTGCGTTGCTTTGCCAGAACCGTCTAGCCCTTCAATAATAATTAAACGACCATTCACTTCGCTTACACCTCACTGCCAGTCAGTTCATTTTTTATAGCTGCGTATTTATCACGTACCTCTTGTATTTTGCCACAAGTCATTTTGCCTTCAGGGCATGCACCCGCTACACAAGAAGGACCGCTGTTTACAAATAAAGACGGCGCCACTTTATACACCAGTTTGTACATTTCTTCGGCCAGTTCCCGAATTTCCCACTGGGCACGGTTACAGCACCTGTGGCGCAAAAAGTTGTTTAAGCTACGGGTGTTGATGGTCATAATCATTTTGGTGTTGCAGGCATTGGGCAGTACAAATCGTGCGTCTTCTATTGCCATTTTGGCTGCTGCCCGCTCTGCTTGTTTTTCTGTTTTGCCTTCTGCAAGCAGGGTGGCTTTATGTTTTTCTTTTAATATAGTTGTCAGCTTTTCATAGGCTTCGGCTTCTTGCTGCATGGTGCTTTCAAACAGCTGGAAGGCTTCTGCGTCTTCTGCAATGGCGGGTGGCAACACATAGTCAAAGCTGCCAAGCTCAACATAGCGCTGGCTTTGCACTGAAAAAGATGCCATTCTGTGGCGGGTAATTTGTGCAAGCAAACTGCGAGAAACCCCTTCAATGGCAAAGGTGAAATAAGCGTGTTCAGTAGGACTTTCATGCCCTAGCGTTGCTAGCATTTCTACAAATTCTTTTGCTTTTTCTTCGCTTAACCCGTCTAGCAAAGTGTCAATTTCAGCATTGGAATAGCAAAGCTTTGCCGCCGCTGCAACAATTTTTTCAGGGTTTGGTGTGTGTGTTAAAAGCTGTACTTTCATATACAATGCCTCTATTCTTGCACCAGTGAAAGCGGTGCATAATTTGCCATGGTTTTCTTTTTGCCTGCTTTGTCAAAGTCAATTTCTACTAAAAAGTCTCCTGCCATGGGGGTTACCCGTTGCACGGTGCCTTTGCCGAATATTTTGTGTTCTACAATGTCTCCTGCTTTAAAAGACGTTGTATTTTTGGTTTCTTCTTTTTTGGGCGCAGAGGCTTTGCTTGTTAAGGTTGTGCGGGAAGAAGCAAGCCCTGCGTTTTGAAAGCCACCTTGTACCCCTGTACTTTCATATTGTTTTTTTGCAAATTCTTCTCTGCGGGCAGTGCGGTAAGCAGATGCTTGACTTTCTGTTCTCTCTAAATAATCCTCGTCAATTTCTTCAAGGAAACGAGAAGGCATGTTGCGCCGTGTTTGCCCGAACAGCATACGATAGTCAGCATGGCTGATGTAAAGTTGTTTTTTTGCACGGGTAATGCCCACATAGCAAAGTCTACGTTCTTCTTCAATGTCATCTATGGAATATTTTGCCATATCGCCTGGGAAAATACCTTCTTCCAAGCCTACCATAAATACATAATCAAACTCAAGCCCTTTGGCGGCGTGTAAGGTCATCATGACAACGGTGTCAGCGTCTTCGTCATAGCTATCAAGGTCTGAAATCAGGGCGATTTCTTCAAGGAAGCCTTCTAGCGTGGCCTCTGCCCCTTGTTGATTTACATAGGTTTTGATACTGGAGGTAAGTTCTTTGATGTTTTCAAGGCGGGTTTTGCCGGTTTCCCCTTCGGCAACAAGCATTTGCTCATACCCTGTTATTTCGGGGAGCGCTGCCACAAATTCATCAAGCGGTAATTCTTCATAGGCGGCATGCAGGGCATGGTAAATTTGCATAAACCCTTTTAGCGCCCCATGCGCACGGGAAAGTGCTGGGTAATTCTCAGCCTCTGCCACAACTTCTAACATAGACACGCCAAGCCCTTCCGCAATTTGGGCTACCGTTGCTAAGGTGGTATTCCCTATTTTACGTGCAGGCTCGTTGATGATTCTGCGTAGACGCAAGTCATCTTTCGGGTTGGCAATGATGCTGAGATAAGCCATCATGTCTTTAATTTCTTTCCTGTCATAAAAGCGGAGACCGCCAACAATTTTATAAGGAATGCCTGCCCGTGCAAAGTAGGTTTCAATGGTGCTTGACTGTGCATTCATGCGGTATAGCACAGCGTGGTCTTGCAAACGTGCGCCATTCATAATGTTTTGGGTAATGGCTTCGGCAACGTGTTCGGCTTCTTCTTGTTCTGAGTCTGCCTTGTACACAGTAATTTTTTCGCCTTCGCCGTTGTCTGTCCATAACGTTTTGCCTTTGCGCCCCGCATTGTTTGCAATTACGTCATTCGCCGCATTCAAAATGGTTTGGGTACTGCGGTAGTTTTGCTCTAGACGAATGACCTTTGCACCCGGGAAGGTTTGCTCAAAGCTTAAAATGTTTTCAATAGTGGCACCACGAAAACGATAAATACTTTGGTCATCATCACCCACAACGCAAATGTTCCCATGTTCTGACAACAGCTGTACCAAGCGAAACTGTGCGTGGCTGGTATCTTGGTATTCGTCTACCAAAACATATTTCCAGCGGTTGTTATAATAATTACGTATGCCATCATTTTCTTCAAGCAAGCGAACCGTGAAATAAATTAAATCGTCAAAGTCAAATGCACCTGCCGCTTGCAGGCGCTTGGCATATTCTGCATATACTTCGGCAATTAGCTTTTCTCTGAAATCTTCTGCATCGGCAATGGCATCTTTCGGGCTGACCATGCTGTCTTTCAAACGCCCGATACGAGATGCCGCTGCACGTACAGGCAGAAATTTATCGTCTACATTCTTTTGCTTATATATTTCTTTAATAACACGCTGCTGGTCATCTGAATCATAAATCGTAAAGTTTTTCGGGTAACCAAGCCTGTCGGCATCTCTTCGCAGAATGCGCACACACATAGAGTGAAAGGTAGAGGCGGCTACTTCGTCTCCGCCGTTTTCTATCATGCGGGCAAGGCGGGCTTTTAGTTCACCCGCTGCCTTATTGGTAAAGGTAATGGCAAGCACTTGCCAAGGTTGCACAGGGTACACCGCTAGTTTGCTTTCAAGCTGTGGTGGTGCGGTTTCATTCTTTTCAACGGCGGTTTCCAGTTGCTGTAATTCTGCGGGTGAAACCTCTTTTACAATTTCGGTGGCGTGGTATGCGTCTCCGAAAGAGATAAGGTTTGCAATGCGGTTTACAAGCACGGTTGTTTTACCGCTGCCTGCGCCTGCCAAAATTAAAAGTGGCCCATGTACAGCAAAAACCGCTTCTTGCTGCATGGGGTTCATGTTTGAAAAGCGCTGTTTTAAATATGCTTTGCGTAAAGCTATGAAGTTTTTTTGCTCGCTCTCTGTCATCTCTACCTACCTGTATGCAATGTTTTATTTTACAGAAAATATTATAGCATACTTTGCCCTATTCTTATACAAAAAAGAAAAACCACACCATAGAAATTTTGGCGTGGTTTTTTATTATTTTTGTTAAGCTTTTCCATCATCTTCGATAGAAATGGTTTCTTCCGCCACTTCTTCAAAGGTTGCATCTATGGCAGGCTTTGTTTCTTGCGGCTTTGCGTTTATATCATCTTCTTGTGTGTAAACGGCATGCACCCGTATTTTCACAATTACTAACAACGTTAAAAACAAAATGCCAAGCATAGCTACCAAAATGCCTATGCCTAGTAATACTGCTACCCATAAATTCATATGCCTTGTCCTTTACAAAATGTGCTGTTACATAACCGTTGCATCTCGGAAGCCTGCTTCTAGCTTGCCTTCCAGTGCGAAAGATTTACCTGACCCTTTTGCTACGCAGTATTGTGCTTCATCACTTACTTTTGCTTTTACGTCTGTGTTTTCAGAAATATATTCGGCAAAGCCTTTTAGCAATGCGCCGCCGCCTGTTAGCACAATGCCTTCTGTGTAAATATCACCCGCAAGCTCTGGCGGGGTGCGCTCTAGCACGTTTTTCATGCTGGCTAATATTTGCGCCATATTTTCTAAAATTGGCTCGTACAAATCTTCCGTGGTAATCACACGTTTTTCGGGCAAGCTTGTTACAGTGTTCATGCCTTTAATGGCATAACTTGCCGAAAAGCCGATAGATTTGGTTGCGCAGCCAATGGCAATTTTGGCTTTTTCTGCCATACGTGGGCCAATGTTCAGGTGGTATTTTGCACGAATGTGTTTCACGATGGAATCATCAAAGGTGTTGCCTGCTGTTTTAATAGAGGAAGACTGCACTTTACCACCCATGGAAACAACAGCAATGTCTGTGGTGCCACCGCCAACGTCAACCACCAAATTGCCAACTGGTTTCATAATATCAATGTTTGCACCAAGTGCGGCGGCAATGGGTTCATCTATCAAAAACACTTGCCGTGCC
>CAZWXJ010000096.1:5001-5712 GCA_964637735.1 uncultured Oscillospiraceae bacterium | reverse complement strand
AAGCGCAAGGATGAGATCGATACGCGCAATCATGCCGACCAAATGGTTTACCAAGCTGAAAAGCTAGAAGGTGAACTGGAAGGCAAAATTAGCGACGATGAAAAAGCTACCCTGATGGCTGCAAAAGACGAGCTTAAAAAAGCCCTTGAAGGCGGCAATGAAGACGACATTAAAGCAAAACAAGAAGCCCTTGAAAAAGAGCTGCACAACGTAAGCCAAAAAGTTTACGAACAAGCACAAGCGGCTGCAAACGCAGAAGGCGCTACCGAAGCACAATCTGAACCACAGGCAGATCCTGCTGGCGAACCCGCTGATGACACCGTTGTTGATGCTGACTTCACAGAAGTTGACGACGAAAACGGCAACGCATAAAACATGCAAGCACAAAACGGAAACACCTGTTTCCGTTTTGTGGGTTTGCGCAAAGAAGAATTTATAAAAAACAAAGGTGATGAGCTTGGCCGATAAACGAGATTACTATGAGGTGCTTGGCGTTGGCAAAACGGCGAGTGAGGCAGAGGTAAAGTCTGCCTACAGAAAGCTGGCAAAGGAATACCACCCCGACTTGCACCCTGATGATGCACAGGCGGAGGCCAGGTTCAAAGAGGTGAACGAGGCTTACGAGGTACTTTCTGACCCAGAAAAGAAACAACGCTATGACCAATTTGGGCATGCCGGCGTTGACCCGAACTTTAGTGGCGGTGGTGGCGC
>CAZWXJ010000096.1:0-4991 GCA_964637735.1 uncultured Oscillospiraceae bacterium | reverse complement strand
CTTTGGCGGTGGCGTTGACATTAGCGATATTTTTGAAACCTTCTTCGGTGGGTCATCCAGCGGATTTGGTGGCTTTGGCAGTGGCGCACGCACCCAAAACCCGAACGCCCCACGACGTGGGCAAGACATGCGTGCTAGCCTGAGTATAACCTTCATGGAAGCCGCAAAAGGGGTTACCAAAACCGTTAGCATTTCTCGGCAGGAAACCTGCGATGAATGTGGCGGCAGTGGTGCGAAAAAAGGCACGCAAGTGCAAACCTGCCCTGAATGCGGTGGTAGCGGTGTAGTAACACAGCAACAACGTACTCCGTTTGGCGTTATGCAAAGCACTGTGCCATGTTCAAACTGTGGCGGCAAAGGTAAAATTATTAAAGAACCTTGCCAGAAATGCCAAGGCAATGGTAGGGTAAAAACGTCTAAAAAACTGGAAATTACCATACCTGCTGGCATTGACGACGGGCAAAGCATTGCACTGCGTGGGCAAGGAAACGCTGGTGAAAACGGCGGGCCTGCAGGCGATGTACTTGTGATGATTAACATTAAGCCAGACCCAATGTTTACACGGCAAGGCGCTGACGTATATGTGAATATACCCATTACCTATGCACAGGCTGTTTTAGGCGCTGAAATTGTAGTGCCAACCGTTGATGGCAAGGTGCAATACACCGTGCCAGAAGGCACACAACCTGGTACAACCTTCCGTTTGAAGGGCAAAGGTATTAAGCATTTGAACGGTAAAGGGCAAGGCGACCAATATGTAAAAGTAAACATTGAAGTGCCGAAGAAATTGAGCAAAGAGCAACGTACTGCTTTGGAACAATTTGACGGCGATTTGACCGATAAGAACTATGAACAACGGAAAAGTTTTTCAGATAGATTGAAAGATTTGTTTGGGAAATAGAAAAAGCCAAAAGCAGTGGAAACTTCCACTGCTTTTGTTTTATTAAAATAATAACAATTTGCTACTTCCTTTATTAATAAAAATTTATATTATGAATTTATTTTTAATCTACTATTTTGGAACCAATGTCGTATGCGTCTATCCAGTCACATAACCTTTCAACAATAGGACGTAAATCTCGTCCCATTTGACTCAAAGAATACTCTACTTTTGGTGGTACTTGTGGGTATTCTGTTCGAATTACCAAGCCGTCTTTTTGGAGTTCTTTTAATTGAGACGAAAGCATTTTGTGGGTAACTGGATGTAATAATTTTCTCAGTTCTCCATAACGAAGTTTCTCATGGAAAGCAAGAAAAAAGATGATTCTCAGCTTCCACTTTCCGCCTATCATCCCAACCAATACTTCAAACTTTTTATATCCAATGTCATTAAGAACACAATTTTCTTTTTCCATATACACTCTCCTTTTTGACAGTACTTAACAATAAAGTGCGTAGTATACAAAAGAACATATGTGCATTATACTGATTTTACAGAATAGAAGCAAATGTCTGACTGCGAGGTACAGTATGAAAATAATTATAATTAACGGAAGTCCAAGAAAAAACGGATCAACTTCTCATATACTGAACATAATAAGCAGATACCTAAAAACTAAAAATGATGTGACAGTTCATTTTTATAACCTGTTGGAATTGGACATGCATACTTGTATAGGATGTTGCCATTGCTTTGCGCATGGGTGTTGTATTTATACTGACGATGCAGAGCATTTGTCAAATGACATTGCAGATGCAGACGGTATCATCATTGGCTCACCTACCTATGCAAGCAATGTATCTGGCTTGTTAAAAACTTTCATTGACCGAGGACATCTTATTATTGAGCAACTTCTTAAAGGTAAATATACTCTCGGCGTTGTAACAAGTGAAAATTATGGTGGCTCAGCTGCTGCATCCATACTGAAAAATGTGTTTATCTATTCAGGTTCACATGTTAGCTCCATGATAAAACACAAACTGCCCTTTTCATCTAACCCTCAATTCAGTAAACAACAAGAAGAGCACCTCCAAATGAAAGCTGAGCATTTTTATCAGGACATATGCAAAAACAAGGTTTCTTTATTTCAAAAAACTAGACACAGTATTATTTTTAACGTTGGCATAAAACCTTTTGTGTTAAAAAAAGGAGAGAAATATCAAGGTGTTCTTGATAAATGGGATGCAAAAAGGCAAAGTAATTAGCATAGATATTCCTTTTCTTTATTCGCTATATACCCAGCAAAGAAGGCAAAGCGTAAATGCTTTGCCTTCTTTGCACACGGAGTAATCTATTCTTACGGAAAGGTTGGGTATTTTAGTCGATGAGGTTTTTCAGCACAATGGTTTTTGTGCGGGTTACTTCATCATAGGTAGAAAGCACGCCTTCGGTGCCAAGCCCCGAGTATTTGTACCCACCAAATGGCATTTCAAAACTACGGAAGAAGCTTGCACCGTTGATAACTGCACCACCACATTCCAGTTCAGAAGCCACTTTGTAAGCTTTTTTATAGTCAGCAGTGAACACGCACCCGCTTAAGCCATAAATAGAGCTATTGGCAATTTCAACGGCTTCTTCAATTGTGTCAAACCCAATAATGGGTACAACAGGCCCGAAGATTTCAAGGTCTTTCGCAACGTCTGCTGTTTTTGGAACGTCTACAATAACGGTGGGGTCATAGAAAGCGCCGTCTCGCTTGCCACCAAGAACAATTTTACCGCCTTGTTTCACGGTAAGGTTAACCTGTTCTTCAACGCTTTTTGCAGCGTCTTCACTAATTAGGCAACCCATTTCAGTAGCTGGGTCTGCAATGTCACCACGTTTTATTTTTTGAATGCGTTCTACTGCTTTTTTGGCGAATTCGTCTTTTACGCTATTGTGTACAATAAAGCGTTTCGAAGCGCAACATACCTGCCCTGTGTTATACATTCTTCCCCAAATCATTTCTTCAACGGCAAGGTCAATGTCGGCGTCTTCACAAACAATAAATGCGTCGTTTCCACCAAGTTCAAGGGCAACATGGGCAAGGTGGTCAGCCGCAGCATGCGCTGTAATAATGCCAACACGGGTAGACCCTGTAAAGGTAATACCGTGTACGTCTGGGTGGGCTGTCAGCCATGCACCAGATTCTTCACCCCAGCCTGTGATGACCTGAATGGCACCATTTGGCACGCCAGCTTCTACCAAAAATGTGGTGAGTTTGCAAAGGGTAAGGGGGTTTTGGTGCGGTGGTTTTACAATGGCCGCATTTCCTGCCATCAGGGCAGGGGCAACTTTTTGGTCAAACAAGTCACACGGGAAGTTGAAAGGAATGATACAAGCAATGACGCCAAGGGGCTCTTTGGTAACCAGTTGCAGGTGTTTTTCTTGCCCTTGTTCAATGCCTGCGGGAATGGTTTCGCCATATAAATGTTTTGCTTTTTCAATAAAAGCTTTGAACGCAATGGGGATATTGCCGATTTCGCCACGGGCTTCTGTAATTGGTTTGCCTGTTTCCTCAGAAAGGGTTTGTGCAAGGTCTTCTTTGTTTTGTTCTACAAGGTCAAGAAATTTATAAAGAATGTCAGCACGTTCATGCACAGGAACTTTTGCCCACACTTTTTGCCCTTTTACTGCTGCAGCAACCGCTTTGTCAACATCTTCTTTGGTAGCGTTTGGCACAG
The DNA here is from genome assembly GCA_964637735.1 of uncultured Oscillospiraceae bacterium. Classification (GTDB taxonomy): domain Bacteria; phylum Bacillota; class Clostridia; order Oscillospirales; family Ruminococcaceae; genus CAZWXJ01. The sequence goes on along the minus strand of CAZWXJ010000096.1, from coordinate 1,388 downwards.
TGTCAACCAGTTTTCCGTTTGATGGATTGGTAATGTCTATGGTAACGCCACTAGAGGCATTGACCGCTTTTCCGTCGATAATCATTTTCATAAAGTTTTGTTTCCTTTCGTTTGTATGTAATGGGTTATTATTTGCCAAATGCGGTGTAAGAAAGCATTAAGCCACCGCAGGTATTCTTTCCGTCATCTTCATAACCATATTCGCCAAAGGTGAATTCCATAATGAATGGAACATTTCCTGCTTCTTTTTTCACTTTTTCAGCCACTTCGCCAATTCTGTCAGCAATGCCTGCACGGCGTCCACCACAATGTACTAGGTGGAATGCGGCAGGTTCTGTGCCAAGGTCTGCTTTCAGTTTTTTCAAGGTAGATGCCGCTGCGTCAATCAGTTCGTCTACGCTGGCTTCCATACGAATAACCGCTGTGCCAACTGCTAAATTATTGCCAATATTCATAGAATAATCGTCGTTTCCGTTCATCGGGTGACGAATGGCCACGAGGTCTCCGAGTGGATCTTTCACGCCAAGCGGGGATGTAATGGTTTCAGCAAGAAGTGCACCACCCATAAAACTTTCAATTGGCATGCCACGCCATTCAGCATATTTTTTTACTGCAGGCACACCGTCAATTTCAACGAGAGTACGGTTGCCTTCAATTTTGGTAATAACGCCAACGTCTGTTGTTTCTTTGTAAGCGCCTGTGAATACATTTGCCATTGGGCTGTCGGTATAGAAGAACGCCAAAACAACACCATCTGCAAAAGTGCTTTTGTCAGCGAACAAAGACCATTCACCAGAAATGCTATTGTCAGCGGCGCTACCACCGAAGAATGGTACACGGCCAATCACTTCGGTAACACCTTTGAGGAAGAATTCTTCTTCAGCGGGAGGTGCAGCCATATAGAAATAGGCAAGTGCTTCTGTTTTACCAGCGGCTTTCATGGCTTCTTCCGCTGCTTTTTTACCTATTGCACGGGGGTCTCCTGTTTTGGCAAGACCTGCTGTACCAACTGTTAAGCTACCGCCCATTGCCATAATGCCAACAAACCCGTCATCACTTGAAATGTAACCGTCAGGTGTAACAACGCCTGTGAACGAAGAGTTGCCCACGATGGGTACATTCGGAATGATTTCTTTGATGCCTGCAACCAAGTCATCAAAATTGTACTGTACGCCTGCATACACGAATAGTAATTTACTGTCTTGCAAATCTTTCACTTGCATAGCGGCTTCTTTGCCCGCTGCTTTTGCATCTTTTAAGGTACTTTGCCCAATTTTGCTTGTCATCATTTTTTTTTGCTCCTTTTTTATTTTGTTTTGTTTTGTTTTGTTCCAACAACACCTTCTAACTTTATTCTAAATTATTGTACACTTTTAACAACGTCAATA
>CAZWXJ010000095.1:0-5768 GCA_964637735.1 uncultured Oscillospiraceae bacterium | reverse complement strand
ATTGTAAAAGGTAAACAGCAGAAAAGGCAAACCCTTCAGCGCTTTGCATCGCATAAGGTGCGGGTAGTTCAATTACAAGGTCTGCCCCGCAAAGCAAGGCTGCTTTTGCACGTACAGAGGTAGGAAATAAAGGAAATTCACCACGCTGCATTAAATTACCACTCATGATGACAACAACAGGCGCATCACTTTCTTGTTTTGCTTTTTCTATTAAATAGGCATGCCCATTGTGAAATGGGTTGTATTCTGCAATAATTCCAACTCCACGCATTTCTTCACCTCGCTTTGCATCTTGAAAAACTGTTTCCTGTATTATATAATATTTAGGTATGAAAAAAAAGCATGCAAATTGTATAAAGTGAAAGGGCAGGGAACATTCATGAAAATTTTAATTATCAATGCTGGTAGTTCTTCTTTGAAATACCAATTGATGGACATGGCAGATGAGTCTGTTATTGCAAAAGGGAATTGCGAGCGTATTGGGGTAGACGGAAAAATTGGGCATAAAACCGCAAACGGGTTTGAGCTTGAATATGACATTCCGTTTCCAACCCATAAAGAAGCACTGCTTGAAGTTGTAAAAGTGCTTACAACAGGTGAAGGCAAAGTAATTGACGATGTAAAAGAAATTAATGCGATTGGGCACCGTGTACTGCACGGGCAAGAAGTTTACAAAGTTTCTACCATTGTTACAGAAAAAGTTATTGAAGACGTTATGAATTTCAAAGAACTTGGCCCTTTGCACAACCCACCACAAGCAATTGCTATGGCAACCTGCTTTGAAGTATTTGGCAAAGACACACCAATGGTTGCTGTGTTTGACACTTCTTTCCACCAAACTATGCCACGCAAAGCATATATTTTTGGCATACCATATGAATATTATGAAAAATATTCTATTCGTCGTTATGGCTTTCATGGTACAAGCCACCGCTATATTGCACAACGTTACGGCGAAATTAAGGGTGACTTAACTGGCAAAAAAGTAATTACTTGCCACCTTGGTAATGGTAGTTCTATCACAGCCATTCAAGACGGCAAAAGCGTAGACACTTCTATGGGCTTTACACCGCTTGATGGTTTCATCATGGGTACACGCTCTGGCGGAATTGACCCTTCTGTTGTAACTTACATTCAAAACAAAGAAGGTCTCAGTCCTGACGAAATGTCTGACCTCATGAATAAAAAATCTGGTTTCTTGGGTCTTTCTGGTGTTTCTAGTGACTGCCGCGACATTGAGGAAGCTGCAGAAAATGGCAATGAACGTGCAGCAATGACCATGGAAATTTTGGTTTACCAAATTAAAAAATTCGTTGGGTCTTATGCTGCTGCTATGGGCGGCGTAGATGCTATTATTTTCACTGGTGGTATTGGTGAGAACGATGCTGACGTGCGTGCTGCTGTATGCTCTGACATGGAATTCTTAGGGCTTTCTATTGACAAAGAAGCTTGCAAAAATGCTTCCCGTAAAGAGGCTATGTTCTCGACTCCTGGCTCAAAAGTAGAAGCTTGGGTGCTTCCAACAAATGAAGAATTGTTAATTGCCCGTGATACATTAGAACTTGTTTCAAAATAATAAAGCAACCATAAACTTCGCAAGGCAACCAGCTAAAGGTTGCCTTGCTTTAACGAAAGGGTGTTGAACATGGCTGATTGCGATGGTGCATGTAGCGGCTGCAACGTGGAAGATTGTTCTTCTAGAACAGGTACACAAAGTTTTTTAAAAGAACCGCATGCGTTAAGCAAAGTGAAAAAGGTAATTGGTGTTGTAAGCGGTAAAGGCGGTGTAGGAAAGTCAATGGTAACGGGGCTACTAGCAAGCCTTATGCAAAAAGACGGTTACCGTGTTGGTGTGCTAGATGCTGATATTACAGGGCCTTCTGTGCCCAAAATGTTTGGCATTACTGAAAAAGCAAAAGGGAATGAGCAAGGCATGTACCCAGCCCTTAGCAAAAACGACACCCAAATTATGAGTGTAAATATGCTATTGCCTGATGAAACCGACCCTGTGGTTTGGCGTGGCTCTATTATTTCAAATGTGGTGCAACAATTCTGGACAGAAGTGATTTGGGATGACGTTGACTTTTTATTCGTCGACATGCCCCCAGGAACAGGCGATGTGCCGTTAACAGTTTTTCAGTCTCTACCAGTTGATGGAATTGTAATTGTGACATCTCCGCAAGAACTGGTTTCTATGATTGTTGGCAAAGCGGTAAAAATGGCCGAAACGATGAACATACCTATTTTAGGTATTGTAGAAAACATGAGTTACTACACATGCCCTGACTGTGGTAAACAAATTGCCATTTTTGGTGAAAGCCACGTGAATGACATTGCAACGCAATATAAACTGCCAATTTTAGGTAACATTCCGCTTGACCCAAACATGGCAAAACTAGTAGATGCTGGCAGTGTAGAAGATATTGAAAACGAATGGCTTGATAAAGCAAAAGGCATTTTGCAAAGCATGATTGCATAAAACACCTATGTATTGAAGAGAGAATGCACTTGTGGTATGATGCACAGTAGAAAGGTGGCGTATGAATTGGTTTATAAAAGACAGAACAAAGGGGTTTGCTCTCGTGAAACGCATGTGGAAATTGAAAATGGCATTGTGAAAAGTGCTGGCGTTGTAGGCGGGTGTGACGGTAATTCAAAAGGCGTTACTGCCTTGATAAAAGATATGCCTGTTGAAGAAGCAATTCAAAGGTTAAAAGGGGTTACATGTGGCTGGAAGAAAACGTCTTGCCCTGACCAAATAGCAATTACATTAGAAGAAGCCCTTGCACAAGAATAGCAAAAAGCCATTACGCATGTGTGTAATGGCTTTCTTATTGACACAAATTGCTTTGCATGATATTATTTAGTAAATTACTAATTTACTAAATAAAAACGAGGCATAAAAATGGATAACAAACAGAGAAAAAAAGAAATGATTAGCGCCTATAAAAGCCGTGAAGTGGTTGGCGGTGTTTGCATGCTAAAAAACACTGTGAATCATAAAATTTTGCTAGATGCGACAACTGACTTACAAGGAAGCTTGAATCGGTTTCAGTTTGCGAAAATGACGAACAGCACGCTGTATGGAAGCACAACAGAGGACTGGAAAAAGTTTGGAAAAGATGCTTTTACCTATGAAGTATTAGAAAGCATAACAAAGGAAGAAACACAAACAAATGCTGATTTTAAAAAAGAGGTATTGTTGCTGAAAGAGATGTTACAGACAGAATTATCAGAACAAGGGTATGTATTTTATTAAACCTTTTAAAATGAAAAGCCGTTGCAAATGTTGCAGCGGCTTTTTGCTTCATAACAAAAAGTAATATTTCATATAATAAATTACGAATAGTACAATGTAAAAATAGCTAAGCAAGCATTTCAATTTTCGTGCGTGCAGGGAAAGGATATTCTTTTTTCAAGAAGGCGCTACCCCACTCCACCATGGAAAGAAAGACAGGCTCAAGGCTTTTGCCAGCCTCTGTAAACGAGTATTCAACCTTTGGTGGAATTTCAGGGTAAATGGTGCGCAAAAGCACACCATCCGCTTCTAATTCACGCAGTTGCTGGGTTAGCACTTTGGCACTAATATTTCCAACATTGCGCTGCAATTCACCGAAACGCTGTGGTCCATTTACAAAAATTTCACGATAGATCAATAATTTCCACTTTCCGCCAATTACATTTAAAGTGGCTTCAACAGGGCATTCTAACGCATAGTTTAACATACGAAACCTCCAATACTTACTTTTAGGTACTTATATTACAATAAAGTGCATACTTGCTAAATGAAACTTGTTGATGCTATTATACAAATGCAAGAAGAAAAAGTAAAGTAGAATTTGAAAGGTGGTATTTTTCATGAAAACAGAAAGGGTACATGTTGTTTATTTTAGCGCAACACAAACAACGCAAAAAACGGCACTGGCCATTGCAACAGGAACGGGAAAAGAAATTATAGAGCACGACTTTACAAAAGTGCACAAAGCAAAGCCAATTGCACCTTTTACTGAAACAGACCTTGTTATTATTGGGGCACCTGTTTATGTGGGCAGAATTCCCAAAGTCATTGTTCCTTTTTTGCATACATTAAAGGGTAACAATACACCATGTGTGCTGCTAGGGGTATATGGTAACCGTGCTTTTGATGACTATTTGGTTGAACTAGAGGATATGATGACAGCGCAAGGGTTTTTACCTGTTGCTGCTGCCGCCTTTTTGGGTGAGCACTCTTTTTCAGACAAACTGGCAACTGCTCGCCCCAATGCAGACGACTTAAAAGAAGCCGAGCTGTTTGGAAAGAAGATTGCCGAAAAGCTGGAAAGCCAAACAGAAGTAAAACCACTTGAGGCTGGGAAAATACCTGGTGGCAGACCATACCGTGAACCATTTGCTGGCTCCGGTAAACGTGTGCCAATTTGCCCTGCCGTAAATGATGATTGTACACAATGCGGCATATGTGCAGATGCTTGCCCCATGGGCGCTATTGATGAAAATGATGCAACGAAAATTGATGCGAGTAAGTGCATTAGATGTAGAGCATGTGCACGTAGCTGCCCGCAAAAAGCAATTGACTTTGTTGATGAAACATTTTGGGAGCATACAGATGTTTTAATTAAAAACTTTTCAGACTATCAAGATATAACACTTGTTCTTTAAAAAACAGATTGTTATAACTATGAAAATGGGAACTGCATTAAAGTTGCAGTTCCCATTTTTCTTCTATAACAGGGTAGTTCGCCCATTCTGTGTTTTCCACTTCTTCAGTGCATGTAAAGCCATATTTTGCATACATGCGGCGGGCGGGGGCTAAAATGCTTATCGTCCACAGAAAAACATGTTTGTAGCCTTGCTCTTTGCAAAAGGCTAAGGCGGTTTCAAAAAGGTCGGTGCCTATGTGCATAGCTTGGTAGGCTTCCTCTACAACAAACCAGCGCAGTTGAATGCTGCTTTCGTTTGTTTTTACAGCCGCCATAGAGCCAACAATTTTATCATCTATTGTGGCAACCCACCACTGTGAATCTGTATTGTCTTTTAAAAAATCTGCCATGCTGCTCATTACGTAATATTCAAAAATGCCATTAAACTGGTAGTTTTTTTCATATAAGCGCATGTGCAAGTAAGAAATATAGCTGGCATCACTCGGTAAAAACGTACGAATAATAAGCTTTTCTTTGTGTTCCACAAAATCACTTCTTTCAATATAATATCTTCTATTATATGTGTTTTTCAAAAAACTGCAATAAAAAAGCCTTCTTGCAAATGCAAGAAGGCTTTTTGAAAAGCAAGTCGTTCTGTATCACCGAAAACGAAAAGTCAGCCCAATATATTATAGAATTATAATTTATTAAAAACCGCATGTGCTTTTCAGCGCAAAACACAAGTATTTTGCGTATTGCCAAGTATATCGGCAAAAGTAGAACTTGTAAATAGGTTCTACGGAAAACCTCGGCTTTAAACAAAAGATACAAAATGTAAATAATATATTTGTGCAAAATGCCAATAAAGTAGATGATGCAGATGATAGTAATAGAGAAATTATGATGGCTTGCGGTTAGGGTCTAGCATGGTTAACGAGATACGATGTTTTGCAATATCTACTGAAATAACCCAAACAGTAACCACGTCACCCACTTTTAGTACATCACTAGGGTGTTTAATAAAGCGGTCAGATATTTGACTGATATGCACAAGCCCATCTTGGTGAACGCCAATATCAACAAAAGCGCCAAAGTCAATAACATTGCGTACAGTGCCTTTTAGTTCCATGT
>CAZWXJ010000094.1:599-5936 GCA_964637735.1 uncultured Oscillospiraceae bacterium | reverse complement strand
CAATGTGCAGTCAGCAATGGCGTCAACATCATCAGCGGTAGCTGTTAATGCTTCTACTTCTGCAATTGTTTTTCCGTCAACTGTGTCATAAATTAATTGCCAGCCTTCAGAAAGTTTCATGGTAGCTTCGCCACGTTCAGCCATGTTTGCGCTGTAAAGTTCATCGTTAGCTGTTTTTGAAACAAGCATAGAACCTTCAACAATGTATTTGCCGAACCCTTCAGCTTGTGTGCTGTTTGGTACGCCAATTACATCGCCGCTCATAATTTGGAATTCATCAATAGAAGAAAGAACAATGGTGTCACCGTCAACAACGGCAGCAGCAACGGTAAAGCATTTTGTGCCGTGTGCAGCATATAATGAAACGCCAAGTTTTACATCGTCAGCGTTTGCATAGTCAAGGCCTTCTTTGGTAGAAGCGTTACGTGCAGCTTCAATAACAGAGCAAATGTAACCACGTGCATCAACCAGTGTGCAGTCAGCAACAGCGGCAACGTCTGCCAAAACTTCTTCGCTTGTTTTTGCAACAAGTGCTTCTAGTTCAGCAACAGTTTTGCCTGTTACAAATGCTTCGATGGATTCATAGCCAGCTACAAGTTCCATAGTAGCTTCGCCACGTTCAGCCATGTTTGCACTGTAAATGTCATTGTTTTGGCGTTTTGAAACAAGTGTTCTTTCAGGGTCAGCAAAGCCAGCAGCAAAGCCGTCAGCATCGTCAGCGTTTGGTACGCCTACAACGCCGCTGTCAATAGCCATGAACTGGAATTCGTCAATGTAAACATCAACAATAACATCGCCATTCAAAACAACATATGTGTTAGCAAAAGCGCTTGTGCCGTGTGCAGCATAGCGTGCTTGGCCAAGGCGTAGGCCAGGGCCAATTTCACCAACAGGGCCTAGGTCTTCAGCGCCTTCTTCTTTGCCAGCAGCTTCGTCACCATAAGGGTACGCTACTGGGTCAAGTGCGTTGTTAACCGCAGCAAGAATTGCGTTGGATGTAACGGTAGCGTCAGCAATAACGTCAACGCCTTCTGTGCCATTCGCTTCAACAATGGCAGCTGGTAGTGCTTCAATGGCAGGTGTGCCAATGCCATCGGTTTCGCTATGTTCAATAACTTCAACCTTTGTAATAGTGTCGCCTTCTTTGGTAACTTCAACGGTAATAACGCCGCCGAAGCCATCAGCTTTACCGGTTAATACTTCGGCAGTGGTTTTTTCGCCACAGGCAGCCAAAGAAAGCATCATGACACCGGCAAGGGTAAGAGCAAGTAATTTCTTCAAAACAAGTCCTCCTTTTAATGTGTGTTTCTTGTTGCGAACACACCTTGTGCAAGTGTATTCTCATCCTCATTATTTTAACACAGGGTAAGTGAAAAAAGCATAAAAATGTTACACTTTTCACAAATTTGGCATAGTTGACAAATAATTAACGCTTCGCTTGTAGGAAGTGAAAAAATGTATGAAGAAAATAGTAATTTTTGTAACCAATAAAGGCAGATATAAAAGAAAAAAGCCTTCACAAAACGAAGGTGTTTTGGAAAGCTTTTGAATGGATAGGTAGTTATTTTTCCATATTTTCAGTGCCCCAGTGGCACATGGTGTCTAGCACGGGCATAAGGGAAGTACCTTTTGCAGAAAGGGAGTATTCGACCTTAGGGGGTATTTGGGGGTATTCGGTGCGTACAACAATGCCGTCTGCCTCCAGTTCTTTCAGCTGGGTGCTTAGCGTTTTGTAGGTAATTTTACCAATGCTACGTTGCAATTCGTTGTAGCGTATGGGTTGTTTTTCGCTAATCCAGTACAAAATAAGCATCTTCCACTTGCCACCAATAAGCGACAACGTATCCCAAAAGGTATTTCGGCAATGTCGGTTTCAAAACATAAATCTTTTACAGACATATCTTACACTTCCTTATAAGATAGTATATGTCAATAAAGTGCATACTACCCAAAATATAATGCCTATTATATAATAAAGAAGACAATTTGGCAAACAGAAAGGAAGAAAAGAAAAATGGCAAAGAAAGTATTGGTACTAATGGGGAGCCCCCGTAAGGGTGGCAACACCGACATGTTGGCAGATGCCTTTGTGAAAGGCGCCGAAGCGGCAGGAAACGAAGTAACGAAATTAAACGTGGGCAGCAAAAAAATAAGCGGTTGTGTAGCTTGTTATGGTTGCCAGCGCAATGGCGGCACTTGTGTTGTGAAGGACGACATGCAGGAAGTATATGAACAATTGCAAGACACCGACATGATTGTGTTTGCTTCACCTATTTACTACTTTAACCTAACAGCGCAAATAAAAGCGGTGATTGACCGTTTCTTTGCAGGTGGCACAGAGTCTGTTCAAAGTGTGGCACTACTATTGCCTTACGGAGATACCTTGGCAAGCAAAACCAGTGCGCCCTCTATTTTAACGTACGAAACCATGATTGGTTATTTAGGCTGGGAAAACAAAGGTATTATAGAAGTGCCCGAAGTGAATGACAAAGGCGACATTTTGAAAACCGATGCGTTACAACGTGCGGAGGAACTGGGAAGAAGTATTTAACCAATAGTATTTTATAAAGCAAAAAGAAAAACACCAGGCAATTTGCTTGGTGTTTTTGTTTGTGTAACTGTAAAATAAAACGAAATTAACGTTTTGAGAACTGTGGTGCACGACGAGCTGCTTTGAGACCGTATTTTTTACGTTCTTTCATACGTGGGTCACGTGTTAAGAAGCCAGCCTTCTTCAGTGCAGGGCGCAGTTCAATGTCTGCCTGTAAAAGTGCACGGGAAATGCCGTGGCGAATAGCGCCTGCTTGCCCGCTGACACCGCCACCGTTTACACGAACAACAATGTCATATTTGCCAAGAAGCCCTGTGAGCTCAAGTGGTTGGCGTACAATTAGTTTTAAGGTTTCAAGGCCAAAGTAATCATCAATGTCTCTGTCATTAATGGTAATGGTACCAGTGCCTGTGTATAAACGCACACGCGCTACACTGCTTTTACGGCGACCTGTACCATAGAAATGCGGTTTTGTTTCATACATAATTCAGGTTCCTCCTTACAGTGTATAGTCTTGTGGGTTTTGCGCCACGTGTTTGTGTTCAGGGCCTTTGTAAGTGCGAAGGCGTGTCATGGCGGTGCGGCCTAGTGTGTTGCTTGGCACCATGCCTTTAATGGCAAGTGTCATGGCTTTGTCAGCCTGTTTTGCCATAAGGGTGCGGTAGTTAATTTCCTTCAAACCACCTACCCAGCCTGTGTGGCGGCGGTAGAATTTTTGGTCAAGCTTGTTGCCTGTTAAAACGGCTTTGTCACAGTTGATGATGATGACATGATCACCACAGTCAACGTTCGGGGTGTAGGTTACTTTGTGTTTCCCACGAAGTAAAGTAGCGGCGGTAGCAGCAACGCGGCCAAGGGGTTTGCCTGCAGCGTCAATAATATACCATTTACGCTCTACTTCAGTAGGTTTCGCAAGAGTCGTGCTCATTCTATGTTCCTCCTAATCAAATTGCAAAACAAATAATTGTTTTATTTTCTGCTTTATAGCTAACATACAAATAGATATGTATTTGCTTTTTTAAGCGCAAGTAAAATTATAGTAAGAGGCAGGGTAAAAGTCAACCGTTTTTTATATGTTTTTTAATTTACAAGTTGTAATCTTCATTTTTTGAAGAATATCTCTTGTTTTCGCTTGTTTTCTAACTTCGCAAATTCGTTTTTTGTGTGAAAATAATGGAAGATAAATTGACATGTGAAAAAAACTTTGATAGGCTAAAACAGTAGATAAACAGGGGGTGGCGCAAATGGCTATTGCAAAAGAAAAGGAAACATTAACAGTAACAAGCCCTGCTTTTGAAGACGGTGGGTACATACCTGAGAAATATACAGGGCGAGGGGAAGATGTTTCACCGCCGCTTACATTTTCAAAATTGCATGAGAAAGCGCAATCTATTGCCATTATGTTAGATGACATAAACCACCCCATACCCAATTATAACCACTGGGTGATTTGGAATTTACCACTGATGAAAACCTTACCCGAAGGGGTGCCACACGGCGAAGTGCTGCCCTCTTTTGATGGTGCGGTACAAGGCGTTGGGTATGGCAAGCACCGTTACAAAGGGCCAAAGCCACCTTTTGGCACACACAAGTATATATTTAAAGTATATGTGTTAGACACAACCCTTGGCATGTACACTCACGGCAAAAAGAGAGATTTGATTTATGCCATGCAAGGGCATGTGCTACAATATGGCTCTATAACAGGGCTGTTTAAAAATAAAAAATAAAGTAAATATATAAAAAGAGAAGGTTGCCGTGGTGGCAGCCTTCTCTTTTTAAAAAGGTAAAAGGGGTATATATGAAAGCGCACAGTGCGCCTGTGTTGGAAAAGCGTTAGTGGTAACTGGGGCTTGGCTTTTCGGTTTCATCAGCAGAGAGCCATTCATTTATTTTTCGTAAAACTTTGTGGGTAAAATTGGTGGGTAAGGTGTCATCTATCATGTCAAAATCAATAATAATTTCAACAACTTGGCATACAAGAAATAAAACAAGTATAATGATTAAAGTAGTCATAAGAATGATCCTTTCTATTGGGGTTAATTACTGTTTGTGGTTTAAGAGATGCGCTTATACATCTTCTTCGTCATCATTAGGGGCGTTTGGGAAACCGCCACCTTCAAATTGAAAGCCCATGTGCCCTTTGGGCGAGGATGGTCTTCTGCCACCGAAGGGGGGGCCGTTTGGCATTTCGCCTTGTTGAAAAGCGTCGCAAACGTCTTTCACGCCGCCCTTCCATACCGACATCATATGTTCAAACTGCGCATTGCCCATGCGTGCACGTGCAGCACGTGCCCAGTTTGCCATTTCAGTTTCGTCTACACAAGGTTTTACCCGCTCTTCAAGGGAAGCAATCATGCGGTCAAGGTAGCCAGCAAAGGTTTTTTGTTCCTCTTCGGTGAGGCAGGTGAAAATATCGCCACGGTCGGGTTCGGTTTGTTGTGCGTTTTTGCCTTTTTCAGTCAGGTGAATAATCATGACACGTTTATCAGCCTCTGACGGCACACGGGTGATATACCCGCTTTTCTCAAGCTTATTCAGTAATTCATTCAAAGAGGTAATGCGAATGCCAAGTAGGTAAGACAAATCTTTCGTGCTAATGTCAGGCTGAATTTTTAGCATGGCAAGTACACGGCCCTGCCCACGGGTGGTGTCTGCGAAGGGTCCTCTTGCAGAGCGGGTCATCATGTGGTTGCGTTGCATCAGCCATTGTAGCCGAGATAGTTTTTCATATAAATCATTGATATATAAATAAGCTAGATTTGACGAGGAATAAGCTAAAAACA
>CAZWXJ010000094.1:0-583 GCA_964637735.1 uncultured Oscillospiraceae bacterium | reverse complement strand
CTTCTGTTGGTTTGTTAATTTCTACTGGTACCTATTAAACTTATTCTAACGGTACCTGTTGAATTTGTCAAGACTTTTTTTACAGGTACCAATAGAAAATTGGAAAATTTCTATTAAAATACAACTCGACCGCATATTTAAATAGTCATTAGTCGTTAGTCTTTAGTTGGCAGTCAAGTAAAGAAAGGCAAATTAGAATTTGTCTAACACTTTTATAATGAGTGAGTAATTGTTCGACTTACAGAAATAAGAAAGTTTTCTCAATGATAAAATGCTTTCTAACGCCTACGGCGCACGTTACTTTTGAGAGCAAAAGCACAAGGGGGAAACCGTAAACATGAAATGTTTACGGGTGAAGTTTGAAACGCTGTTTCAAACTTCTGCGAGCCCACAAATAAAGCATACATGCTTTATTTGTATAGGTAATTACAACGTAATTACCTATTTCACCCACCACGCAAAAGCAGTCAGCATTTCCTAAAATCACTCAAGCAGCCAAAAAGTTGGTTGTGCAACCAACTTTGGTAGAAACGGCATGCCGTTTCTACATGACATCGACGTGATTTTTTAACGGAAATGCTAT
>CAZWXJ010000093.1:3294-6018 GCA_964637735.1 uncultured Oscillospiraceae bacterium | reverse complement strand
TGCCGTGTCACACCCACAGCGCACACTAGAAAACCCTTGTGCACGCAAAAAGTCAAGCAGAGAAAGGTGCGGAGAAACATCAGCAGTATATATTTTTCCGTTTACATTTACAGAGATAACCATGTTTCACCCTCCTCTTTTACAAAAGATATTGCGTCTTCTATTAGCACAGGCGTAATATGCTTGCGGTATTCGGCACTGCCACGCAGGTTGTCTTCAAAGGTTAGCTCAGAAACAGCAGTAGCAGCAACATCACCCACTTCGCCCCCATTTGTTAATAAGGCAGAGGCTTGTGGCGCAAGTTTTGCAACGCCTGGGCGGGCGCCTATAGTAATGCGCCATACGCCACCTGCCCAGGCAACGCAAGTGTTTACCACTGAAAAATCAGTTGCGCTATTGCGCAAAGAAACAAATTTTGCATGAATAGGTTTTGCGGTTGGTAAGTAAATATATGTTAAAATGTCTTGCTTCACGGGGGTTTCTAAAAAAGTTTGTACGGTCATGCGCCCTGCGCCTATAAAGGCAAGTTCAGCATTTAAGGCAAGCAAAACAGGCAAAATGTCAGAAAACCCATGCCGCATATATACATTTGCGCCTATGGTTGCCATGTTGCGAAATTGCACCCCAACAATAGAAGAAACGCAGGCAGGCAAAACCCCACTTGCGTAAGTTTGCAGCAAGGGGTTTGTTTCAATGGCATGCTGGGTTACCATAGCCCCAACACGAATGAAACCGTCTGTTTGTTCAATTTTATCAAGCCCACAGGCGGAAAGGTCAAGCAATGTTTGCACACTATGCCTGCCCATACGCATCCAGGTGTTTCCCGCTACAATGCTGTTGGTGCGTGTTTTTGCAACAAGGTTGTAGGCTTCTGTTAAATCTTCACAAAAAACATAATTTTTTGCGGTATACAAAATAATCACCTCAGGTAAAAATAAGCTATTAGCAAGGTAAAGTATATCATTTCAGGCGGTGCGCTGTAAAGAAAAGCACGCGGAAATATAGAATATGTATTTAAAGGAAAGAATTGAAGGAATGTGCAATATGCTTTATAATATAAGAATATGCAAAGTTGTTTAACGAGGGAGGACAGTATATGAAACTGGTTTCATGGAATGTGAACGGGCTGCGTGCCGCCATGGGCAAAGGCTTTATGGACGTATTTGCCGAAATGGATGCGGATGTGTTTTGTTTGCAAGAAATAAAAATGCAGCAAGACCAAGCAACTGTTGAAACAGATGGATATTACCAGTATTGGAACTCTGCTGAGAAAAAAGGGTATTCAGGCACGTTGGTGTTTACCAAACAAAAACCATTGCAAGTAACATATGGCATTGGCCTTGCTGAGCACGACACAGAAGGGCGTGCCATTACCTGTGAGTTTGAAAACTTTTTTTTGGTGAACTTATACTGCCCGAACAGCCAGCCTGAACTAGCACGCCTTGCCTATAGAATGCAGTGGGAAGATAGATTACGTGCGTACCTTGCAGAACTACACAAAACGAAACCTGTCATTGTGTGCGGAGACTTAAACGTTGCCCACGAAGAAATTGACCTGAAAAACCCTGCAAGCAACCACAAAAATGCAGGCTTTACTGATGAAGAACGTGAGAAATTCACAGAGCTTTTGGCAAGCGGCTTTACCGATACTTTCCGTTACTTGTACCCTGACAAAACAGGGGCATATAGCTGGTGGAGTTACCGTTTTAACGCACGGGCAAACAATGCAGGTTGGCGCATTGACTATTTTTTAGTGAGCAAAGACCTTGATGACAAAATAGAAGACAGTGTGATTTACAGCACTGTTACGGGCAGTGACCATTGCCCTGTTGGTTTGGTTTTAAAAAATTTATAATAGATATTTTATAGGGGGAAGAAAATGGCAACACATGAAGACAGATTTTTTACAGTAGAAGGTGCGTATAATGTGCGTGACCTTGGCGGGTACGCCACAAGCGATGGAAAAGAAACCCAAATGGGTAATTTTTTACGTGCAGATGACCTAACAAAATTGACAGAAAACGACATTGCAAAACTGAAAGATGCAGGACTTGCACTGGAAGTTGACCTGCGCAGCGTGAAAGAAACAGAGGCAAATCCATCTCCGCTAAAAGGGGCGAATTGGGTTGACTATGAAAATGTTTCAATGCTAGATGGCATGAACAGTGGCAAAATGGAAGACGTTATGCCCGAGACAATGGGCGATGTTTATGTGTGGTTAATGGACAATGCAAAAGATGCTTTTGCAACGGAAATGCGCTTGTTTATTAATACAGACGGACTGCGTTTGTTCCACTGCACAGCAGGAAAAGACAGAACGGGAACAACAGCAATGCTGCTTTTGAAATTGGCTGGTGTTTCAGATGAAGATGTTTTAGAAGACTATGCGCTGAGCGAAGTGTATTCAGCAGAAAACATTAAAAACCAAATTGAGATGCTGAAAAAACAAGGCATGACAGACTTTGAACACATGATGTATTCAAAACCTGAAAACATGCAAAAAGCACTTGACCATTTGTATGCCACCTATGGAGATGCAGAAAGCTATTTGAAAAGCATTGGCTTAACTGACGAAGAAATTGCCAAATTAAAAAAATTACTGGTAGGCTAATTGTAATTGAAAAGGGTGTGAGAAAATGCTACACGCCTTGCAAAATATAATCAATGAAGGCGGGAATATTGTGTTTTTCGGTGGGGCAGGTGTGTCCACCGAAAGCGGTATTC
>CAZWXJ010000093.1:0-3284 GCA_964637735.1 uncultured Oscillospiraceae bacterium | reverse complement strand
TGCAGAAGGGTTATATGCACAAAAAGGTACTGTGCCACCAGAAGTAATTATTAGCCATGACTTTTTTATGCAGCATACCAGCGCATTTTATGACTTTTATAAAAAGAACATGCTGTTTTTGCAAGCCATGCCAAACCCTGCCCATTTGAAACTTGCACAGTGGGAGCAAGAGGGAAAAATGAAAGCCGTTATTACCCAAAATATTGATGGACTACACCAAAAAGCGGGTAGCAAAACGGTTGTAGAGATACATGGCACTGTACACCATAACACCTGTATGCAATGCGGAAAACAATATGACGCAGAATATGTATTAAAAGCAAAAGGTATACCCACATGTTCGTGCGGAGGCATTATTAAACCAGATGTCATACTGTATGGCGAGACTTTGCCTGATGGCGCCTATGAGCGTGCGGTGCAATATGTACAAATGGCAGATGTGCTGATTGTTGGCGGAACGAGCCTTTCTGTATACCCAGCGGCGGGGCTGGTAGAATATTTTACAGGGAAGCATTTGGTTGCGGTGAACAAAAGTGCCACCAGTGCTGACAGTAAGGCAAGCATTACAATACATGAACCGATTGGAGAGGTATTTCAAGCACTACCATAAATAAAAATGGTAGCAAATGTGTATAACATGAGAAATTCTTGTGAAAAATACGTCTTATAGTATGGTGGAAATTCTGCCATATTTAGAATTTATATTTTATGGAGGAACAAAATGGAATACAAAATTATTGGCGAACCAATGCCGGTTGTAGAGTGCCAGGTACAAGAAGGCGAATCTATGAAGACCGAGCGGGGCTCTATGGTGTGGATGACACCAAACATGGAAATGGACACAAATGCAGGCGGCGGGCTTGGCAAAGCATTTGGTAGGCTGGTTTCAGGTGAGTCTATGTTCCAAAACGTATACACTGCCAAAGGCGGCCCTGGCATGATTACGTTCGGCTCAAGCTTTACAGGCTCTATTCGTGTGATTGACCTTGAACCAGGTAAAACAGTAGTTTGCCAAAAAAGTGCCTTCTTGGCATCTGAAATGGGCGTAGACCTTGATATATTCTTCCAAAAGAAAATAAGCTCGGGGCTTTTTGGCGGAGAAGGCTTCATTATGCAAAAACTTTCAGGTACAGGCAGAGCGTTCATTGAAATAGATGGATTTGCCGTTGAATATGAACTGCAAGCGGGGCAAAGTATGATTTTAGATACTGGTTGCCTTGTAATGATGGACGAGACTTGCTCAATTGACACCGAGATGGTAAAAGGTTTGAAAAACATTGCATTTGGCGGTGAAGGGCTATTCAACACCCGGGTAACAGGCCCTGGTAAAATAGTGCTACAAACCATGACGGTTGCAGGACTTGCTGGCACACTTGCACCGTTTATTGCAACAGGAAATAATAAATAATTATCAATATAAAAAAGAGCAGCCATGGTGCTGTTCTTTTTTTGTTTCTATGAGGTATAATAGCAATATATTTACAAGAGAATTTTGGCGAAAAGGATGATAACAATGGACATTCAGTATTTGGAAAATGAATTGACCCCGCAAGATGTTTTAAAATTGAAAGAATCTGTCGGGTGGGGTGAACACCTTGCCCAAATAGAAAAAGGCTTGCAAAATGGGCTGTTTAATATAGTGGTGAAAGCGGGGAATGAAAGCATAGCAATGGGTAGGCTAGTGGGCGATGGCGCAAAATATTGGTATATGCAAGACATTGTTATACACCCGCAGTGGCAAGGAAAGGGAATTGGTACGCAAATCATTAACAAATTGCTTACATATATTCAAGCGAATAGCATAAAAGGCACTTCTGTTTGGGTAGGGCTTACGGCAGCAAAAGGGAAAGAAGCATTTTATGAACAATTTCAGTTTGTAGCGTGCCCACATGAAGACAGTGGTGCGGGTATGCAGTTGCGTATACATATTTGAAAACATATACAACCCCACGTAGCAATTTTTTGTTACGTGGGGCCGCGTTGTGCTATGGGTTTGTATGGTTGGTAATGAGAAGTATATTTGTTCAAGAACGTAAATTGTGCCAGTAGCGTATTACAATAACGCACCATTGTCAGGCCCTGGTGTAAGTACATATGCGCCAAGAGGTTCAATAAGCAAGGCCCCTTTTGTGGTTAGCTTGTATTGTTTTGTAATGGCATTTCCATGTGCAATAACGTCTTCATTTGTTATGTACCGTGCACGCCCTCTTATTTGGTATCCTTCCATTGTCTCAGGGTTGTGAAGGGCAATTGTTACATAAGGGTTATGTGCAACATTTTCTAATGTTTTTTTCATAAATACATCATAAAGAAGAATGTTGCCGTCACTTTGCATTGCCTTAAAGGCAACAACAGTTACGTTTATTAAGTCTCTTGCAGAGGCGAGAACAACTGTTGGTGACGCATTAAAAAGATTTATTATTTTTTCATTCCATTTTTTCATTTGTAGTGCTCCTTTTTGCAAGTGCGTAAGTGGTTATGGTTTTGCATGGTACATTGCTTTTATAAAGCCACCAAATACATCATGGCTAAATGTGTACCCATGGTTTTTATAAAAGGCAAATGCATTGTCGTTGCCGTTTGAAACATAAATAAAGGTATATTTCACATCATCAAAGCTGTTCATCCACTCTTCAGACATATTGAATAATTGTGCACCGAGACCGATGCTACGGTAGGCTGGGTGAATATAAAGGTTGCTTAATGCCCCAGTTCTTTGTGGGGTAATAAGCCAATCAGGGGTAAAGCCATGCATTTTTTCGCCTTCTTTAACGGGCGCCCATGCGGGGTATTGTGGCTCGCCTGCTTGCGGAGTAAACTCGTCAATAGTTGAGAAAACATAGCCAACGGGTTTGCCATTGTCTTTTGCAATAATTACTTTTGCCTCTGCCGCTTTTTCATAGCTTGGTTTCATGCGTGTTTCAAAATTCATGGCGTCAAATGCTTCTTTTGCAATGGTTGCCTTGCTTTTTTGGTAAGCCATTAGTTCATTGCATAAGTCTTTGCATTGTATAATGTTTTCTCCAGTCAATGTTTCAAATGTGATATTTTGATTTTTCATAATGTATCTTCCTTTACGAATTGATATTCTCAGCTGATAATGCTATAATAATCACATAAGTTTATAAAAGCAAGTACGCACAAATTTGTAACCCTACGTACCAAAAGGGAAGAAATGTTGAAAATACTATGTTTTCAAAAACAAAAAGAGGAGAAGAAATATGGAAAAACATAAATGCCCTGTGGAAACAACGCTTGAAATTATTAACGGGAAATGGAAATTG
>CAZWXJ010000092.1:0-6076 GCA_964637735.1 uncultured Oscillospiraceae bacterium | reverse complement strand
CAGCGGCGGTACCACCGCCACCCGCCATACCTGTAAAGTTCAGCGCAAACACGTTGAACCCCTTTTTGTGCAAAGGCAAATAGCACGCTTGAAGCGTAACCGCTGGCACAACAGGCGTGCAACAGAATAGTATGGTTGGGGCTTGTGGGCTTGCCAGCAATGCGTGAAAGTGCAGGTCAATTCCACGTTTGTTTTGAATGGTTTTCATGAATTTTCTCGCTAGTTTATTTTTCCAGAGCATATTGCTTTTAAAGCTTCGATTTCACAAAAGGTAAAAATCAAGGTGTAAAATCTTTCTTCCTTCATTCTACAATAAAATGGCAGGAAAAGACAAATGAAATTGATAAGTAAGAATATGGAGAGAGAAATGGAATTACAATTGACTAAAAAACAGAAGCAATTTATAGAAGCGAGAGAAGACGAGGTTTTGTTCGGTGGGGAAAGCGAAGCTTTGGCCGAGAGGGAACCCCGAACAAACAGCAAAAAGCATACACTAAAGTTGAAATTGACGCAAAAGCAAAAGAATTTTATTGAGGCAAAAAAAGATGAAGTGCTGTTTGGAGGGGCCGCCGGAGGCGGCAAAAGCTGGGGGCAGTTAATAGACATGTTGTTGTATGCCCTACAGTACCCCGGCAGCCGCCAGCTAGTGCTACGGCGCACCTTCCCAGACCTTGAGCGCAGTTTAATTTTACAGCACCTAAGTTTTTACCCGCAGAAAACCTATAAGTACAACGCAAGCAACCACCGTGGGGTGTTCACCAATGGTAGCGTAATAGAGTTTGGCTATTGTGACAACGAGAAAGACGTGTACCGCTACCAAGGCGCCGAGTATGACACCATACGCTTTGATGAATTGACCCACTTCACCGAGCAGATGTACATTTACTTGATCTCTCGGCTACGGGGGGCAAACAGCTACCCCAAACAAATAAAAAGCACCACCAACCCGGGAGGCGTGGGGCATGTGTGGGTGAAGAAACGCTTTATTGACCCCGCCCCACCTGCAACTTGCATAGAGACTGAGCACGGTACACGGCTGTTTTTGCCCTCGAAATTGCAAGACAATCCCATTTTGATGGAGAAGGACCCCGCCTATTTGAGACGGCTTGAAAATTTGTCTGACAAAGACAAAAAGGCGCTGTTGCACGGAGACTGGGACATTTTTGAAGGGCAATATTTCAGCGAGTGGAATGCAGAAATACATGTGCTGAAACCTTTTGCCATACCGCATTGGTGGCGCAGGTATGTAACGATGGACTACGGGCTTGATATGTTCGCTTGCTATTTTGTTGCGGTAGATGGTATGGGGCGAGCCTATGTATATAAAGAGATATACACAGGCAGAGACAACGCCGAGCAAGGCGGGAAAAGCGTATTACCCACCGCCGCCGCAAAGCTAATAAAAGCGCAAGGTGAAAAGGTAGATGAATACATTGCACCACCAGACCTTTGGAACAGGCAGAAAGACACAGGCAAAAGCATAGCAGATAAATTCGCCGAAGAAGGCATTTACCTGCGCAAAGCCAGCAACGAGCGGGTGCAAGGCTGGCTTGATTTGAAAGAGTGGCTACAACCTGCCCTTGATGAACATAGCGCACCAACAGCGGGGTTGCGTGTGTTTGAAACTTGCCGCAACCTGATTAGAACCTTGCCTGCCTTGCAGTATGATGACAAAAACCCGAACGATGTAGCTACAACCCCGCATGAACTTACCCATGCGCCAGATGCCATACGCTATTTTGTGGCAGGGCGCCCGCAACCTGCAAGCTTACCCCTTGCAGCAGAAGAGGACGAAGAACGCTTGCGTGCCGAAGAAATGAATAGCTTTTTACGGTTTGGGGTGAATTAAATATTAGAAAAGGATCCCACTACATTTTACAAATTGTGAAAATAGAGGTGTAGAATCCGTCTAAAATTAATTTACACTAACCCTGTAAAAAATTGAATTTAAAAAAGGAGAAAACAAAATGAACAACTGGAAAAATGCAATTGAAAAAAAGAAGAAAGACATAATAGAATTAGACATTACAAAAAGTATGCCTATAAAAGAGGTACTCAGTAACAAGGAAAGAGAACCCATTTTCACACCTTCTGTGAGAACAGATGTAGATGTATTTCAAAAGCCTGTTTATAAAAATGAAATTCAGCGTAGCCCAAGTGAATTGGGGCAAGAGGCGTTGATGTATGCCATGGATATATTAAATGGCAAAGACATTGATGATGAAAAGCCAAACATGGTAGACATGGTTTTTGATGCAAGAAAACCCGAAATAAACCCGATAAAGGCATTTGAAAATGGAAACAAGGCGGTGCAGCTAAGCATGCCCCAAATAGAACTGTTTGCAAGTTTGACAGATACAAAAAATATTGATACATTAAATAGCAAACAAGCCCTTACCATGTTGGCAACCCAAATTGACCAATTGGAACACGAAGCCGCATTTAACAGCGTAGCAGACAGAGCCGTCGAAGAAAAAAACCTTGCAGATATTGATTTGCTGGCACAAATGCAAAACAAACTTACCCTGTGGCAAGAAGAAGCGGACAGGCAAAACGTGCAAAACCGTGCAAACACAATGCCCTTGCCTTATGTGGCAAACATAAATAAAACTGCAGGGCAACCAGAGCAGAATGCTTTTTCTTTGAAAAACAGTGTGGTGCCCATAAAATATGATGAATTTGGCGTGCCGATGCCTATACCAGAAGAAGAAAGAAACAACAAAACTTTGAAATGGCAATTTAACGAAACTATTGCGGAAACTATTGCAAAAGGCAGTAATGTGTTGGGCAAAGCAGGGAATAGTGTGTTAAACAGTATTGCTTCATTGCCAGCATATAACCCTTATTTGAATAATGATACAGGATTGTATTATACAAATGCTGAGAATTATATATTTAACAAAGAAATAAAAGACGGATATGGCCTAGGTGTGATGATAAATGGGCAGGGAGTAACAGAAGGTATCAAAGATTTACGTGTAGGAGCAAATAATACCGCAGGGAATGGATGTGGATGGATAGCTACTTATAATGCGCTTCAATTATTAGGGAAATATCAACCTCCTGCGGAAATTATTAAAGAGTTAGACGAAATGGGTGGTTTGCGGGTGAATGGAAATTTTGGGTACAATGCACAAGCAATAACAAATTATTTGAATAACCATGAATGTAACGCAACTTATCATACAACACCACCTGAAAGTTTTAATGGTATATTGAAAAATAATAATGTCGTAATTTTACAATACACATGGGCAAACGAAAGAAAGATTGGTGGGCATTATGTAACGGTAACATATGACCCACGTAAAGATGGATATATTATTTATAATTTAGATGATGAGCCACCAACCGAAGTTTTTGAAACGTCTATTGATGAATGGATAGAAAATGAAGGTTATGTAATGTCATATATTATTGTTAATTAGTAAGTGAGGAATTAAGTATGAAAAAAGAGAATTGGCATGCAACGTGGATAACCATTATGGTTTCTACAGTATTCATATTGGGGGCAGTTATAGCTATTCTGATTGCTTTCATGAGACCTTCGGACGAATTGAAAACTGGTACATGGGTTAGCGAAGAGAAAAACATTGTTGTTTACGTAGACTATGAAAGTGAAATGTATCAAGCCATCTTTCGTTTTGAAGGGCTATATATAGATGATGCAGGTGTAGAACATAAAATTTGTGTTTCATTTGACAGAGGCAGAGGAAACCTGACCATATATGACGCAGCGGCATTTGACGGTGTAAAGCTTGAGTATGAGAATGCCATTATTTATTTTGACGGTTATTACAGTGTGAACTTATGGAATAACAAAGTAAGTTGCAGCCCAAAGGAAACAAAAAAAATAATGGAAATTGATGAAGCGTTTACTTTAGTGCTGGTAAAAGAATAGGATTCCACGCTCTAAACAACATAGGTGGCTTGCGTGTGGGGTAACTTTGGGCATGATGCCCAGACAATAACAGACTATTTAAACCAGCAAGGCGCAAATGCCACGTACAGCACCACCCCACCTGAAAGTTTTAATGGCATGTTGAAAAACAATAATGCTGTGATTATGCAGTATATGTGGGCAGGTAAAAATAGCATTGGTGGGCATTATGTAACTATAACATATGACCCACGCAAAGACGGATACATTATTTATAATTTAAGTAATGACCCCCCAAAAGAAATTTTCACACTTTCTATTGATGAATGGATAGCAAATGAAGGTTACATAATGTCATATATTGTTGTTAATTAACAAATGGAGGATTGTGCATGAAGAAAGATAATAGCGGAAAGGCAATGTGGCTTGTTGTTTGGGCAATTGTACTTTTTATTGCAGGTATAGCTATGGGGATGATATTTGACAGAATGAGGCAAAAAGAGGAATTGAAAACAGGTACATGGGTTAGCGAAAACCAAAATATAGTTGTTTACGTTGACTATGATAGTGAAATGTATCAAGCAATCTTTCTTTTTGAAGGGATATATATAGACGAAATGGGTGTGGAGCATGCGCTTTGTGTTTCATTTGACAGGGGCAGAGGTAGACTTACTATATATGATGCCAGTGCGTATGATGGAACAAGCTTTCAATATGAAAATGCACATATTTACTTTAAAGGTTCTTATGGCGTAAATTGGCGGAAGAATAAAATAAGTTGCAGCCCAAATGAAACAAAAAAAATGATGGCAATTGATGAAGAATTTACGCTTACTTTAATAAAAGCGTAGCAAAAAAAACCGCTTGCACATTTGTGCAAGCGGGCTTTTTGTTGTAAAACAGATTAAACCAAACGGTCAAATACAAACATTTTTAAAAGGAACAGTGCGCCTAAAATCCACATCATGAAGTTGATGTCTTTCGCTTTGCCACTGGCAATTTTTACCAGCAAGTAGCTAAGAATACCCCATTGCAAACCAGCACTGATGGAATAGCCCATCACCATAAAGCCAACGGTAATGCCTGTTGGAATGAGCTGTACAGGGTCAGTGAAGTCAAGGCTGCCAAGTGGTTCAAGCATCATAATACCTACCACAACAAGGGCGGGTGCTGTTGCAAAGCCAGGAATGGCACTGACAACGGGGAAGAATGGAATGGCAAGCAAGAAGCATAGCCCAGTGGTAATGGCGGTAAGCCCTGTACGCCCACCTTCTTCAACACCAGCAGCAGACTCTACAAAAGTGGTAACGGTAGACGTGCCGAGAATAGCGCCAGCGGTGGTACCAATGGCATCTGCCAAAAGGGCGCCCTTCATGCCTGGTAGTTCGCCGTTTTCGTCAAGCATTTTGGCTTTGGTAGCCACGCCTGACAGCGTGCCAAGCGTGTCAAAAATGTCAACATACAAGAAGGTAAGTACAACCACTGCAAATTTTGCAATGTTTGCCCCGCTTGAGAATGCTTCACGGAACCCGTCAAAGCAGAGACCAATGGAGGAGAAGTTGAGGTTTAAACTGAAAATACCTTGCGGGATTAAAGAGAATGCGCCAGCGTCAGGGTTCACAACATAAAGGCCTGCAAGCTGTGCGCCAATGCCAAGTACCCAAGTTGCCAAAATGCCAAGTAGCAATGCGCCTTTTACCTTTTTAATCCAGAGGATTAAGGTAATAACAATGCCGATGATGGCAAGCACAACGGTAGTGGTGGAAAGGTTCGGGTTGACTTCAACCAACGTGCTGGCGTTGCCTGTAATAATGCCTGCGCCTTGCAAGCCAATAAACATAACAAACAGCCCAATACCCGCCGCAACTGCATTGCGCAAAGAAAGCGGGATGGCGTTAAACAATGCGGTGCGTACACCTGTTAAGCTTAGCAGAATGAAGATGAGACCTTCGGTGAGAACAGCGGCCAAGGCAAATGCAGGCGAAAAGCCCATGCCAAGTACAACCGAAAAAGCGAAAAAGGCATTTAGCCCCATGCCAGGGGCAAGTGCAAAAGGCAGCCCCGCAAGCAAGCCCATTAACACCGTACCAATAACGGCACCTAGTGCTGTCGCCAAAAATACGGCGCCTTGCTCTAACCCTGCTGCACTGAGAATTGACATATTAACAGGTAAAATGTAAGCCATGGTGGCAAACG
>CAZWXJ010000091.1:0-6229 GCA_964637735.1 uncultured Oscillospiraceae bacterium | reverse complement strand
CATGCTTTATACAAAGAAGCTTTGCAAGAAGGCAACTTTCATATACCAAATAAACAGTTAGACACTGCCCTTCTTTCTATTTTACGCACAAAACAAAAAGAAGATTTTGTTTCTACTTTAGGTGAAAGCGAAGGGCTACACAACTTACTTTATACTTCTATACAACAAGCCTCTTCATTAAACCAGCTTTATGCCTTGTTAAAAAGCAAACGGTATACACACTCACGCATTCGTCGGCTTGTTTTTGCAGCCGCCCTTGGGTTTGAAAACAGCTTGCCAAAAACACCACCCTACTTACATTTGCTTGGTGCAAGTAAAACAGGCACCGCACTTTTAACAGAAATAAAGCAAACGGCTACGCTGCCGTTATCACACTCTCTTGCTACCCTTGCAGGGGTAAACGCAAACACTAAGCAGGTTGCTGCTTATTCTGCCACGGCATCTAACTTATACGGTTTATTACTTCAAAAACCATTACCAGCTGGGGTAGACTTTACTGCACCATTTGCTAAAATAAAATAGGAATGATTGAGGAAAGCGTATGAACGAGAAAATTGACCAATTTGCAGAGCAAGTAAAAGAAAAAATGGCACATGTACGCACACTTTCAGGCAGTGAGGCGGAAGATGCAAACAATGAACTGTCTGTGTTCATTGCACAGCAAATGTCTGTATTGCTTTCTGCGGGGGCGAATGTAGTAGATGTACAAAACGCTTTGCGTGCTGCGACAGATGAGGTCCCCCAAACATATGCGCCTGATGCAGATGACTCTGTTCTTGATGAGGAAGATACGCTTGAAGCGTTAGGTGAAATAGAACCCGCTCAACTTTTCTTCCCTGTAGACACTTCCTTCATACAGGGGTACGCCAGCGGTACGGTTGATGAAGAAGCATTTGTAAATACACTTTTACAATGCCCTATGTTGTGTTCACGTTATTATGAAGCTGTTTTGTCTACCATTGCAAAAAAAGATGAAAATACCTTGTCTCCCTTGTTCTTCGGCGGAGAAATAGTTGCCGATGCAAATGGGGAAGCCTTTATTTTTCAAGCGATAGAAGGTACACTAAACGGTGTCGCTTTTTCGATGTGTGAACCTGCCCTTTTCATTTCACCAAATGAAGTAAAACAAATCGCTTCCATTCTTGCAAACATAGAGCCGAGCACGCTTTTGAAATTTCACAACTTGCACACTGTGAAAAAAGCTTTTATACCTGCACACCAGTTTGACAAACAAGATATGCAAGATGATTTTATAGCTGTATGCACTTTCATTAATACTGCATCTCAAGAAAATAAAGGTTTATTGACCTTTCCTATATATTAAAAACAATTGATAAAGGAGTATTATTATGAAAATTGACCAAGCCAAAGCTTTTACAAATTTACAAGAAGGTATTCGTTGTAAAACGGTAAGCTATAATGACCGCTCTGCTATTGATTTTGCAGAATTTGACAAATTGCATGCTGTCCTCGCAAAGCAGTTTCCGAAGGTGCATAGTACTTGCACAGTAGAAAAATTTGAAAATTATGCATTGTTATACCGCTGGAAAGGAACTTCTGACGCACCAGGCATTGCTTTTATGGGCCACCAAGACGTTGTGCCTGATGGTGATGCAACCAATGCTACATGGGAAGGGCATGACGGTTTCAGCGGAGACATGGATGAAACCTATATTTGGGGACGTGGTACGCTTGACATGAAAGGGCAACTTTTTGCTATTTTTGAGGCAATGGAAGCTTTGATTGTTGAAGGATTCACACCAAAGCAAGATATTTATATTATTTCTGGGCATAATGAAGAAACTGGTACGAATTTACCTGACTCTGGCGCTGTTGCCATTAGCCGCACACTTGAAGAACGTGGTGTGCAGTTAAAATTTGTAATTGATGAAGGTGGTGCTTTTTTTGATGGCGCTGGTTTTGGAATTGACAAACCTATTGCACTTGTTGGGCTTTGCGAAAAAGGATATATGGACGTTGAGATTTCTTGCAAGCAAGCTGGCGGGCATGCCAGTATGCCACCTGCTCGTTCTGCACTTGGCAATGTTTGCCGTGCAGTAGACGCCATTGAAAAGCAGCCTTGCAAAGCAAGCTTAAACCCTGTTGTTACCGAAATGTTTGACACCCTTGCACCATTTATGAAACCACCACTTAGCACCGTTATTAAAAACCGCAAGCTACTTGGTTCTTTTTTATTAAAACAACTTGTAAAGTCTCCTACATCTGCCGCTATGGTACGTACCACCACGGCACCTACTATGGCAAGTGGCTCACCCGCACCAAATGTTTTGGCGCAAACCGCCACCGCAGTTATTAACTGCCGCATTGCACCTGATGACACTTGCGAGGGTGCACTAAATCATATTCGTTCAGTTGTTGGAAATGATGTGGAAGTAACTGCGCTTTCCGCTATGGAGCCAAGCCCTGTTTCAGGAAGTGGTGAAGAGTTCAAGTTTATCACTTCAACCATTGACCGCCTGTTCCCTGAGGTAGCCGTGACCGCACCTTACATTATGACGGCGGGGTCAGACGCAAAAATATTTCACAATGTGTGCAATAATGTTTACCGAGTTGGTCCTTTCTTCAACATATTAGAAGACTTTGGGCGCATTCACTCTGCAGGAGAGCGCATTGCAAAAGAAAGTTATATACGTGGCATTGAACTGTTTTACGAACTGATGAAAAATGCTTAGCAAAAAAGAGTATCCATTTCGGATACTCTTTTCATTTATAGTTCTATACCAAACCGCTTGCGGTTTTTATAATAACTTAGCTCTTGCACGCCATATTTTTTTAATAAGGGAACGGCTTTTTCAAAATGAATTTTATGCGCACGTAGGTCATGCCCGTCACTTCCTAATGAAATATACTTGCCGCCGCA
The DNA here is from genome assembly GCA_964637735.1 of uncultured Oscillospiraceae bacterium. GTDB lineage: Bacteria > Bacillota > Clostridia > Oscillospirales > Ruminococcaceae > CAZWXJ01. The sequence goes on along the minus strand of CAZWXJ010000091.1, from coordinate 3,348 downwards.
TTCCGTATACCATTTCAAATACTGTTCAAAATACTCTATGCCACAAGTTGTAATGGTTTTGGTGTTTAATTCAAACGCTTTTTCATCAGCCATTAAAATAGAAAATATTTCTTTTACCTTTTCTTCAAATGGTGCTAAGTTTATATCTCCCATAAACCGCAGCGGAAAGTCAATATGGGCAAGTACATCAAAGTTTTTGAAATTGGTAACCATATTTTTCACAAGACTCAAATATTCACCGAACACATCCTCAGGGGTGCGGGCACCCGTTATGGCTATTTCGTAAAAATCATATTCATCGTTTTCATGTACACTGGCAAGCACTACATCAAACGGCTGGCTCGCAATCATTTCTTCCATTCTATCATGAAATGCTGCCCTATACCCTGCTTCCACACCAAACAATACGTCTATGTTATATTTATCCGCAAGCATCTTGGCTGTAAAACGCTGCATATCATAGTCCGGAATAATATCTCTTCCGTCGTTTGCATGTGCCCAAAAGTCTAAATGTTCAGTGGTCGTAAAACGTGTGCCTCCATTCTCTTTAGCTTTTTGAACATAATGCTCCATTTCTTCCCTAGAGTCTGGCGAAAAATTTGTATGCAAATGCTGGTCATAAATATTCAAGTTTTCTCCTCCGTTTAATGCAATCAAAAGAATTTTGTATTATAATAACACATAAATACATATCAAAGTATACAATATTAAAAAGTTTTTGAGGAGGTTCATTGTGAAAAAAAGACCATTGATTATTGACTGTGACACTGGCACAGATGATGCCATAGCGTTGATTGCTGCATTTTATGCAGATGAAATTGACCTGCGTGCCATTACCTGTGTTACTGGCAATGTAGACTTACCGTACACTGCCCAAAACACGCTTGACCTTGTGCATTACTTAGGGCTAAGCTACCCTGTTGCAAAGGGGTGTTTAACCCCGCTTCTGAGAGACCTTGCAAAAATTCGCCGCCTTGGCACACACGGGCAAGAGGGCCTCGGTAGTGTTTCGCTTCCGCATACGGATGCTGCTTACAGCGCAAAAACTGCTGCCAAAACAATTTATGAAGAAGCTGTAAAATGTGGTGGCGAATTAGAACTTGTCGCCGTTGGCCCGCTTACCAACATTGCCACTGCTATTCGCATTTATCCTGATTTACCTTCGCTGATAAAAAAGTTCACTTTCATGGGCGGTGCTGTTGTGGGTGGTAATACCTCTACCGTGGCAGAGTTTAACATTTTTTGTGACCCTGAAGCCGCACGTATTGTTTTACAAAGCGGCATGAAAGACGTAACAATGGTTGGGCTTGATGTTACTGAAAAAGCCATTATGAATGCTGATGACGTTGCCTTTTTACGCAAAGTAGATACTAAGGCTGCATTTCACCGCAGATATTTTAGATTTTATGTTGGAACGGTTGGCCGAAGGTGGCGAGGACGCTTTGATGCATGACGCCCTTGCGCTGTCTGCCCATATTCACAGTGGCATTGTAAACACTGAAAAGTATTATGTAGACGTGGAATGTGAGGGCACTTATACCTTTGGGCATACCATGGTAGCTATGGGTTGGCGCTGGCAAAACGAACCCAACTGCCATGTTGCATTAGACCTTGATTTGCCAAAATTTAAAACATGGCTGCTTTCAACCATTGAAAAAAGTAAAGAGGTGTAAAACATGGCAAAAGAAAATAGGTTTGAGGAAGTGTACTCACAGGGAAGTTTTATGACCTATAAAGTAATAATTGACAACTTTACTGGCGTACAGTATTTATACGTAACAAATAGTTCAGGAGTGGGGCTGACCCCCTTGCTTGATGAAAACGGAAAACCTATTACTGTACCTGTAGATGGCAATTTGTCTCTTTAATTTATAATAAAGTAAAAGCATGTGTATTACACATGCTTTTACTTATTTTATTTGTAGCAATAATTTTTTATATTTTTCTGCATTTTTAAGTGCCGCTTGCACATAGGGTGATTGCACTGGAAACCCTTTTCTAGCAGATATAAACATGGGTACACTGAACATATCACTTTGCATGGTTACCAGTAGTGAGACTTCTTTGGTATTGCCAAAAACATCTTCTGCGTTCACAATGCTCACGTCTTGAATGGTGCTCCCTTCAAATTCTTGCGGCTTCCACGGGTTCAAGCGTGGCAACACGGCAACTCTTTTTTCTTCTGTATTAATCCACATCATAACCAATAATGAGCGAAAACTATCTTCAGGTGCGTATCCTTTTTCAGCCATTTTGTCTTGTAAGTTATCAAACCGTTTGTCCAGTATAATATTTCCGCCAAGCCGAAATAAAAGTGCTGTTAAAACGCCGCTAAACAACACATATAAAAATATGGCTTGTGTGTTATTTATGCCTGCCATGAAAATAAACAGCCCTGGTACAAACCCACAAACTAACAAAATTAAAATATATAATATACTACTCTTTTTCATAAAACATAATGCCTTTCTTATATCAAAAAAACCGATTCACATCGGTTTTTTGTATTGATAAATTACACCTGCTTCTGGCTAAAACCAATCGCCCTTTTTCATTGCCCATGTGATGACAACGCTTACCACAATTGAAAAAATACAGACATACAGTGCCCCAAGCGGGTTATGTTCAAAAGGCAACGGTACGTTCATACCCCAAAAGCTGTAAATAAGGGTAGGTATAGACATAACAATGGTAATGGACGTTAATGTTTTCATAACAATATTTAAATTGTTTGAAATGACTGATGCAAAAGCATCCATGGTTCCACCCATGATGTCCCGGTAGATGGTTGCCATTTCAATGGCTTGCTTATTTTCTATAATAACATCTTCTAGTAAATCTTTGTCATCAGGGTAATTGCGCACAAAGTCTACACGCAATAAGCGTTCTAAAACATTTTCGTTTGCCTTTAATGCTGTTGAAAAATATACAAGGCTTTTTTCAAGGCCCATCATTTGAATGAGTTCTTTATTCTTCATAGACAGATGTAGTTCATTTTCCACACGTAAACTGGCTTTGTCTATCTGCCGCAAATAAAACAAAAATAAAGTTGCATTTTTATGTAGCATTTGCAAGGTCATGCGGTTGCGTTTTTTGGTTGAAAACCCTTTTACAAGCCCTTCTGCAAAAGAGCGCATCAACGCAGTCTCTTTTAAACAAACCGTAATCATGTTCTCTTCCGTTAAAATAATGCCGAATGGTATGGTGCTGTGTACAAAGGTTTGCCCATTGTTTTCTGCAATTGGGGTATCAACCAAAATTAGGGTTTGCTCGTCCTCACGTTCAATACGTGCACGTTCTTCTTCATCAAGCGCTGCAATCAAAAAGTCTTTTTCGGTTTTTGTGGCA
>CAZWXJ010000090.1:0-6328 GCA_964637735.1 uncultured Oscillospiraceae bacterium | reverse complement strand
ACATGTTTTTACTTAAATCCATCGTGTTAAACTTTTTACCCGTTTCCGCCAAAATACAAAACGGAAATTCAAGCCCTTTTGAACGATGGATACTCATGATGCCAACCTGCCCCATTTTGCTGGCAGCTGCAAGTGGTTTTTTATAACCACCATGTTCAGCTGTGTCTGCAACGGTTTTCAAAAAACCGCTTAACCCTCCATAGCCAACTGCACTATAATTTTCTGCCCAGCTTACAAAACTGCGCAGTTCCTCGCCAGCATACTGCACCTCTGGTTGCGCTGCTGCATAAATGGCATAGCCTGTTCTGTCAAGCAAGGTTTCAATTAGCTCGTGTACAGGCAACACTATGCCCATGTTTCTATAGTCATTTAATTCTTTTAAAAATTGCTTTACCTTTTCATCATCGCTTTTTAAAACAGTGGCATAAAATGGTCCGCTTAATTGTTTGGCACGTAGGGCGTTTACCTCATCTGGTGTAAACCCAAATAAAGGAGACAACATTGCCGCCAACAATGAAATATCTTGTGCAGGGTTGTCAATAGCTTGTAGCACTGAAATAACGGGTTGCAGCACCCATGATGCCGATAAGTCTTGCCCTAAGTCACTATAAGCAGGAATGCCTCGCTTTTCCAAAGCGTCAATATATTTTTGCGCTGCCTTTCCAGGTGCCCGCAATAAAATACAAAAGTCTCCGTATGTGCAAGGGCGCAAAGTACCATTTTTCTCTGCAACCAATTCTTTATTTTGCATCATTTCAAAAATGAGGTTTGCAACATAATCCGCTTCATCAAAGTCTTCTTCTGTTTCCACAAAATGAAACGAAAACCCTGTGCTGGCATCATTATTGTTTTCCGTACCTTGCACCAAATATTCCTCTTCTGTATAGCGAATCTCACCAACTTGTTTACTCATGATAGAAGAAAAAACATCGTTCACACCATGCACAACAGCTTCGCTACTGCGAAAATTATGCCCTAAAACAATTTCCGCAGGGTATTTTTTTTCTTCAATATGTGCATAATCTTCTTTTTTTTGTATAAACAAGCCTGGGTTCGCTTGCCTGAACCTATAAATACTTTGTTTTACATCTCCCACAAAAAATAAGTTGTCTTTTTCGGGTTTTGCAATGGCTTCAAAAATTTGGTTTTGAATGGTGCTGGTGTCTTGAAATTCGTCTATCATAATCATGTCAAAACGGCTTTGAATAATTTTGGCATGTTCTGTCGGGGTACCATCTTCATTTAACAATAAAGTAACTGCTAAATGTTCAAAGTCTGAGAATTCAAGCAATTTTTCTTCAACTTTCATTTCAAAAAACAAGCTTTGGAATTTGCTAACAGCCTGTGTTAATGCCATTGCCATAGGAGCAAATTCTTCTCTGTCTTCTTTATATTCTTTTTCAGTGCATATCAGCACTTTTTCTTGCAACTCTTTCAGTGCTTCTTTTGCCGAAGTATGCGTTGTTTTTACTATCTCTCTTAATTCTATGTTTCCTTTGCGCACAGGTTTTAACGCAGGTAGTTTTCTACCTTTGCAAAAAATTGCCGCTTCATTCCATTTTTTCTTGGCAAGTAGCTCTGCTATTTCATGAAAACACGCATCATCTTCTTCTAATGTTGCTTGGTAAGGTAATAAATCTTCATTTTCTGAAATGATATCAAGCGCTTGTGAAACAGCTTTTTGTGCTTCTTGTACAAGGCTTACTGCATATGCTAGTAGCTCTTCACCCCAAGGTGTTTCAAGAAAGGGGATTTCTGTGCCATACATATTTGCCATTTGCTGCAAGCTTTGCTCAGGAAAAGGAAGAGACCGTGATAGTTCATATAGTTTTAAAATAAGCTCTTGCAGTGCGGAATCATTTCGAGAGCGCCCATAAAGCCCTGCTAGTTTTACAAAGTTTTCATCGTTATAAAACACTTCCTTTGTTTGCATTAGCGCATCATTTCGAAGTGGCGCAAGCGTTCCTTCATCTGCTACCATAAAGTCCGCTGGAATGTCTAATTCATTGAAAAATTCACGTAATAAATCAAGGCAGAAAGCATGTATGGTTTCAATTCTGGCCCTACCCAAAAGCAACCGCTGTTTTTCAAGACGTGGGTCATATTTGTTTTCTTTTATTTTTTCATTTAACCTTTTGGCTATACGGGCACGCATTTCAGCCGCCGCCGCATTTGAGAAGGTTACCACCAGTAATTTGTCAGCGTCAATTGGGTTTTCTTCGTCTGTCATCATTTGCACAACCCGCTCTGTTAAAACTGCTGTTTTCCCTGAGCCCGCTGCCGCGCTAATAAGCAAGGTACCGCCTCTGTCTTCTATCGCTTTTTCTTGCGCAAAAGTCCATTCCATTATGCGGTTTCCTCCTCTTCAAAAACACCTTTTTGAGCCTCTAACATTCGTTCTTGCATGCCTTCTCTGTGCCTGCACACAGAGATATATTCGCAATACTTACACGGGTTTGTTTTACCGCTAGTGTCTCGCACAGGGTATGCTTCAATTTCACCAGCAAGCAAATCGCTCGCCATGTCGGTTAGCAAGGTTTCTATATGTTGTTCTATCTTGCCCATTTTTTCAAGGGACGCCAGATATTTTATCGACCCTTTTGTAACCTCACCATTTTTATATTTTACGGGAATAAAAAGCCCTTCTTTGCTTTTGTCCATCCCCTCTAAAACAGATTCATCATTTAAAACAAGCCCGTCGGTTTTATAGACTTTTTTCACCTCTTCATCGTAAGGGCGCTCACCAGCAATAGGCGGGGCATCTCCCAGTAAATAAAGTACGCCACCAGGCAACGTTTCTTCCTGCAAATCATCAGTGTTTTTGCAAAGCGTAAACAAGTAAATTAGCATTTGTGTGTTAAGCCCATAATATACTTCATTTAAAGAAAATTCTTTTGTGCCTGTTTTGTAGTCAACCACACGTATGTAACGTTTTCCATCTTTTTCCATTACATCAACACGGTCAATTTTGCCGGTTACCCACACTTGCTCACCGTTTTCAGCAGTAAGTTGTAATGGCCTTACATCTTTTCCAATGTCAAGTTCATAGGAAACAGGGTGAAAATCGCTTTGTTTTTGTTCTTCAATTACAAACAATAATAATTCTACTGTTTCTTTTTTCAATTTACGTAATAAGTTTTGAAAGCGCTGTGTTTGTGTAATGTCTCCTTGCATGTTCTGTTGTATATAAAGTTCTGTTAATGCATCTACCTTTTTGGTTAGTATGTTTTTATGATATGTACTGAATTCATCAATACCTACTTTCAAAATTTGCTCCATGATGAAATGAATGAAATTCCCGCTTTCCATAGGGGAAAGTTCTACTTTGTTTCTTGCTTTTATGCGTAGCACATATTGCAAATAGTAAGAAAATGGGCATGAAAAATACCGCTCTGCCCGTGATGGAGAAAAACGAATTTCTTGACCGATTATTTTTTTGAGTGTTGGTAAATCATGTGCTGTAAAATGCACTTCATTCATATAAGTTTGCAAATTTTGCATTTCTTGCGGTGTAGCTTTTTCTAGCGCAACACGTAGGCTTTCCATTTCTGCACTGGCAAAGTCAAGCTTTGCTGCATACGTTTCCATAGCAGCCGTGGGGGTTGCTGCCTGCTTTGCAAAAGAGATTTGCAAAGGCTTTATGTCAAGTTCTTCTACTGCTTCAGCAACGGCAGCCGTTAACGTTTGTAGCTCACCATCATGCTCAGAGTAACTAATGTATAGTTCATCAGATGCCGCTGTTAATGCTTTATAAAAAAACAAGTTTTCTCTTCTAGCACGGTTAAGGTACGCACCTTGCATTTCAATGCCTTCTGTTTCAATTAGTTCTCTATCTGCGTATGAAAGCAAACCTCCTCCTTCAGACAAAGCGGGAAATTGCCCTTCACCCATACCCAGTACAAACACATATTTGGGTTGGGTTAAACGCATTCTGTCAGCTGTTGTAAAAATGGCTTGGTCAACATTTTGAGGGGCAGCGCCTATGTCAGAAGAACGCACAAATAGTAAGAATAGTTCTTCAAATTCTTTTGCTGAAATTTCGTAATCTCCTACTAAGGTTACCATTTCATTCAACATGCCCATTGCGGCATCCCACGTGCGTTGCAAATATTGCGCCAAAGGTAAATTGCTTTGTTTTAAGTCATGAATTTTTGCAGTAGTTGCTTTGGGCGCACCCAGTTTGTCTAATAGCACATAAATTTCTTTTGCAAGCATTTTACCGTCAGCTTTTTTAATGTTTTGCAAAAAAGCTGCCAGTGCATCTACTATTCTTTTTCGTGTGCTTTCTGCAATGTTTAATTCGTTTTGCTCTTCTTTGCTTATACGGCTTGAAAACCCTGATGGGTTTAGCTCAAAAGGTGTCTCCCACGCATTTGCATATACAATTTGCCATGTGAAAACATAATTTTCAAGTGCAGTCACTTCTTCTTGTGAAAAGTTTAAAATGTTTGCTTTCATCATGCGCAAAATATCAGTTGTATTTAAGCCCTTGTTTGCAACAGACAGAATTGCACGTATCAGCACAATCGGTGCTGTATATTCAGCAGAAAAAGAATCATCAAAAAAAACAGGTATGCCATATGTTTTAACAGCTTTTTGTAAAATGGTTTTATAAGGTTTCATGTCTCTACAAACTACGGCCATTTCATTATATGTAGCATTTTTTTCTACCGCCAAATAATGCATTTGCGCCGCCACATTTTGCACTTCTTCATAAACAGAAGTGTACTGCGTTACAAACAATCCTTCACTGTTTTGTGTCGCTTTTTCTTCACGTAATAATTTATCTAAATTGGCAAGCCCACTTTTTTTGTAACGCCATGTTTTGTGTAACGCAATATCTTCTTCTACTTTTACATTTAATTCGTTTGCCAAGCTTTTCAGTAATAATGCTGTTTTTTTAGTATGCGAAAATAACCCATATTCGTCATTTCTTTCTTGCACATCATCACTAAATGTAAGGGTAACCGTACAGCCATTTGGGCTTTGTAAAATGCGTTTTAACATGTCAATTTCAGGCGCTGTAAATCCTTCAAACCCATCTAGAAATATCTTTTTACCTTCAAAAAAATCGTTACCCATTTTTTCGGCAGCACGGGAAAGGCGGGTCTCTTCATCAACATATTGTTTGTATATTTTCGCTTCATACTCAGCGTAAATTAGCGCAAGCTCGCTTAGCTTTTTAAAATTATCTCCGCCTTGCCTTGCAATTTGAAGAAGCTTAAATGGCTCTATCCCTGCAAGCTTCATTTCTTTTATGGCATCAGCACACATTTCACAAAAGGCGCCGTTTTTTCTATGCCGTTTATACACTTGTATTTCATCGCCTAAGTCGTCAATCGCACGGCGCACAAATACGTTGCGGGCGGCATCATCCAAAACGGGTAATGCGCCACCACCGTAAGTTGTCTCTACTACACGTGCTAGCTTTGAAAAGCTGTACACTTCTACAAATTTGCTTTTCGCATCTTCAAGTAAGCGAAACATATCATTTTCTGCTTGCCAAGAATATTGCTCTGGAACAAGCAATATAGAATATTCGCCTTTCTTTGCTCGTTCTTGTATTTCATTTTTAATATATGTTGTTTTACCCGTTCCCGCTGTACCCGTTACAAGTTGTAGCAAAGTTTTCCCCTCTTTCAAAACCAATTGTTTATTCGTTTATCATATCATAAAACCTGTTAAATAATATATACAAAAATATATGGCACTTATATGCCTCATTTATAATTTAAAAAGTGAAATAATAAAACAGGTAAACCTCAACCGTGGTTTGCCTGTTTTGTTTTTTATATGCGCTTTCTACATTCTTTTTTTCATTTCTTCAGGGTGCAGGCTGTGCAATAAAGCGTTTTCAGCAGAAATAGCGCCTGCATTGTATGCAGAAAGAATGGCACCGTCCATTGTTTGCATACCCTCGGCTGCACCAGAATAAATGGCGGAGTCGATTTGATGTGTTTTGGCTTCACGAATCATGTTGCGAATGGCAGGAGTCATCGTCATAATTTCAAACACGGGTACCAAATTACCGTCTACCCCTTGAATAAGTTGTTGTGAAACAACAGCTTGTAACACCATGGAAAGTTGCAAACGAATTTGTTGTTGCTGGTTGACAGGGAAAATATCTACAATTCTGTCAATTGTGTTTGCGGCACCTGTGGTGTGCAGTGTTGAAAACAATAGTTGCCCTGCTTCTGCGGCTGTCATGGCAATGTCAATTGTTTCAAAATCTCGCATCTCTCCAATTAAAATAACATCAGGAGATTGCCTTAAAACAGCACGCAACGCAGTTACATAACTTTGGGTATCGCCGCCAATTTCCCGCTGT
>CAZWXJ010000089.1:0-6453 GCA_964637735.1 uncultured Oscillospiraceae bacterium | reverse complement strand
TGAACAATGAGGTATTACAAGCAATAGGGCGCCCGCATACTGCTGAAGGCTTTGAAAAAATATTTTACCTTGCACGTGAAATGGGTTTTGACAATATTAATACAGATTTAATTGCAGGCTTACCCAAAGATACACCAGAAAGCTTTGAAAGAACAATCAGTGGTATTTTGAAATTATCTCCCGAAAATGTGACTGTGCATACACTTACCTTAAAACGTGCATCAAACCTTGTTATAGATGCTACAAAAGACGAATATGCAAATGTTTCACTTATGCTAAACCAAAATGAGAGGCTACTTGATGCAGGGTACCTTCCTTATTATTTGTACAGGCAAAAAAACACGTTGCAAAACCTAGAAAACACTGGTTTTAGCAAACAAGGAAAAGAAGGGTATTATAACATTTATATTATGGAAGAAATACATACCATTCTTTCATGTGGGGCAGGGGGTAGTACAAAGCTAAAAGCACCCCGAGAAAAGAAAATTGAGCGTGTTTTTAACTATAAATACCCAAGAGATTATATAAATGGATACCAACAACTGCTAGAAAAGAAAAAGCGGATAGGAGCGTTTTATGCCAGCTATATGGATTCCTAAACGACTTGTGGAAATATCTTTAATCAACACTGCTGCTGAAAGTGCGCAAAGCTTTGTTTCACATTGTGAAATAGAGTATGAAAGCCGTGTGTTGGCCGCTGCCGAAGAAATTTTATTAGGCGGGCAGCATATTGTTATGCTTACAGGGCCTTCTGCATCTGGCAAAACAACCACAGGGCATAAATTAGCTGAAAAATTTAAGAAACTGGGGCATGCCGCAACGGTGGTGTCTCTTGATGATTTTTACAGAAATATAGAAGACTACCAATATAAAGAAGATGGCACGAAAGATTATGAAAGTGTTGAAAGTTTAGATGTTGAATTAATTAACGAAAGCCTTTTGGCTTTGATAGAAAAAGGCGAAGCATGGATGCCAGAGTTTAACTTTGTTACCGAGCACCGTGAAGATAATAAGCATTTACTCAAACTTTCAAAAGGGGTGGTTATTGTTGAGGGGATTCACGCTTTAAATCCACGGCTTACGTCTTCATTACCTAATGGCAGCTTCTTTCGTGTATATGCTGGCCTGCGGGAAGAGTATTCTTACAAAGGGCAACGCATTTTACCTACCAGAGATATTCGGCTTGCACGCCGCATGGTGCGAGATGCAAAATTTAGAGGAAGCCCTTTAGAAAAAACAATTGCCATGTGGCCCGAAGTATGTTTTGGTGAAGATAGTTATATTAAGGTATATAAGCCAGAAGCAGATTTATTGCTGGATACTTCTTTCAGTTATGAAATATGCTGCCTTGCGCCGTTTGTTACTTCTTTGCAAAGCACACTTGGCACAGAAAGCCCTGAGGCAAAAGTGTTGAACGACTTATCTGAAAGGTTTTCCCTATGCACGCCTTTACCTGAAAGTTATATTCCTATACATTCTATGCTACGTGAATTTATTGGGCATAATGGCTGATTTACTTGCAAAGGAAACTATTCCTGCGTATAATATAAAAAGTACTTAACGTAATGAAAGGGTGGTTTTATGAACAACATTCTTGACGATATTTTAAAAACAGGTGCAAAAGTGGTAGACACCACTGCAAAAGCAGCTGGAGACATTGCTAAAAAAGGAAAAGCGAAAGCGACTGTTATTTCACTACAGAATGATTTGGCAAAAGCGCAACGCCAACTAGGAGCATATGTTTACACTAGCAGAAAAAATGGCGTAGAAGACCATGACCAACTTATGCAATATATTGGGCGCATTGCAGATATTGAAGTGCAACTAAACTATTACAAAGCTGAAGAAATGAATGATGTGGAAATTACGCCAATTTGCCCAGACTGTGGTGCAGAGGTAAATGAGGATGCCATGTTTTGTAATCGGTGTGGGGCAAAAATCTCTGAGCCAAAAGAATAAACTGTTTTTATTGCGAAAGAAAAAGTAGAGAAACTGTAAAAACCTTGCTTCTGCAAGGTTTTTTGTTATCAAATGTTCAAAAAAATTAGGGAATTTTTGATGAATCAGGCAATAAATATAGTGAAAATATGTGAAAACAGATAAAAATCAATCTAAATTGATAAAAAAGGCAATGAAAGCCTTGCAACTAAGCCATTTATTCAGTAAAATAAGTAAGTAAGAGTGGGGGTACGAAATGGTTCCATTTGAAGAAAAAGAAAAATATACAATAATTGATCTTCTTCAAATTGTGGAGCGTCTTCGTGATAAAGAAAACGGATGCCCCTGGGACATTGCGCAAACGCATGAAAGCATTCGGAAGAATTTTATTGAAGAGACATATGAGGCTGTTGACGCAATAGATTTAAATGACAAATTGCTTTTGCAAGAAGAATTAGGCGATGTTCTATTACAAGTAGTGCTACATGCACAAATGGAGCAAGAAGAAAACGTTTTTGACTTTTCGGATGTGTGCGACATTGTGAGCAAAAAATTGATTATGCGACACCCGCATATCTTTGGTGATATAACAGCATCAACCACTGAAGAAGTTTTACAAAACTGGGATTCTATTAAAGAAATAGAAAAAGAGCAAAAAAGCGGTACCGATACTGTTTTAGCAGTGCCAGGTGCATTACCCGCCTTAATGCGTGCACAAAAAGTACAAAAGCGAGCAGGAAAAGCTGGCATGGACTTTGATGATATAAAACAAGTTCTTGCATCGCTAAAAAGTGAAATTTGCGAATTGGAAGATGCGATTGCTGCGGGCAATCATATAAATATGCAAGAAGAAGCTGGAGACTTGCTTTTTTCAGCGGTAAACCTTGCAAGGTTTTTAAAAGTTGATGCTGAAGAAGAATTGACATTTTCGACAAATAAATTTATTGCACGGTTCATCAAAGTAGAAGAACTTGCAGAAAGAAAAGGCGTTTCTTTACAAAGCATGTCTTTTGAAGAAAAAGATATGGTTTGGCAAGAAGCAAAAAAGTTAATTACAGAGGTAAAATCTGTATTTATAAAAAAATATTTCGGAGGTAATTTATTATGACAAAAGGCGAATTAGTAGCTCAAGTAGCTGACAATGCTGGCTTGACAAAAAAAGATGCAGAAAAGGCTGTTAACGCATTTGTAGATGCAGTTACAGGCGCACTAAAAAAAGGCGACAAAGTTGCTTTGGTAGGTTTTGGTACTTTTGAAGTACGTAACCGCCCTGCACGTATGGGTCGCAACCCTCGCACAAAAGAAGAAATTAAAATTCCAGCAACAAAAGCACCGGCATTTAAAGCAGGCAAAGGTTTAAAAGAAGCTGTAAAATAATTGTACTTGTAAAATGTCGGTGTGGAAAGCACCGGCATTTTATTTTGAGGTGATCTATTGCGTATTGATAAATTTTTAAAAGTATCTCGGCTTATAAAACGTCGCACAGTTGCCAACGATGTTGCTGATGCAGGGCGTATTGAAGTGAACGGGAAACAAGTAAAAGCATCTTACCAAGTGAAAGTTGGGGATGTTATTACAATAGGGTTTGGAAACAAGCCTATTCGTGTAAAGGTTTTGAATATTGACAATGTACAAGGAAAAGATGTTGCCCGCGAAATGTATACTGTTTTGGAAGATGAAATAAGCTAATTTATTTAAATATGTGAATTTTATTTGAAGAAAATGCAAAAAAATAATGTAAATACAATAAAACTCTTCCCAAATTGAAAAAAGTAAGCTATAATGCTAATATCTATACATGTACAGTAGGGGTACTTTACATTGAAAACTAAGAAGCCAACAAACAAAAGAAAACGTACCAACCTGTTAAGCAAAGTTTGCCTAACGGGTTTTGCGACTTACTTAGTTATTTCGTTGGTGATGACACAAGTAGACATTGTTACCAAAAGGCAAGAGCTTGAGAATCAAATTGCGCAACAAGAAATTGCAAATATGGAATTAGAGCGTCTTGTGTATTCCGAAGGTGGGCTTGATTATATTGAACGCATTGCGCGTGACAGATTTAATTATGCTTTGCCAGGTGAAAAAGTATTTGTAGACATTTCCGGCCAATAAAGAAAGAGAAAGGGTAAATTAGTTCATGCAATTTGAGGTAGGAACGATTCAAGAAGGAAAAGTAACTGGCGTTAAAAATTTTGGTGCATTTGTTGAACTTTCTGACGGTACAACAGGTATGGTGCATGTTTCAGAAGTTGCCAATTCATACGTGAAAGATTTGAATGAGCATTTGCACGAAGGGCAAGAAGTAAAAGTAAAAATATTATCAGTGTCCCCTGAAGGGAAGGTTTCACTATCCATCAAACAAGCTGAGCCACTTGAGCAACGCAAAAGAGAGCGTTCCACACCTCCTCCGAATGTGTGGAAGCCAAAACCTGCTCAGAATGAGAACCCGACTGATTTTGAAGATATGATGTCAAAATTCAAACAACAAAGCGAAGAGAAAATTGCTGATGCCAAAAGAAACCGTGAAGCGCACAGAGGCGGTGGCGGCGGGTATTCTCATCGTGGTGGTCGTGGTAATTAAAATATGTATATGAACAAATGGCGTCTTTATGGGCGTCATTTTTATTTTTTGTATAAACAAAAATATATTCATATTTTGTTTGCATTTTTTAGTTTGTGAAGTGGTATACTTTTTATAAGGTATATACCTTAATTTTTTCATACAGGAGGCTTCAACATGAACATTCAAACAATTGGCCGGAAGGTAAATTTAAAAGACTCTTTTACCCAGCGTGTGGAAAACCGCCTTGCGAAAATGGATAAATTTTTCTCTGATGATGCGACAGCAGTTGTTTCAGTAATAGTAGAAAAGAACAGGCAAACAGTAGAACTTACTGTACGAGACAACGGGCTTGTAGTGCGAAGCGAGCAAACGGCAGAAAATATGGAACAAGCTTTTGATGAAGCGGCAGATATTGTGACAAAGCAAATTATTAAGCACCGTAAAAAAACGAATGACAAATACAAAAAAGCGGCTGATGAAGCAATAAATTTTGAGGCGATGGAAGAAGATACAAGCAAAATTGTGAAAGAGAAAATCTTTTTTGTGGCGCCTGCTTCTGCGGAAGAAGCGATTATGCAAATGAATTTATTGGCACATAATTTTTATCTGTTTCGCAATATTGATACTGGTGAAATAAATGTTGTATACAGGCGGAAAGATGGAGATTATGGTGTTCTTATTCCAGAATAATGTACACAAATAAAAAGCAAGGCAATTGCCTTGCTTTTTTGTGGAATAATTTGTAGATTAAAGTACTGCGTGATATAATAAAGCAGTTATTAACTGCGAAAGAGGAAACAATTTGATTTATCATATGGTGGCGCCGTGTTACTTTGGCACAGAAGCAACAACGGCTTTTGACTTGAAACGTATAGGTGCGCAAAATGTTGTGCTTGAAGATGGCCGTGTTTTGTTTGATGGCGATGCTTCTATTATTGCAGCGGCAAACATACATTCACGTAGTGCAGAACGAATCTTAATATCCCTAGCAAAATTCAAAGCGACTACATTTGACGAATTATTTGATGGAGTGTCTGCAATTGCATGGGAAAACTATATGCCAGCTGACGCAGAGTTTCCTGTAAAGGGATCAAGCTTGTCATCTACACTTTCCAGTGTTCCAGCCTGCCAAAGCATTGTGAAAAAGGCTGTGGTTGAGTGTTTGAAGAAAGCTTACAGTACAAACGAATTACCTGAAACAGGGAACATGTATCGCATTCGCTTTACCATTCGAAAAGACAATGCAGAGATTTATTTAGATACCACCGGCGCAGGTTTACATAAACGTGGTTATAGACGTAACGCAGGCGGCGCACCTATAAAGGAAACTTTGGCTGCTACCATTGTTGACCTTGCCCGTGTAAAGCAAGATAGCTTGGTGCAAGACTCCTTTTGTGGTTCAGGCACGTTACTGATTGAAGCAGCCTTAAAGGCGTTGCATATTGCGCCAGGGCTACGTCGCAAATTTGCGGCAGAAGAGTATCAGTTTATTGAGGCAAGTGTGTGGCAAAAAGTGAGAGAAGAAGCACTGGCAGAAATAAAAGAAGATACAGGCTTTGAAGCAATAGGGTTTGACATTGATGAAGAAGTGATTGCCATTGCAAAAGAAAACGCAAAACTTGCTGGTGTAGGAAAGTATTGCAAATTTTTCAAAGCAGATGTTGCGCAATTTTCTCCTGCAAAAAATAGTATTGTTTTAACCAACCCCCCATACGGAGAGAGGTTATCAGATGCGGAAGAGGTAGCCGTACTAGAAAAAACACTTGGAGAAAGATTGCAAGAAAACCCTGTAAGCGGTGCATATATCATCTCAGCTGATAATGAATTTGAAGCTAACTTTGGGCGCAAAGCCAACCGCAGAAGAAAGCTTTATAATGGCATGATTCCATGTCAACTTTATATGTATTTTGATAAATGCTTACTAACGCAAGTTTTGCAGGTATATATTC
>CAZWXJ010000088.1:3181-6519 GCA_964637735.1 uncultured Oscillospiraceae bacterium | reverse complement strand
TACCCTAGATGGCGTGCTTTCAACAGGCACACATTTTATACTAAAAAAATATAAGGAACGTGGTATTGCTGTGCAAGACGATACCCGTGATGAAAGGGAGTTGGCTAGTCTGTGATCAACTATGAAAACATCTTATCTGACATCATAAAAGACATTCCACCTTCCGGCATTCGTCGCTTTTTCAGCATTGCAGCTGAAATGGAAGACTGTATTTCATTAGGCGTTGGTGAACCTGACTTCGTTACCCCGTGGGACATTCGTCAAGCAGGCATTCAGTCTCTAGAAAAAGGTAGCACTTGGTACACTGCCAACAGCGGCCTTGCTGACTTACGTAAAGAAATTTGCAATTACTTAGACCGCCGATTCGGTTTGCAATATGACTCTGAGACAGAAACGCTTGTTACTGTAGGCGGCTCTGAAGCAATTGACATTATGCTACGTGCGCTCATCAACCGGGGTGATGAAGTCATCATTCCACAGCCTTGCTATGTTTCTTATGAGCCCATCACACGCCTTTGCGGCGGGGTGCCTGTTATCATCAATACCAAGGCAGAAAATGCTTTCCGTTTAACAGGCGAAGAACTCAAAAATGCAATTACCCCACGTACAAAGGTTTTAATATTACCCTTTCCAAACAACCCCACTGGCGCCATTATGGAAAAAGAACATCTTGAAGAAATTGCTGACGTTTTAAAAGGCACCGAAATCATGATTCTTTCTGATGAAGTATATGCGGAGCTCACTTACGGGAAAAAGCATATTTCCATTGCTTCTATTAATGATGACATGAAGCAGCGTACTATTATTGCCAGCGGCTTTTCAAAAGCTTACGCCATGACAGGTTGGCGCCTTGGCTATGCTTGTGGCCCTGCACCTGTTATCAAACAGATGACGAAGATTCATCAATTTGCTATTCTGGCAGCACCTACCACAAGCCAGTTTGCCGCCATTGTTGCCATGAGAGACGGCGACGAAAGTGTTGAAAACATGGTTGCCGACTATGCCATGCGCCGCCGCTTTTTAGTAGACGGGCTTGAAAAAATTGGGCTACCTTGTTTTGAACCCCGTGGTGCTTTTTATGTATTCCCTTCCATTGCAGCGTCTGGCATGGGTAGCCTTGAGTTTTGCGAAAAGCTATTGCAAAGCAAACGTGTTGCCGTTGTTTCTGGTGATTCTTTCGGCGCTTCAGGTGAAGGATATGTGCGTATTTCTTACTCTTATTCTATCAACCATTTAACTGAAGCACTGAAACGTATGGGCGAATTTATGGAAGATATTAAGGCTGGAAAAGTCAAATAAAAATATTTTTTAAAAAAGGCTTGACTTTTATATATTAGCATATTATAATATGTACAAACATCCTTATATGATAAAGGCAAAACTGTTGAAAGACAGCGACGCAAAACTAAAGGGCCTTACTTTTTAAAAGTTGGCAGCCAGTTACCAAAACAAGAATGCGAAACACAAATGCAACTTCTTCTTTTTGGTAAAAAGAAGAAGTTTTTGTTTTTCTTTCTGTTTTAAGTCTTTATTTCATAAGGGAAATAAGAATAATTCTAGTAGGAACAAACATGTTCATCGAAAAAATCAAAAATTCAAAAACTCTATCAGTAGCCGCTCTTCTTTTTAGCTTCTCTTTATTCTTCTCTGCAATGCCTGCAAACGCATTACCACCCCTTGAAGAGAACATTCCTGCACAAACACAAACAATTGGCGCAGAAGAAAATGTTAGCAACCTAGTTATCGAAACAGCTTAATTAACCTATTACCTCTATTTTATCCCATCCTTTATTTCTGTGAAAAGCACCCCTTTTTAAAAGGGGTGCTTTTCATATTTATATATTTTCTTTTTGTTTATTCATCAAAATCAAGTGCTCTTCTTCGCTTATAGTACGTATTCTAAAAATAAAATAATAATACTTAAATGCTATAACACATAAAATGGTAATGCGCCCATATATATTATGCATTGCAAAAAAGGCAATTAATAGCATGGTAGTTGCAAACGCACAAAGTGTAACTTTTGTTTTCAATGTCATGGCACGGTCTTCTACAAAACTTTCCAAATGGTTTTTATATAGTTTCGTATTCAAAAACCACTTGTTAAACCTGTCTGACCCTTTCGCAAAACACCCAGCCGCCAGTAGCAAAAATGGGGTTGTTGGCAGTATGGGCAATGCCGCACCCACCGCACCTACTCCAAAACATATCAATCCGCATATTACAAAAAAAGCTTTTTTCATGGTTTCTCCTCTACAATTTCAGTTTTTGCCGCATGCGGCTGTTTTTGTTTGCGTGTGTCTAGTGCATGTTTTATAACCAGTACAGGGTCGTGCAGTAACATTTTTGGCCCCGCATACCGCATAACCTGCCGTATTTCTTCCCGTTTTTCGGGTTTATAACATTGTGTAGGGCATTTACTACAAAAGGTTTTGTTCTCCATATGGGGGCAATGCTGTGTTCTGTCATTCGCATATTGCAAAAGTGCCGCACAGTGCTCGCAAAGTTGTTTCTTAGGTGTTCCGTGTTTCCCTTTGCAATATAAATGCATCATCTTTTCCATCACGTATTTTTCTTGCGTACGTTTTTCATCAATGTTCATTAACTCACCCTTTTGCTTTCCATGCCAATTACCTCATCAGCAATGCCAAGAGAAGATGCCCTGTGAGATACCATCACAATTGTTTTCCCTGCGCTTTCTTCACGCAATGCTTTCAATATAACCCCTTCATTTAAGCTGTCTAGGTTCGAAGTTGGTTCATCTAGCAAAATCATTGGTGCATCATGCAAAAATGCTCTTGCTAGCCCAATGCGTTGTCGCTCTCCGCCCGAAAGATTGTCCCCCAGTTCGCCTACATTTGTTTCATACCCACTTGGCAGTTGCATAATAAAGTTATGTATAGATGCTTTTTTGCAGGCCTCTTCTACCTCTTCATGGGTTGCAGTAAGGTTTGCAATTTTTACATTGTTTTCTATGGTGTCATGAAACAACACCGTCTCTTGGGTAACAAAACTTTGGTTTTCACGCAGGCTAGCCGTATTTATTTGGTTTAGCTCTTTTCCAGACATCGAGATTGTTCCTGCGTTCACATCCCAAAAACGCATCATTAACCGTAGCAATGTGCTTTTGCCGCTTCCGCTCTTCCCTTGTATGCCAATAATTTTTCCCTTTTTCACTCGCATACTAAAATCTTCAAGTATGGGTTCTTCTTCATATGCAAACGAAACATGCTCACATAAAGCCCCAGAAAATATAACGTCTTCGCCATCTGTAATATCATGTGTGACAGGTTCTTCTTCTAATATATCAAGCACCCTGTCAGCAGCCGCAAAGGTTT
>CAZWXJ010000088.1:0-3171 GCA_964637735.1 uncultured Oscillospiraceae bacterium | reverse complement strand
GGAACCAATTGTTGCAATGAATGGTATCAGTACTGCTGCAAAACCAACTTGCCCATTCATGTAAAGTAATGTGGCGCACACCAATACCGCCATTGCCGTTACCATGATTGCTGTGTTAACAAGCCCTGTTGTTAAGCCTTCATACTTTTTCATTTCTTTTTGCTTTTCTGCTAAGTGATGTGTTTGTGTTTCTATTTCTTGCAGGGTTTGTTCCCCTTGCCTGAATTGCAAAATCTCTCGCAATCCTCGTAAACTGTCTAACACTGTACTGCCCAGTTTGCCATTTTGTTCCCTATATTCTGCACCAGCAGTTTTGCCAAGTTTTGAAATAAACAGTGGCACCAACACCCCAACTGTTGCATACCCTGTCAGCGCAATTATACCCAGTGCCATATGGTAAGTAGACAAAAACACCACCATAACCACACTTACCACTGCAGCAATGGCAACAGGTGAAAGCGTATGTGCATAAAACACTTCAATTAGTTCAATGTCTGTGGTAATCAGCGTAACCAAATTGCCTCTGTCTTTTGTTTCCAGTTTTGCAGGGGCTAATGTGCGCAGGGCTTTAAACACTTTGTCTCTTATAATAGCCAGCAGTTTAAACGCAATATAATGGTTAGACGCTTGCTCAGCATAACGCAATATACCCCGTAGCAATGCAAATACTAACACCGCCACAAAAATAAACTGTAGTGAAAAAGGTGCTTGCACACCCATTGCATGTAAAAGCGCATACCCGCCAAACACAGTAATAAAAATAGCGCATAAAAAGCCCAATACACCCATGGTAATTGCTGCTACCATAATAGGAAGCATTGGCTTTACAAGCCCAATTAGCTTACCTGTAATGGCAAGCCCACTTCTTCTTTTCTCAGGCATAGCCAGCCTCCTTCTTACCTGCTTTTTCCAGTTGCTGTTGTGCGTAAAACATATTTGCATACATGCCATTTTGCGCAAGCAATGCTTCATGCTTTCCCTGCTCTACAAGTTTCCCTTGCGCAAGCACATAAATATGTTCAGCTTGCACAACACTTGCCAGCCTATGGCTAATAAGCACAACTGTTTTGGTTTTCCCCATTTCCCATATGGCTTCAATAATATCGTTTTCGCTTTCCACATCTATGTTAGACGTCGCTTCATCAAAAACGTAAACAGGTGAATTATGCAGCAACGCACGTGCCAACGCAAGCCGCTGCCGCTGCCCGCCTGAAAAGTTTGATGCACGTTCTTCCACCAACGTTTCCAGCCCATTTTCTTCTTGTAAAAAAGCGTCTAATTTTACTTTTTGTAATGCGCTCCACAGCTGTTCATCCGTCGCATGAATATTTGCCATTAATAGGTTGGTTCTCACCGTTCCTTTAAACAAATACGCATCATGTGGCACCAATGTTATCATTTCAGAAAGAACCGTTTCATCAAGCTTTTGCAAAGGTGTGCCGCCAACCAGTACTTCTCCTGTATAGCCTTGGTTTCTGCCTGTGAGTATAGCCGCAATTGTACTTTTCCCACTACCGCTTTCACCTACAATTGCTGTAATACCCTTTTTCGCCGCAAAAGATATATCTGTCAAAACTTCCCGCACATTATCATAACTATAATGCACATTGGTAAGCTGCAACCCTTCTGCAATATCTATTTCTTTACAATTTCCTTTTTCGCAAATAGGCATATCTAACAAATTGAAAATTTTCTCGCTTGCTGCCATACCATTCATTGCTATATGAAAAAAGGAACCAAGCATACGAAGCGGTATGAAAAAATCTGCCGCTAACAGAATAATGGCAAAGCACCCAGCAAAGCTTACATTGCCCGCTAAATATTGCGTAACTGAAACAATAATGCCAACTGCTGCACCGCCGTATGCAATCAAGTCCATCACCGTAATAGAGTTCAGTTGCATGATAAGTACACGCATGGTAATTTTCCGAAATTCTTCAGCATGTTGGTTCATTTCTTCATTTTTTGCTTCATCACTGCCGTATATTTTCAAAGTTGTTAAGCCTTGCAAGTTTTCTAAAAAACCGTCTCCAAGGTCAGTGTACTTGCCCCAATATTTAGCAAGCAGTTTTTTTGCAAATTTTTGTACTGCCATAATTGAAAGCGGAATAAGTGGCACGCAAACCAAAAGCACTACCGCAGAAGGCAAGTTGATAAACGCCAGCACTACAAACAACGTAAGTGGTGCAAGTAAACTATAAAATAACTGTGGCAAATACTTACTAAAGTAAATCTCTAGTTGGTCTACCCCCTCTGTTGCCACTTGCACCGCTTCACTTGTGCCAACCTTTTCGTTGTAGGCAGGCCCTAGCTGTAGTAATTTTTGATAGATTTTTTGACGCAGTATCAATTTTACTTTGTCACTTGCAACAAAGCTGAGTGCAGCTGACCGCATGGAACATACAAACCGCAAAGCAACACCAGCTAGCACCACTGCAACACAAAGTAACAAACTTTGCAGTTGCAATGTACCGTTTAGCAAAGCGCCAAATACCCAGCTTACCGCTAAAATAGAAACTATATTGCACAGCAAACCTGCCCACTGCACAGCCACATTCTGCCACACAGTTTTCATAGAGCCTTCTATTAAATTTACAAGCCTTTTGTTAATCATATATGCTTTTATACCCTTCTGTCAGTTTTAAATTAGCAATTGCTAACTAATTTGCAAATAAAAAAGGTACCGCCCCGCACCCACTTGTTAGCCATTGCTTACTTTTAATGTATATTATATAGTCACCATTTGCATTTTGTCAACATAGCATATACTACAAATATAGAAAATTGATACCGCATTTTATAAACAAACAGTGTATAAAAATGATAAGTTGCTTAAAATACAAAAAACCCGCAATATAGCGGGTTTCATTTGGTGAGCCACCGGAGATTCGAACTCCGGACACCCTGCTTAAAAGGCAGGTGCTCTGCCGACTGAGCTAGTGGCTCGTGCATTAAGTCGCTTAATTATTATATCTATTCGGGCATACTGTGTCAAGCACATTTTTGCATTCTTTTTAGTCTTTTAACATTGGTTGAAAAAAGTGCTTTTTTAAATTGACACATCCGTTTTGTAAAAAGGTAACACCCTCTTCTTCTAACATCTGTCTTTGCACCCCTCGTCCAAATGCATCTTCAGGGGCAAGGCGCCCTTGGTGGTTTACCATACGGTGG
>CAZWXJ010000087.1:0-6542 GCA_964637735.1 uncultured Oscillospiraceae bacterium | reverse complement strand
CTTTGGTCAACCCAAACACCTGTGCATATGGTAGTGTGCTATAAAAATAGGTTGGGTCTTGTTCTATCAGCATTTCAAGGCGGTCTTTTTCGGCTACCTCAAGGAACTGACGGAACCCAAGCAGTGCACCTGTTATTTCAGTGCCGTATTGGCTGCGCTTTTTTATAAGCACTGCAAGCAACACCGAAAGGGCTGATGCCACTACCACCGCTAAACAAGCAAGCGTTGGAATGAAACCATACGCCCCACGCCACACAATACCTGCCATAAAGTACAGTATGGAAACTGCCACCGAGCCTATTGCTCCGCCGATAATAACACTAGAGTTGTTTTTTTGCAAAGCAGCGTCTTGCATTTTGTTCCAGATGAAGAAATTCACAATATGCGGAACAAGCGCAATGACTGCGCCCATGAAATAACCTGGCTCTTGGTTTAATGTGCAAGACAGGTAGGTAATAACCACAAT
This sequence comes from uncultured Oscillospiraceae bacterium, assembly GCA_964637735.1. Lineage (GTDB taxonomy): Bacteria > Bacillota > Clostridia > Oscillospirales > Ruminococcaceae > CAZWXJ01. Next base: position 6,076 of record CAZWXJ010000087.1, on the reverse strand, counting down.
GGGAATATACCCAATGACCATTGTTACAAGCTGTAAAAAGCTGTTTTCTTTATATAGGTCATGTTCGGGGCGCTCAAACTTTTGCTTCATGCCTGTTTCGGCAATTAGCAAATCTCGGAAGAATTTATTTTTCAGTTGCCCTTCTGTTACCTCTAGCCCATTGCCACGGGCAAACATGGCATTGAAGAGTTTTTGCTCGTATACTGGTAGGGTTGTGTCAATCTCTTGCAACTTTACAAACCGTATTTGTTTGTTTTCTTCTTCAACCAGTTTTAAATAGCCCGCATTTGCCCAGTTGTACAAAATGCTGGTCATGTCTTTCGAGCTGGTTTGGTTGTTGATGATATACCCTGCTTCAGGTGCATTTACACCGTTTGGTGGGTACACTTCCACAACGGGGATGATTTTTTCATCTCGCCCAAAAATGGCGTGTAGCAACACTGCAATAACAACGCAAACTGCTGTTACCCCAAGCAACATGTAAATGGGGGTTGTCCACCCTCTTACAAAGGCGCTTTCATCAACATAAAAGGCAATGGCAAGCTCTTCATAGGGGTACATTACTTTTTCGGTTTCCAGCGTTAGTGTGTTGTTTTTATACAGCAAGGTGTATGCGTCGGGGTCGTCTTCCCCCCTGCCAAAGGTGACCTCTGGGTGGTCCGTAAAAGGGACCTCGCTTACAAAATTGATGTTTACTTTTTCAATGGGCCCTTCTATACCAGAAGTAGGCACAAAGATATAGAATACATCACTGTCAAGCCGCAGGGTAAGCTTATAGCTAATGTTAACTGTATATTTCCCTGGCCCTTTGGCACGTAGCATATAAGTGCCGCTGTATTCACTTGGCATTTCATAGTAATTTGAGCCGTTTGCCTCTTCCCCATTTACCTCTACCATGAAGTCGGTAAGCAAAGCGTCGGTATTGCCTTTATACAGAGGCAAATAAGGGTCAGGGCGGTAGCCCACATAGTCCTCGGGTATGGTAATAACAAACTGTTGTTTGACGAGATATTCTTTTTCTTTTGTAAGGGTAATGTCAGACGTCATGCTGTTGAAGGTATACGGAAATGGATATTCTGGTGCGTCAGCAAAGGCGCCTTCATTTAACTGAATGTTAATGGTTGCGCTGTCATATGGGTCAAACGGGCCGCAGTCGTCTATGGTAATCACATTGTCTTTCTGCGTCCATTTCACATTGTAGTAGTTGCCTGTGCTATAGTAGCTACCACTGGTAACAACCACTCTGTCTAACGTGGCGTCTTTCGGGTAGGTAATGGTTGCGCTCATGTTGTCAATATAAGTGTCCCAGTCGTTTCCTATCAGGTTAAAGTAAATGTAGTCACCGTCTGCCAAATAGTCTTGGTAGTGGTGTAGTTCATAGGTAATAACATAGGTTTGCCGCCCTGTTACATAAACGTCAGGGTCTCCTATGCGAATGTCAACCGCACTGCCATATTCTTCTATTACAAAGGGTGCGCCTGTTACTTCAATATTCTCAATGGTGTAAGACTCTGCATCGCCTTCGGTATAAAGGGTGCGGTAAATGCCACGCCGTTCTTCATTGTAGAATACGGTAATGGTTTCGGTTACGTAAAACACACGGGCTTCGTCAACAACAACATCTACCTGCATGTTTCCAATGTAATAGCCTTCGTCCTCGTATCGCAAAGCCACTTCTTCTTCAGCTTTTGCAGGAAATGCAAAAACTGAAAAAATGGTTGTGAATACAAGAAGGGTGCATAAAAGCACCCCCAGTTTGCGTTTTTGCATACGTTCACCTCTTGTATGGTTCAATGTTTAAAACTGAACTTTCACAGCTTCTCTTTGTTCGCCTGTTACTTCGAAGTAAGGAATTTCTTTGAAGCCGAAGATGGAAGCTACAATGCTACCAGGGAACTTTTTCACTGCCATGTTCATTTGGGCAGCTGTACCGTTATAGTAACGACGTGAGCGTTCAATTTCAGATTCCAATGATGTCAGCTGGGTTTGCAGCTGGGTAAACTGGGTATCTGCTTTTAATTCTGGGTAAGACTCTGTCAGCATCATCAAGCGGCCAAGAGCCTGAGACAATTCGCCTTCGCCTTCAATGCGTTCTGCTGGGGTGCCGCTCATGGCTTTGCCACGCGCGCTAACAACAGCGTCAAGTGTGCCTTGCTCATGCTTGGCGTACCCTTTTACTGTTTCAACCAAGTTCGGAATTAAGTCATACCTTTTTTTCAAAAATACGTCAATGGTTGCAAAGCCTTCTTCGGCTTTGGTGCGTAGTGTAATAAACCCATTGTATTGGTTTATTACCCAAAAAATTAACAAAACAACAAAAATTGCTAAACCAATAAAAAACCATTTCATGTGTGCGTCCTCCTGTAGTAAACAATTATTTAGATATTAGCCTGTTTTTTCATATCTTGCCTATTATTTTACCATATTTTGGTAAAAAACATCAATACGGGCAATCATTTTATATGCAAAGATTATAAAAATCTATTTTTGCCGATTACAAAAAAATGACAATACATGGTGAATTGTATACAAAAAACGGGGAATTTTTGCATATTTTCTTCAATTTTTTACCCATTCTTTATGAAAAGTGGGTATAAACTTTAAACTTTTCAACATTTTGGTAAATTTCCATAACCATCAAAATTTGACGAAAAATGTTAAAGTTTGCTAAAATACAGCAGATAGGTTTGTGAAAACTGCCCATTTGCACACAGGCCTACATGGCGGCTACTGCATTTCATTTGTGCAGCAAGTACCAAATATGAAATAGGAGCAATGTATGGTAAGCCTTACCGAACATGCAAACCGTAGAACGATTACAATTCCCCCGCGCTTTTTTGGCGTAAGCCTTGTGTTTATTTTGCTAATGGCATTTGTTACCTGGTTTTCACTAGAGATGAATGTTGTGACGGTGACCGACTCTGCCGGGGCAAAAAAAATGCTGGTTACGACGACAAATTCACCAAACACTTTAATGAACATGGCAGGCATTGTAGCTGAAGACCACGACGATGTGTTCTACACTGACTATAACGGGCCTGTTGCCACCTTACATATTCAGCGGGCATTTGCCGTAGAAGTTCTTGCCGACGGCGAAACCCAAACTGCATACATTAGTGCAGGCACTACCGAAACTGTTTTAGAGGAACTTGGCATTACCCTTTCTGAGACAGACTACTGTGAACCTTCTTTAAACACACCTATGGAAGAAGGGGCAAGCATTCAGGTGCACCGTGTTATTTACCAAGACACCGTTACCGAAGAGGCTGTTCCCTCACCTATTACCTACCAATATAGCTCTTTGGTGCGGGGCTCACGCACTTATGTTTTACATTCGGGCACGCCTGGTGTAAATGTTGTAACCTACCGTGAACGCATTGTTGACGGCGAGCTTGAGTCCGCTCAGGTGGTAAATGTTGAGCAAACACTGGCACCCACCGCCACCATTGTACTGGCAAGAGGCGAGGGTGTACCTGTTTCCAGCATGGAAGGACCTACCGTTGTAAACAACGCACCTACCTCTTATTCACGGGTGATTACAGGCGCTGTCGCCACAGGGTACTCTGCCTCTCGGGGGCGTGGGTCTAGTGGGCTTGGGCTATATGCTGGTACAGTAGCTGTAAACCCCAATGTTATACCTTATGGCACCAAAATGTATATTACCTCAGCTGACGGTAGCTTTATTTATGGCTACTGCATAGCGACGGACACAGGCACCGCCTTAATGGAAGGCATTATAGACGTTGACTTGTTTTATGAAACATACCAAGAAAGTGTGTTGAACGGAAAACGTATTGTTAATATTTATATTTTATAATTGTACGGTTTGCAATAAAAGTAAAATAAAAAAGCAGGGCGCTTTATAGTGCCTTGTTTTTTTGTGTTTCGTCATTTATAATTGTGAAGAATTGCAATTATGTTTGTAGATGTAAAAGGAGCGTGTGTGCCATGCCAATGCCTGATTTCCCGAATCTCTCTAACGCTGATTTTTCGCTTTATTTTATAGCGGGTATTATAGTAGGAAGTGTACTGGTTTTTTTGAAAATGCGCCTATACAAAACCCGTGAAAAAAAGCTTGCAACCATGCAAATAACGCCCTACCAGTTTGAGGTTTGGCAAGCAAAACAGCTTAGCACATTTCTTATTTTGTTTATTTGCTTTCTTGGCTGTATGAACATGCCATTGCTACTATATGCCATACCCGCTTTGTTAAGTGGAAATTCTGAATTTTCCATTTATGTAATCAGCGTACTGATTATGCTTGGTATATTTATGGATGCTTTGCTACCGTATATCAATTACCACTTCACTTTTGCAAATGACATGGTTGCTTACACAAATAAACTGGGCATTACCTTTGTTTTTTCGGCACGAGATATCGCTTTTGTAAATATTGAAATGTACATGGCACAACGCAGGCTGCGTATTTATTTACACAGTGAAAAACAAATTGTGATGCATAGCATGACGTTGCCTGTAAATGCGCAAGACCTTTTTCTGCAATGGTGTGAAGGGTATCGTATTCCTGTGCAAAGAAGTTGAAATATTTTATATAAAGAGGTTATTTTATGAAGTATGACTTTATAGCTTACGCCATTATCGCCTGTGTTTTGTCGCTCGTATTTGCGGCGGCTAGAAAAGAGGCTTCTAAAAAAGGGATGGAAATGTCTACCACTTATTTTACCGTTTCCCTACCAAAGGTTTATTTTTGGGCATGCGTTATTTTTACAGCTCTGCTCGGTATTGTGCTTGCACTACTATTTGCCTATATGATAATAGAGGCCATATTTGACATGTTCCCCTTGCTTTTGTTTTTTCTTGGGTTTTTTATTGCACTTGTATGGTGTTGTATTGTTGTTACACGTTGGAAAATACAAGTAGCCGACGATAATATTTGGGTAACTGAGTACAATGGCAAGGTAGAACAACGTAACGTTCATGAACTTGAAATAAAACAGAGTACACAGTCTGTGCAGGCAATTGTAAATGGAAAGCGTTTTTTTGTAGCTAATTTTTCATATGTAGGGTATGACTACCTTGTAAACTGGTTGCGTATGTACCAAAAGATAGCATAAAACATTGCGCAAAGAGTATGAGCAAACTGCTATGTTAAAATAAATTTCTTTTCGTTTATATTGCTTATTGCAAACTACTAACGATATGGTAATATATAGACATATATCATATAAAGAGGGGTTGTTCTTCATGTATTACAATGCAATTACTGTTGCGTTGATTGCCGTTGTGCTTTCACTTGTTTTTAACCTTGCTAAAAAAGAGGCTGACAAAAAAGGGACAGAGATGTCTACCACTTATTTCACCGTGACTTTGCCGAAAGTTTACTTTTGGCTTTGCGTTATTTTTACCGCCTTGTTTGGCATTGTTCTTGTGTTAACTACTTTGTTTATGTTTATAGACGCAAAGTTTTCTTACCTGCCATTACTGCTATTTTTTGCTGTGTTTTTTGCAGGGCTTATATGGTGTTGCAGTGCTATTACACGCTGGAAAATACAAGTGGCAGATGACAATATTTTGGTGACTACCTTCACAGGAAAAGTGAAGCAGCATAATGTACAAGAGCTTGAAGCAAAACAAAAAGCACAAACTTTAGAGGCAAAGGTATATGGAAAGCGCTTGTTTGCAATTGACTTCTCACACGTTGGGTATGACTATATGCTGAACTGGCTACGCATGTACCAAAAAATTCAATAAAGCAACTAACATACAGAAAACCCGACTGCACATTTGTGCAGTCGGGTTGTTTTTTATGTAGTTATAACCCTAACATGTTTTGTGGGTAAATGCCTTGTGCGTGTAAAGCCTGCAACGCTGCTTGTACATTGGCTTTGTCGTCTTTGTAGGTAACGCCGTACCAGTTGTCATCACTTTGCATTACTTTTACTTGTGCCTTGTCAGCTTCAATTAACGTGCTGACGACGCTTGGTAAGAAAAACTCGGCTTTCAGCGGGTTTTTTGGTAGCTCTGTTTGCAAAAAAATTGCAAATTGTTTTTCAGCTTCGGCAAAAAAGCTTTGGGTAAAACCCCACATATTCATAGAAACAGTTGCATCTTCTGC
>CAZWXJ010000086.1:0-6560 GCA_964637735.1 uncultured Oscillospiraceae bacterium | reverse complement strand
TTGACAAAACCTATTTCAACTGGATGGAAAACATCCGCGACTGGTGTATCTCTCGTCAGTTATGGTGGGGGCACCGCATACCCGCTTATTATTGTGATGACTGTGGCGAAATGGTGGTTGCGAAAGAACTACCCCACGCTTGCCCAAAATGTGGCGGGCATATGCACCAAGACGAAGACACCCTGGACACCTGGTTTTCATCAGGGCTGTGGCCGTTCTCTACACTCGGCTGGCCGAATGAAGATGCCCCTGATTACAAATACTTCTACCCAACAAGCACCCTTGTAACAGGGTATGATATTATTTTCTTCTGGGTTGCCCGCATGATGTTCCTCGCACTTGAATTCACAGACGAAGTACCGTTTGACACCGTGTATATTCACGGTTTGGTGCGAGATGCCGAAGGCCGCAAAATGAGCAAAAGCCTTGGCAACGGTATTGACCCACTGGAAGTTATAGATGAATATGGTGCTGACGCACTGCGCTTTACGTTGGTAACGGGCTCTACCCCAGGGAATGATTCTCGCTTCAGCACAGACAAAGTGCTAGCTTCTCGCAACTTTGCCAATAAGCTCTGGAATGCTGCCCGCTTTGTTTTGATGAATGTAGACGAAGACTTAGAAGCAGGCTTGCCCACAACACTGGAAATGGAAGACAAATGGGTACTGTCTTCCCTTAATACACTCATCACCGAAGTGAACGAGAACATGGACAACCTTGACCTTGGGCTTGCAGGCATAAAAGTACAAGACTTTATTTGGGACATTTACTGTGACTGGTACATTGAAATTGCCAAACTACGCCTGAATGGAGACAATGCAGAAAAGGCAAATAATGCACGCAAAGTTTTGGTTTATGTGCTTACACAGGCACTCAAACTGTTACACCCCTTCATGCCGTTTATTACAGAGGAAATCTATCAGTCTTTACCAAATGCTACCGAAAGCATTATGGTTAGCGACTACCCAATTTACAAAGATGATTTCCATTTCCCCGAAGAAGAAACCGCCATGAAGAACATTATTGCACTTATTAAAGAAATTCGCACGGTACGTGCTGAAATGGGTACGCACCCTGCAAAGAAAACAGATATGTTCATTGAGACAAACCTTGGCGAGCAGTTTGAAAAAGGAAAATTCTTCATTCAAAAATTCGGCTTTGCGAATGACATTGAAATTGGCACTGCTTATAGCAAAGATGCTGAGGGCACTGTACAAGTAGTAACAGGTACAGCCCGTGCCTTTTTACCAATGGCAGAGCTTGTAGACACCGAAAAAGAAAAAGCACGCCTTGCCAAAGAACTGGAAACGGTGCAGAAAGACATTGACATGCTTGCGGGTAAACTAAGCAACGCACAATTTGCTGCAAAAGCACCCGCAAACATAGTACAGCAAGAGAAAGACAAACTTGCCCTTGCCGAAGACAAAAAGCAAAAGATACTTGAAAGCCTGTCCGCACTCGGGTAAAATCAAAGTTGAGGTTGACCGCTAGCCTCAACTTTTCATTTTCTTTCTATTGTAAAAAAGAGAGGTAACGGCATGAATGACCGTGCAAAGTTCTTATTCAGTTTTGTTGGCACTACTGTTGTGGGCATACCTACCTATATTTTTCTGCATGAGTTAGGGCATACTCTAGTTGCCATGGCATGTGGGGCAAAAATTACGCATTTCAGTATTTTCACAGCATCTATGTCGGCTGAGGGCGGTACATATACTGTTTTTACACAATCACTACTGCATGCGGCGGGTATGTTGTTTCCTTATATTGTTTTTATTTTGCTATTGCTTACTTTTCAAAAAAAGAGACAGGGCACACTTTATATGTGTATATATAATGTTATGGCAATGCTGTGTATATACCCGTTGATAGCATGGGTTATGGTGCCTGTTATGTATCTTATCAAACCACTATCGGCGAATGACGATGTCGTGAAATTCATACAAAGTTCAGGTCTTTCACCAGTAGTTATATTAATAGGCGCCTTGTTGTTAATGGCAATTGCGATATTTATTATTTACAAGAAACATATTTTTCATGCATTCAAAAACATTATAAAAAATTTCGATACAAAGCAAAGTGAAGCATAATTAATATATTTTAACCTAAACACAAAGGAAGGTTGTTATGACATATAACGAAGTGGTAACCGCCATACACGCCCGCCCAAAAAGCGGTGGCAAAAACGGGCTTGCAAACATGAAAGCCTTAATGAAACAACTTGGCAACCCAGAAGAAACATTAAAGTTTGTGCACATTGTTGGCACAAATGGCAAAGGCTCCGCCACCGCCATGACGGCTTCGGTATTGCAAGAAGCAGGCTACAAAGTGGGTAGAAACATCTCCCCCTATATTATTGACTTCCGTGAGCGGTTTGTGATCAACGGCGAAATGATACCTGAAGAGACATTGGCAGAAATAGGCGAAGTAGTGCTTGCCGCCACAGAAGAAGTAGAACGAGCGGGGCAGGGCACGCCCATTGAATTTGAGGTAGTAACCGCCATTGCGCTGTTCTGGTTTGCCAAAGAGAAATGCGACATTGTTTGCATGGAAGCCGGCATTGGCGGAAGGCTTGATTCTACCAATATCATTCAAAACACGCTTGTTACCTATGTGATGCACATGGGGCTTGACCACCAAAACATTCTAGGCGAAACCCTTGCCGACATTACCAAAGAAAAAGCAGGGGTATTCAAAAATAATTGCACCGTCATCAGCTATCCGTCTCAACCTGAAGAAGCAATGCAAGTCATCAAGCAACAAGCGCAAAAGCAAAATTGCCCCCTTGTTATTCCAGAAGAAGAGGACATTCGCATTGAAAAGGTAAGCCTTACCGAAACCAAAATGAACTATGGCGGGTATGAAATTGCATTGCCTTTTGCAGGGGTACACCAGGCCAAAAATGCCGCTGTGGTTATTGAAGGCTGCCTTGCCCTGTGGCGCAAAGGGTTTGACATTACCGATGAACATATTATTGACGGTATTCAAAACACGGTGTTCCCTGCACGCATTGAAGTGCTTAGCACCAGCCCCCTTGTGATTGTAGACGGCGCCCACAACGAAGACGGCGTAAAAGCATTAACCAATTTGTTTGCACTTACCAAACTAACAGGGCTTACCGCCGTTGTTGGCATGGTGAATGACAAAGACGCACAAACCTTCTTGCAAACCTTAAAACCTTACGTCGAAAACATCATCTTCACAACACCTACCATTTACAAAGCGTTGCCTGCAAGCGCCCTTGCTGAAAAAGTAACAGGCAAATTTTACAACCAACGAGTTGAAGAAGATGTGAACAAAGCCATTGAAAAAGCGCTTGCGTCCTCAAACGCCATTTTGGTAACAGGCTCGCTTTACCTTGCCGCAGAAGCCCGTGCCATTCTATTAAATAAGCTGCATGAAAAATAAACAGCTGTAAAACAAAAAGAATAAACCCCAAAAGCTTGCAATCGTAATAAAAGAAAATAAATACTTGTAAAATAAAAGCCTTCCTTTATAATGTATGAATATATAGTGCACTTTGTTTTGAGGGGGCGAGAATGTATGAAAGACATTTATGTTGACTATTTCAAAAAATTCATAAAAATATGCTGTGGCTTTTTTGCCTGCGCACTGGCCATAGTGGTGTCTATTCAAGCAACGCTTGGGCTTGCCCCGTGGGACGTATTCCACATGGGTATTTCTATGAATACGGGTATTTCGTTCGGCATCATCAACGTGGCAACTGGGTTTATCATTTTGGCTATTGATGTACTGCTGAAAGAAAAAATCGGCATCGGCACGGTTTTCAATATGATACTCATCGGCATTTTTGCTGACATTATCATCAGCTGGAATATTATTCCTGTTTTTACAGGCATGCCCATGTGCCTTTGCATGATCATCCTTTCTGTTTTTCTCGAAGCATTCGGTACATACCTTTATATTCCAACAGGGCTTGGCGGCGGGCCGAGAGACACCTTAATGTTAGCCTTGCTGCACCAATTTAAAATACCCATTCACATTGGTCGCTCACTCATTTCAGGCGCAGCACTTTTGGCAGGGTGGTTACTGGGCGGTCCCGTCGGCATTGGCACTGTGGTTGCGGTTGTGCTGTCAGGTCCGTCGCTGGGCATTGTCTTCAAATTTTTCCAGTTTGACATCAACACTGTCAGGCATGAGTCTATAAAAGACACTCTGCAAACTTTAAAACCTGCTGATTACATGACATAATAGACCAATAGAAATAGCAAAAGAGGGAATTCATGAAAAACTTATATCTCAGTTACTTAAAAAAATTCATTCAAATGTGCTGCGGCTTTTTCATCACCGCCGTCGGCATTACTATTTCCGTACAAGCGGCGCTTGGGCTCTCCCCGTGGGACGTATTCCACATGGGCATCTCTATGCAAACGGGTATTCCGTTTGGGCGGGTAAACGTCATGGTCGGCTTTATCATTGTCATCATTGACTTTTTTATGAAAGAAAAAATTGGCTTTGGCACCATTGCCAACATGCTTTTAATTGGCACGTTTACGGATATGGTCATGAGCTGGAACATCATTCCTGTTTTTACAAACATCCCCTTGCGTGTTTGCATGATGGTTTTGTCCGTCTTCATGGTGGCACTTGGCACCTACTTTTACATTAGCACGGGGCTTGGCGGCGGCCCAAGAGACTCCTTCATGCTGGTACTACTGCACCGCACAAAATTGCCTGTTTATGTTGCCCGCACCATTATTGAGGGCACAGCCTTAGCACTTGGCTGGTTGCTTGGTGGTCCTGTTGGCATTGGTACCATTATTGCAGTACTATGCACTGGTCCCTCGCTTGACATTGTCTTTAAACTCTTCAAATTTGACGTCGGCGCCCTGCAACATGAATCCGTCAAAGACACATTGCAAAAATTGAAGAAGGCATAATTTATGCAAATAAAAAAAGAGCGGCCTACACAGGTTGCTCTTTCGTTATATTTGTAGTATTTAGTTATTCTTTATTAATCCAAAATACCCATGTTTACTTTCTACAAATCCTTACCAAAAGTCTCGAGAGTCTACAGTGTCAATTTTAAAAATTTCTCCAGTGTAAATATCGATGTAAACAGTATAATTTATTCTATCACCGCCAGGTCCTTGGTAGTTTTCATCAGGAGGAATCCCATCAGAGTCGCGAAACACGTAATAGTATACATTGTCTTCTAGCACAATACCATCGAAAGAATCTGCAATAGAGTGGGCTATTTGTGAATGCACTTCGTTATCAAAGGTTACATAGGCATCACTTACAGCAATCGTATTATCTGCAATTTGCATTTCAGTAAGCTCGTTTTCAAAAAAACATTCGTTTGTTTCTGCATTTTTGTATATCCACACTGTACAAGGTGTTGGGTCATACGTTAAAAGCATAGCTTTTGTGCCAGCATTTTCCACTCGTATAATAGGGTAACCTGCCATTTGATAATAAGGCACTCCCTCTATAAAAACAACTTTTTTTATTTCATAAGTAACATTATTTTCAAAGCTGTATTCTCTACACCTGCCAGGGTCGGCTAAATCACTGCCAACGGGATATGTTTCTTGTTCTATTGCATTATCACTTGGTTCAATAAATAAGGTATTGTTTTCTGATGCCGTTTCTTCAAGCGTACCCGTTGTGTTTGAGGTATCTTTGGTTTGCATGCAAGAAGTAAATAAAACAAGAACCACAGTTATCATGAAACTAATAAAAAGGTAAGATGATTTTTTCATAAAGCACAAGACCTTTCAATTTATATTTATTATCTATACTATCTTTAAAATTGTATTAAATGCTCCGCTTCCATCATTTCCTTATATACATCATTTAATAAAACAGGCGTATACCCAATCACTTCCACCGAAACATTATGCGTTCTTGCAGTAACCGTCTTAAACTCAGGGCGGTTATGCACATGCCCGTATATTTGTGCAAACACATTACTTTTGTCGTCGCTCCAGTCTAGTGGCTCATGTGAAAGCAGGTAAAAGCCTTCTATTAAAATAGGTTTGTCATACACACGGTAAAACCCGCACTTTTGCCACCACTCCACACTGTGAGGTCTGTCGTGGTTGCCCATAATCAAACAAATGCGTCCATTTAACTCATTTACAATCTGTTTCGTCTCTTCAAAACTCCCGAACGAAAAATCTCCTAAATGGTAAACAATATCTTCATCTGTCACCACGTTGTTCCAGTTATCTATCATCGTGCGGTTCATTTCTTGCACATTGGCAAAAGGGCGCTCACATATGTAAATAATGTTCTCATGGTAATCAAATAAATAACCATGTATAGAATGCTCCTTTATATATATCATATTATAATGGTGGGTGCCTTTTGTATATTTTGTACGTTTTTAGTACAACTTTTTATCATCATATCACAGAAAAATCAGCTTTGTAAAATCTATATTTCAAAAATGTAAAATTATTTTGAATTTCTTGTTGACAATGCAAAATCACCGTGATATTATATAAAAGCTGTCGCAGAGAGATCCTTCAAAAAAGGCAGCAATTGGACCTTGAAAATTAAACAACATGGAAAGAAAAGAAAGACTTGACGGACCC
>CAZWXJ010000085.1:606-6590 GCA_964637735.1 uncultured Oscillospiraceae bacterium | reverse complement strand
AGCCCGTACTGGTAGAAGGACGTGCAATTAAACTGCACCCTCTGGTATGTACAGCTTATAATGCTGACTTTGACGGTGACCAAATGGCTGTCCATCTTCCACTGTCTGCCGCTGCACAAAATGAAGCAAAAACACTTATGCTTGCCTCTACAAACCTTCTCAAACCGTCTGACGGCCGCCCTGTTGCCGTACCGACACAGGACATGGTGCTTGGTTCTTACTACCTCACCATGGTAAACGAAGGCGACAAAGGCGAAGGGCATGTTTTCCGTGATGAAAACGAAGCCATTATGGCATACCAAGAAGGTGCTGTTACACTGCATGCACGTGTAAAAGTACGCCGTGAAATGGCTACCGAAAACGGAAAACGCTGTGAAATTATTGACACAACGGTTGGGCGCTTGATCTTCAACCAGCCCATCCCGCAAGACCTTGGCTACGTTGACCGCACCAACCCTGAAAACGACTTTAAGCTAGAAGTTGACTTCCTGGTAAGCAAAGGAAAACTTGGCGATATTATTGACCGCTGCATCCGCATTCATGGAACAGAAATTGCGTCTGTTATGCTGGACAAAATTAAAGCCCAAGGCTTTAAATACTCCACCAAAGCCGCCATCACTGTTTCTGTTTCAGATGCCGTTATTCCTCCTGAAAAGGAAACACTGCTTGCTGAAGCGGAAGAAAAGGTTGATAAAATCACCGATCAATTCAACAAAGGTTTCATTTCAGACGAAGAGCGTTACAACAACGTTATTCGTGTATGGAATGACACCACTGATAAAGTATCTGATGCACTTTCTGCAAACATGCAGGCACGCAACCCCATCTTCATGATGGCTGACTCTGGCGCACGTGGTTCAACCAACCAAATTCGCCAGCTAGCTGGTATGCGTGGGCTTATTGCCAACACATCAGGTAAAACAATTGAAATTCCAATTCGTGCAAACTATCGTGAAGGCTTGAACATTATGGAATACTTCATTTCTTCACGTGGTGCCCGTAAAGGTCTGGCTGACACAGCTTTGCGTACAGCAGAATCTGGTTACTTAACCCGCCGTTTGGTAGACGTTGCGCAAGAAGTAATCATCCGTGAAGAAGACTGCGGCTCTGAAGCTGGTATTCTCGTTTCTGACATCAAAGAAGGAAACGAAATGATTGAACCATTAACAGAGCGTTTGGTAGGTCGCTATTCTGTAAGAGACATCATGCACCCTGAAACAGGCGCATTGCTTGTTTCGCACCATGACATGATTACCGAAGATCTTGCAAACCAAATTGTAGACGCAGGCGTTCACGAAGTAGAAATTCGGTCAGTGCTTACCTGTAATGCAAAAGTAGGCGCTTGCTCAAAATGCTACGGAGCTGACCTTTCTGACGGCAAACCCGTCAACAAAGGGGAAGCAGTTGGTATCATTGCGGCACAGTCCATCGGTGAGCCTGGTACACAGCTAACCATGCGTACGTTCCACACTGGTGGTATTGCCAACGCAGACGATATTACACAAGGTTTGCCACGTGTCGAAGAACTGTTTGAAGCACGTAAGCCAAAATCTCTCGCCATCATGACGGAGATTCCGGGCAAGGTGCACATTGATGACACCAAGAAAAACCGTCACGCTGTGGTTGTTGGTGTTGACGAACTAGGCGCACCTGCTGAAAGAAGCTACATGATACCATTTGGCCAGCGCTTACGTGTTACTGAAGGCGACGAAGTAGAACTGGGCGATATGCTGACAGAAGGTTACGCATACCCACATGATATTCTTGACATCAAAGGTAGCATTGCTGTTGAAAACTACATCATTCAAGAAGTACAGCGTGTTTACCGTATGCAAGGTGTTGACATTAACGACAAGCACATTGAAGTTATTGTGCGCCAAATGATGCGCAAAGTACGTGTGGAAGAAACAGGGTCGACTGAATACCTAGAAGGTAGCTTGGTTGACCGCATTGAACTGAAAAGCATCAACGATGACATACAAGCCCGCATTGACGCAGGCGAAGAAGGACTCTCCCTTGCAAAAACATCTGACGTATTGCTTGGTATTACCAAAGCATCTCTCGCCACTGACTCCTTCTTGTCAGCCGCTTCTTTCCAAGAAACCACAAAGGTTCTTACCGACTCTGCCATCAAAGGCAAGGTAGACCCACTCCTCGGGCTGAAAGAAAACGTTATCATCGGTAAACTTATTCCCGCAGGTACAGGGCTTATTGCACAAGAGCAAATAGCCGCAGAAGTAAGAAGTGAACTGGAAGACATGCAAGAAGAAGGCATTGACACTTATGCTTATTCCAGTAGCACCGAAGATTTTTAAGCATTTGCAAAGCAAAGAGCTATTTCTAAAATAAACAGGCATCTATTTTGTCAAGCATGGGCATTCCCGTGCTTGACAAAAGCTGTCTATTACACGTATAATAGGAATGTTCGCTTGTAGGCGATTGTGAAATTATTTTCACCGTTTTATAAGTGTATAAACAATGTTCTTCACCCACTTGTTGTTTCATAAAAAAGGTTTATATATGTACGCATATAAAAAGCTTTTTTATTAAGCATAAACCAACCCGAAAGAACACTTTCGGGAAATTCTTATGTAAGGAGGTGTCTTATGCCAACCTTTAACCAACTGGTGCGCAAAGGAAGAGAAGTGTCTATTAAAAAGAGTAGTGCTCCTGCTTTACAGGTAAGTTACAACTCATTGAACAAACAATACACTGACAAAAGCTCTCCTCAAAAACGTGGTGTTTGCACAGCTGTTAGAACCATGACCCCGAAAAAGCCTAACTCAGCGCTTCGTAAAGTAGCAAGGGTAAAGCTTACTAACGGGTATGAAGTTACTTCATACATTCCGGGTATTGGCCATAACCTACAAGAACATAGCGTTGTGCTAATCCGTGGTGGCCGTATTAAAGACTTACCTGGTGTGCGTTATCACATCGTTCGTGGTACGCTTGATACACAAGGTGTTGCTAACCGTATGCAGTCTCGTTCAAAATACGGTGCAAAACGGCCAAAGGCAGGTGCCGCAAAATAATAGTTTTGCCATAATTCGAAACAAAGCCAATTAGGTTTTATATATAAAACCTCATTCTTTTAGCTTGCTAAAAGAAATTTGGCCGCCGTCGATGAGTCAAAGCTCACGAGTACCTATGATATCATTCTATGAAGGAGGGAAGAGAAGTGCCAAGAAGAGGTAACGTTCCCAAGCGAGATGTGCTTGCAGATCCGCTTTATAATTCAAAACTGGTAACACGCTTAATTAACAGCGTCATGTACGATGGTAAAAGAGGTGTTGCACAAAAAATCGTTTACGGCGCTTTTGAAATTGTACAAGAGAAAACAGGAAATGATCCATTGGAAATGTTCGAAAAAGCAATGGAAAACATTATGCCTGTACTTGAAACAAAATCAAGACGTGTAGGCGGTTCAACATATCAGGTTCCTATGGAAGTACGACCAGAGCGTAGATCCACCTTGGGCCTGCGTTGGCTGACAACATATGCACGAGCAAGAAATGAACGCACTATGCGTGAACGCCTTGCAGGTGAAATTATGGACGCAGTGAACGAAACTGGCGGAGCTGTTAAAAAACGTGAAGACGTTCACAAAATGGCTGATGCCAACAGAGCATTCGCACATTACCGTTATTAATTTTTTGCTTCATGCAAAAAAGATAAAACCAAAATGGTAATGTAAAGTTTCAAGGAGGAAACTATGCCAAGAGACGTATCTTTAGAAAAAACCCGTAATATTGGCATAATGGCCCACATTGACGCTGGTAAAACCACTACTACAGAACGTATTCTGTATTACACAGGTGTAAACCATAAAATTGGTGAAACACATGACGGTGCCGCGACAATGGACTGGATGGAACAAGAACAAGAAAGAGGTATTACCATTACCTCTGCTGCCACAACCGCATACTGGAATCACACTGGTGACCTAAACCCGAAAAACCGTTTTCGCATTAACATTATTGACACCCCTGGACACGTTGACTTTACCGTTGAGGTAGAGCGTTCCCTTCGTGTACTAGACGGTTCAGTTACTGTATTCTGCGCAAAAGGCGGGGTTGAACCACAAAGTGAAACCGTATGGCGCCAGGCAGACAAGTACAAAGTTCCCCGTATGGCCTATGTTAATAAAATGGATATTATGGGCGCCGACTTTTTCAATGTTGTAGGCATGATGGTCGACCGCTTAAAATGTAATGCTGTACCTATTCAGCTTCCCATCGGTGCGGAAGAAACCTTCCGTGGCGTAATTGACCTTGTCGCAATGGAAGCTGACATCTATTACGATGAACTTGGTACAGATGTTCGTGTGGAAGCTATTCCAGACGACATGAAAGAACTTGCAGAAGAATACCGTGGAAAAATGCTAGAATCAATCGCTGAGACAGATGAAGAACTCATGATGAAATATCTTGAGGGCGAAGAACTCACCATTGATGAAATTAAAGCAGGTTTGCGCAAAGGCACAATTGACAACACCATTGTACCTGTTGTGTGCGGTTCTTCTTACAAAAACAAAGGTGTTCAAAAATTGCTTGACGCCATTGTAGACTTTATGCCTGCGCCAACTGATGTTGCTGACATTGGCGGTGTAAACCCTGACACAGGGGAAGAAGAAACACGTCCATCATCTGATGACGCTCCCTTCGCCGCATTGGCATTCAAAATTGCTACCGACCCTTATGTTGGTAAACTTTGCTTCTTCCGTGTCTATTCAGGCCTGGTAAAAGCAGGTACTGGCGTTTATAACTCAGTGAAAGACGGTAACGAGCGCATTGGTCGTATTCTACAAATGCACGCAAACCACCGCCAAGACATTGAAGTTTGCTACGCTGGTGATATTGCCGCTGCGGTTGGTCTGAAAAACACCACCACAGGTGACACACTCTGTGATGAACGCAATCCTATCATTTTAGAAAGTATGGAATTCCCAGAACCCGTTATTCGTGTTGCGATTGAACCGAAAACAAAAGCTGGGCAAGAAAAAATGGGCGTCGCCCTTTCAAAACTTGCTGAAGAGGACCCTACTTTCAAAACCTATACTGATGATGAAACAGGGCAAACAATTATTGCCGGCATGGGCGAATTGCACCTTGAAATCATCGTAGACCGTTTGCTTCGTGAATTCAAAGTAGAAGCAAATGTAGGTGCACCACAAGTTGCTTACCGTGAAACCATTCGCCGTGCCACTGATGTGGATACCAAATATGCACGTCAATCAGGCGGTCGTGGTCAATATGGTCATGTTAAACTGAAGGTGGAACCAAACGAGTCAGGCAAAGGGTATGAATTTGTCAACGCTATTGTTGGCGGTACCATTCCGAAAGAATATATTGGCCCTGTTGACCAAGGTATTCAAGGTGCTATGCAAGCAGGCGTACTGGCAGGCTACCCCGTTGTAGACGTAAAGGTTACACTGTATGATGGTAGTTACCATGAAGTTGACTCTTCCGAAATGGCCTTTAAAATTGCTGGTTCTATGGCGTTTAAAGATGCGATGCGTAAAGCTGACCCTGTTATTTTGGAACCCATTATGAAGGTTGCTGTTACAGTACCTGATGATTACATGGGAGACGTTATTGGTGACTTGAACGCACGCCGTGGGCAAATGCAAGGCATGGAAGCCATTGGCGGCGGGCAACAAATCAACGCATTTGTACCACTTTCTAGCATGTTTGGTTATGCAACTGACTTACGTTCTAAAACACAAGGGCGTGGGCAATATTCTATGGAACCAAGTCATTATATTGAAGTTCCAAAAAGCATTGCCGAAGGCATTATGGCTACACACCAGAAAAAAGAAGACTAATTTGGGCGTTTATGCCCGAAATGCTTGATTTTTCACATAATACTTGCTAAAATAAATTTTAGCTAACACGAACAGATAAAAAGGAGGAAATTTCAAATGGCAAAAGCAAAATTTGAAAGAAATAAGCCCCATATTAACATCGGCACCATCGGTCACGTTG
>CAZWXJ010000085.1:236-596 GCA_964637735.1 uncultured Oscillospiraceae bacterium | reverse complement strand
CGAAGAAAAAGAAAAAGATTTTATAATTAATAAACCTTATAACAGGAGGATTAAATCAAATGGCAAAAGCTAAATTTGAACGTACAAAACCGCACATTAACATCGGAACCATCGGTCACGTTGACCATGGTAAAACAACTCTTACCGCTGCTATCACAAAGGTTTTGGCTATGAAAGGTGACGCAGAGTATTCTGACTATGCATCTATCGACAAAGCCCCTGAAGAAAGAGAACGTGGTATCACAATCAACACTTCTCATGTTGAGTATGAAACAGACGAGCGTCACTATGCACACGTTGACTGCCCTGGCCATGCTGACTATGTTAAAAACATGATCACAGGAGCTGCTCAAATGGACG
>CAZWXJ010000085.1:0-226 GCA_964637735.1 uncultured Oscillospiraceae bacterium | reverse complement strand
GGTCCTATGCCTCAAACACGTGAGCACATCCTGCTTTCACGTCAGGTAGGTGTTCCTTATATCGTAGTTTTCATGAACAAAGTTGACCAAGTTGACGACCCAGAACTTTTGGAACTCGTTGAAATGGAAATTCGTGACCTTCTTAGCGAATATGACTTCCCTGGTGATGATGCACCTATCATCAAAGGTTCAGGTCTTGCAGTTCTTGAAAGCACATCTACAGACA
>CAZWXJ010000084.1:0-6639 GCA_964637735.1 uncultured Oscillospiraceae bacterium | reverse complement strand
AAAAACGAGCTATACTCACAAATCCTCACACTTGAAGTTCCAGGTCTAGTGCTCTTTACATCCGGATCATCAGGGGAACCAAAGGGTGCTTTACATGACTTCTCAAAGCTGCTTGCAAAATTTCTGATAAGTAGAAAGCCCCTTTTAACAATAAATTTTTTATTGTTTGATCACTGGGGAGGGCTAAATACTTTATTTCACATACTTTCAAATGGTGGAACTGTCGTTACATTAAGAACTAGAAACCCTGATTATGTTTGTGGGTTAATTGAAATACGTGTTGCACCTGCTTGCTGAATAGCTTGCAGTTTTTCTTTTGTAATGGTGTCAGCACGTCCCGCTTCAACAGTAAACTCTTTTATAGAAGACATAGGGAAATAGTGGTGTAATACATCAAATATTTTTGTAAGGCCTTCCGCAGACAGGCTAGTAGGTGTACCACCGCCAATATAAACAGTTTCCAATTGCAAATGAAGTTCATTTGCAATATGTGCAATGTCAATCAATTCTTGACATAAAGTGTCAACATAGCTTGGAATAAGATGCCCTTCTGCCTTCGTTGTTTGGCTTACGAAAGAACAATAACTGCAACGGCTTGGGCAAAAAGGTATAGAAATGTATAAGCTGTATGACATAGGGGCACTTTGTGCAATAATTTTGCTTTGCACTTTTGCTGTTTGCATTGCAAGGTTATATTTGTCAGAACGAACTTTGTAATCGTTTACTAATATCTTTTTGGTTTCTTCTTCTGTGTAGCCTTTTTGCCAAAAAGAACGCAAGTAAGAAACAGGGCGCACCCCTGTTAACATGCCCCATGGCGGGGTATATCCCGTAGTTGCACTTAGCATGGTATATAGTACTTCACATATTGTAAACTCGATATTCTCAACATTTGTAACATGCAGCAATGTACTGTTTATATTGCCATTTACAACGCAACCAATAAAAAGTTTACTGGCATTTTGGCGCACAAAGCAATAGTTCGTTTCTTTTTTGTTGCGTACACCGTTTTGCATTTCAGCACTTACATAAAAAAGCCTTGCAATATTTTCGGGCTCATAATGAGATGCAATGCCGCTATAATATAAAATCACACGTCGCCTCTGAGAAATACATTTCTTTCTTTTTCTATCCGCATGGTGGTAAAAGGTCCATGCCCTGGGAAAATTTCCAAATCGTCTGGTAATGCATATAGTTTTTTCATTGTTTCTTTCATAACCGCTTCATCGCCATTTTCCATATCAACACGCCCAACGGTACCAGGAAAAAGTGTGTCTCCTGCAAACAGTAAATCCTCAAAAAGAAAACAGCAACTACCAGGCGTATGCCCTGGTGTGTGTATAACTTCAAATTGTTCTTGCGTATCATCGCTCAAAGCAATTTTTTGTCCATCTGTAAAAGGTATATCTACTGCATAGTCATATAACTCACCGTCAATAGCAAAGCCGCATACTTTTGCGCCTGTGGCTTCTTGTAGTTCTTTTAGTGTGTTCGTATGGTCGTCATGCCCATGTGTTAAAAAAATATATTTTAAAGTTGCATTTTGCGCAGCCAATTCTTCTTTATATTGTGTCATCATTGCAACAGGGTCAATCACAATTGCAACGCCATCTTTTTCAGAAATCATAAAGCTATTTGTAGAATAGGGTGCTGGGCCAATAAAATGTCTTAATGTAAGTTCTTTCATTATGCATTACTCCTTTTATGGGTTTTATCTCTTTTTATTTCCACTCATCAGGGTCTAAAATAATGGTAACTGGGCCATCATTCACAGCTGTAATTTCCATATATGCGCCAAACTCACCCGTTTTCACATTGCCAATGGGGTATTGTTGAATAGCATCAACAAAAGCATTATAACAATCAACAGCTAAAGGCGGACGGGCCGCTTTTACAAAAGAAGGGCGGCGCCCCTTTTGCGTATTTGCGTATAATGTAAAATTTGAAACCACCAAAATATCTTTCTGCAGATCAACCGCTGAAAGGTTTAAGTTTCCATTTTCATCATCAAAAATGCGCAGTTCTGCACATTTTTTTGCAAGCAAACTTGCTTGGGCAATGTCATCATCTTCAGCAACGCCAACCAGCAAAAATAACCCCTCCGCTATATTGCGCTCAACCTTTTCATCAATGATGATGGTGGCACGTTTTACCCTTTGTACAACAACTTTCATATATACCCTCTTTTATGTTCGTGTTATTGTCAGTACATCTTTTATTTTTTGCAGCCGTGCCACGACAGATTTTAAATGCTCGGTATTGTTAATACCGACGGTAATGGTAATCGTCATATGTCCATCGCCTGTTTGTTTAGCATTCAGCGCATAAATAGGTACACGCATGTTTGAAATTGTACTACTGATATCTGCAAAAATAGAGCCTCTATCAAGTGCTAAAATTTCAAGGGTTGATTTAAAGTTTTCTTTCACATCATCTTCCCAATATGCATTCAACCAGCGTGATGCGTTTTCATCGTCTGTATCAACCATGACATTTTTACAATCTTTCTTATGAATGGAAACACCGTACCCACGTGTAACAAACCCAATGATGTCGTCTCCGGGAAGAGGGTTGCAACATTTTGCAAATTTAACAAGGCAATTATCAAGCCCTTCTACAATAACACCATCGTTACTTTTCGCTTTTCGAATAGGTACATCTTCCAAAGTGGTAGGTATAATAGGTTCTTCCGCTTTTTTGCGCCTGTCATATTCATCTTTCACCTTTGCCATAACACGTGAAAGTTGAATACCGCCATACCCAATGGCAGCATATAATTCTTCAGGTGTGTTCAAGTGTTGCCGTTTGGCAATTTCATTTATGAAGCCAGGTAATTCTTCGTCAGGCAGGCGTATTAAATTGCGCCGCATTTCTCTCTCAAGCGCTTCTCTTCCCTCTTCAATATTCTCTTCTTTACGCTCTTTTTTAAACCACGTGCGAATTTTACTTTTGGCTGAACTTGTAGTTACAATACTAAGCCAGTCTCGGCTAGGGCCTTTGTCTTCAGGGCCAGTAATAACTTCAATAATTTCACCAGTGGTTACTTTATAGTCAATAGGTACAATACGTCCATTTACTTTTGCGCCTATCATGCGGTTACCAACCGCTGAGTGAATGGCATATGCAAAGTCAATAACGGTTGCGCCTGTAGGTAAATTGATAACATCACCTTTTGGAGTAAAGACAAAAACGTCTTCTGGTAACAAGTCAGACTTAATGTCACGCAACAAATCAACAGAATCTTGAGATTCCATTTGGCTTTCAAGTAATTGCCGTACCCAGGCAAGGCGTTCTTCTAATTTATCAGAACCACTAATGCCCTCTTTATACTTCCAGTGTGCCGCAATGCCGTATTCCGCCGTTTGGTGTATCTCTCTGGTACGAATTTGAATTTCAAACGGTGTTTTACTGGCAGCGCCAATTACCGTTGTGTGTAAAGACTGGTACATGTTTGATTTTGGTGTTGAAATATAATCTTTAAACCGACTGGGAATTGGGTGGTACATATCATGCACGACGCCCAAGGCATTATAGCATTCAGCAACAGTATCAACTAAAATACGCACCGCATATATGTCATATATTTCTTCTAAGCTTCTATTTTGCACAAACACTTTACGGTATATTCCATACACTGACTTTACACGGCTTTCGATATATGCGTCGGTAATATCATATTCCCTCAGTTTTGCATCAATTTCATCAGCAATTTTGCCAACAAACTCTTTTGCATCTCCGTTTCGGTTTAAGGTAGATTGAATTTCGTCATAGCCAATCGGGTCAAGAATTTTTAAAGAGAGGTCTTCTAGTTCCTCCTTCACCGTGTTCATACCTAAGCGATGCGCAATAGGCGCATACACTTCCATGGTTTCAAGGGCTTTGTCCCTTTGCTTTTGGTCTTCCCATGCATCAGCGGTGCGCATGTTATGTAGCCTGTCGGCTAGTTTAATAATCATGACACGTACGTCTTGGCTCATGGCAAGTAGCATTTTACGTAAGTTTTCAGCCTGTTGCTCTTCCATAGAAGAAAAAGTAATTTTACCAAGTTTGGTAACGCCGTCTACAAGGTGTGCAATCTCTTCATCAAATTCTTTTACAATTTGTTCTAATGGTATTTTGGTGTCTTCAACAACATCATGAAGAAGTGCAGCTGCAATAGAGGCAGTGTCCATACCAAGTTCAGCTAAAATACCAGCTACCGCTACAGGGTGTGAAATATATTTTTCGCCCGTTAAACGCACTTGACCATCATGAGATTTTTCTGCAAGTTTGTAGGCACGCTGAATAACATCCATGTCATACGGACGACCAGATTGTTCCAACATGTTTTTTAAGGTCTCATAGGTCATTGTGCAAACTCCTTATTGTAGTTTTTGTAAAATAGCACTATTTGCTAGGTTTCGTTTTTCTTTTACATCTGCCTGTTTTAGAAAGTTATTTTCTTGGTCAAGTTCTAATACACCAATTTCTAGAAGCGCTTGAATAGAAATGAGGATACGCCCTGTGCCAATGTCTTTCAGTTTTGCAAAAAGCGGGCGCAAATCTTTCATATAAAACACGTCTTGTGCAATGGTTTTATATACTGCTGCTATTTCTTCTCTCTCTGGGCGAAGTGCTGTTTTTTCTTCTGCAGAAATAGGCACCCCTGCCAAGAATTTTTCGTATACCCAAGTAGATTCTGCATAGTCAGGAGCAATGTCACTTGGTCTCATATCTTTTACTCTACCAGACACTGTTTCCCCTGCTTGCCCTTCAAACACAGAAAGAGACAACACAACGTCAACTATGTCTCCTTGCTTATAAGGGAATGATTTTTGCTCTTCGCCAAACAAAATAACATAGAGGCATTTCCCGTTTTGGCGCAGCCTTACACGAGTATGTTTTCCCTCTTGTACGGCATAAATGCCATCAACAGTCGCTTCTTTTATTAAGAATAACGGTTGCGGGTTTCCACTGCCATAAGGCGCTAAAATAGAAAATTCATTCACTACATTTGCTTCTAACTTGCTAATTTCCACGGTTGCATCTACAGAAATAGGTTTGCGGCCTACATGTTGCATTTCTTTTCGGGCATAGTGGTTTACTTCTTTGCGAAACGCCTGCAAATTTTTTACATCAATAGAAAGCCCTGCAGCAAGGTCATGCCCGCCATACCGAATGAGCATATCTTTACAATGTAAAATCGTGTTATAAAGGCTAAATCCATCTACACTGCGCCCAGAGCCTTTCCCCTCTTCCCCTTCAACAGAAATAACAAGGGTTGGTTTGCCATACTTTTCCACCAGCCGAGATGCCACAATGCCGATAACCCCTTGGTGGAAGTTCTCTCCCCATACAACGAGCACGGGGTCTTCTTTATACGTTTCGTCTTCTTCTATTTGTGCAAAAGCGGCTTTCATAATGTCTTGCTCAATTTGTTGCCTTTCTACATTATAAGTAGATAGTTGCTCTACAATTTCTTCCGCTTCTGTGTAATCATCTGTCAACAAAAGGCGAAGTGCTTCGGTGGCATCTCCCATGCGCCCAGCAGCATTTAAACGTGGCGCAATACCATAAGACACACTTTCAGAAGTGATTTTTTTCTCAGCAAGCCCTGTTTGCTCAAAAAGCACTTCAAACCCAGGGCGATGCGTTTCTTGTAATAAGTCAATACCATATTTTACAAGTAATCTGTTCAATCCATTCAAATGCATAATGTCTGCAATGGTGCCAATTGCCACAAAATCTGCATAAAAATCAAGCAGTTCATGTGGGTCACAGTCTTCTAGTGCGCACACAAGCTGAAAGGCAACCCCTACACCAGAAAGATGTTTTTCAGGGAAAGAGCTGTCTTCACGCATCGGGTTCACAATCGCTACAGCATAAGGCATAACAGCAGGCGGCATATGGTGGTCAGTAATGACTACATCTATACCATATTTCTTTGCTAGCGCTACTTCTTCTACTGAAGAAACACCACTATCTACCGTGATAATAAGTGTGCAACCCATACTATGCATTTCATCTACTGCTATAGCCGAAAGCCCATATCCCTCTTCTACACGGCTTGGCAAACGGTAATACACCTTTGCGCCTGTACTTTCTAAGTAAGAGTATAGCAATGCTGTTGCTGTAATACCGTCAGCATCGTAGTCTCCAAACACAAAGATAGTTTCTTCATTTTCAATGGCGGCTTGTATTCTTTCCACAGCTTTGTCCATGTCTTTTAAAAGAAACGGGGAAGGAAAATCAGCCTCTGCAGAAATAATTTCTTCTGCTTGCTCAAAAAAACCTTTTGCTACTATAACGTCAGCAAGTAGTGCTGATATTTCAAATTCACTTTGTAAGCTTTCGCTTTGTTCATCATTTTTTTCTGCTACAGCCCAGTTACGGTATACCATGTTGTAATTTCTCGCTTTCAAAAAAGATGTATATCTTATATATTATACCAAAAATTAATACAGAGGGCGATACTCATTTATAATTGCTTCTGCAACACGCACTCCATCAACCGCAGCGCTCATAATTCCGCCTGCATACCCTGCGCCTTCACCACATGGGTAAACACCTTTTACAACACTTGTTTGAAAGTTTTCGCCACGCAAAATGCGCACAGGTGAAGATGTTCTTGTTTCAAGTCCCGTCAACACGCTGTCAGGT
>CAZWXJ010000083.1:0-6689 GCA_964637735.1 uncultured Oscillospiraceae bacterium | reverse complement strand
AATCCTGTGGTAGCGATACCGTGTCGGTTCGAGTCCGACCACCGGCACCAAAAACTCGAGAACTCGTGAACGCTTTTTAGAAAGTGTTTGTGGGTTTTCTTTTTGCTTTTTAGCAATTTGCTCGCATTTCTCAATTTTTGCTTTTTTACCATGGCCCTCTAGCTTTTTTGATATCTTGGAGGGCCATTTTTAGCTGTTTGCGGTAGGAAAAATACGCATGATTGCATTGGCAGATTCTATCTTGGAATTGAAGTCTAGATGGGTGTAAATGTTAGAAGTCGTTGCAATATCACTATGCCCGAGCCACTCTTGAATCTCTTTCAAACTGACACCGTTTGCATATAATAACGTGGCACAACTATGCCTTAAATCATGAAAGCGAATGCGACGCATGCCATTCTTTACCAAAAATTCCGGAAAACGCTGGGTAATGTATCCTGGTTTGATTAGTTCTCCTAATGCATTTACATAAATGTACTCTGCATCTTTTTCGCAATATGCCTTACCGCATAATTGCTTGTTTTCTTTTTGTTCCTCTTTCAAGCGCAACAGCAATTCTTCAAACGCAGGTATCATTGGCAAGGTTCGGTAACTTGATTTTGTCTTTGTTCTATCCTTGCTCACCGTTTTTACTTTCCCATCAATATGCACCTCTGTCACCGTATGGCGAATGGTAAAAGTCTTGTTTTCAAAATCAACTGCACTCCATTTCAGCCCTACAATTTCACTTCGCCGCAACCCATAAAACGCTGCCATAATCACCGCAAGTTCTAATGGAGTTCCTTTTGTAATGGCAAACAGTTCTTCTAACTCTTGCTCACTGTATGCGCTGCCAACAAACTTTTCTTTCTTGGGGCGCTCAATGCGGTCAGCAGGGTTTGTTAAAATAAGGCCTGTCTTAAATGCATATTGCGATGCTTTATGTGCATTGCCTGGCATTGGTGTGTGGACTGCTGAAATGTTGATGACCTTTTCTATGGGGCGCATAGACGTGCTAAGTTATGGTGATTTTGCCATACGAAAAGGTATGCGCATGCTGTACCGCCACAGAGAGTTAACGCCGAAACTATTTGCAAAGTACAAGCGGCGTTATTCACCTTATGCTTCGGTAGCGGCTTTGTATTTTTGGGAAATTTCAAGCGGGGCATTGCCTGAATTAACGGACCCTGGCGCAAATAGAAAAAACAAGTAATTCTCATTTATATAAATATATTGTTACAACAAAAAAAGAATGCATAATACATGCATTCTTTTTTATTGAAATAATAACGTTTTAAGCTGTTTCTGCTTCCGCTGTTTGCGGGCGCTGCACCACTGCTTTGTCTTTCCATTTTCCTGAAAGGTATGCAGGAACAACAATAGCAACACCAATCAACCAGCCAATGCCATAGCAGAAGTAAAGATTTTCGCCGCCGAAGAAATAGGCTAATAAATAAGCAGCGGGTATACGGGCAAGCCACAGTGAAACCAAGGAAGATATTGTTGGCACCATAACAGCACCAGCTCCACGCATAACCCCATTTAAAATAAACGTAACCGCAAGCAACACGTAAAATGGCATAACACGGTGCAAGTAAGCAAGCCCCGCTTGAATAACCACTTCGTCTTGCGTGAACAACATGAGGCACCACCTACCAAGTAAAAACAGTACCACACTGGCAAAAGCGGCAAACCCAACACCCATTTTTAGGGTGGCATTTACGCCTTCTTTTACACGGTCTATTCTGCCTGCGCCAATGTTTTGCCCAACATACGTGGTAATAGCAGTTGAAAAACTTTGTAGCGGCATAAATGCGAATGTATCAATTTTATTAGCAGCATTAAACCCCGCCATAAAGTCAGACCCATAACTGTTTACCAAAGCTTGCAATGTCATAATACCGAAAGAAAACAGCATTTGTTGAATACCTGCAGGTATACCAAGGCGCATAGCTTGTTTAAAAAGCTCACCTTCAAACTTTTTGAAATCAAGCGGGTTGACTTTTAAGTCAGGGTATTTTTTATTGATATAAAACAGCCCAAACAACCAAGAGCAAGCCTGTGCAATAATAGTAGCCCAAGCTACCCCTGCAACGCCCCAGCCAAGCAGCGCAACGAATACTAAGTCAAGCACAATGTTAATGCCGCAAGCAATCGCAAGGAAGATAAGCGACGTTTGGCTATCTCCAAGCCCTTGCAAAATACCAGCGTTTACATTGTAACCAAAACTACCAATTAACCCTATGAAAATAATAATCATATATGTTTTTGCCAAGCCTATGGTATCAGGCGGTACATTCATCAACTGCAACATTGGTCCACTCACAAATGCACCAAAAATACTAAGCGGAATAACGCCAATAATCATGGCGCTGTAAATGGTACCAATGGTGCTGCGCACTCTATCCATTTCACCCGCTCCGTAGAACTGGGATATCATAATAGTGCCGCCCATACCAATGCCCATAAACAGTGAGCTTACCATAAAAATAATGGGGAACCCTGTGCCTACCGCAGCAAGTGCAATTGACCCTTCAAACTGGCCAACAACAATACTGTCTACCATGTTATATAATTGCTGCAGCATGTTGCCTGCCAAAAGCGGAAGTGCAAATCTAAAAATCAGTTTCGATGGTTTGCCTTCCGTCATGCTTTTCATTTTTGTTTCAGACATCTTTTACCTTCTTTCTTTAGATACCTAACTATTTTACACAATTATCTTCAAAACATCAACAGGGAAACATGCCGAAAAACGGCAGAAAAAGCGAAAGAAACTTGTTACGTTACGCAGGAAATGTGAAAACCGCGTGTACAAGCGAAAACAGAAAACCGAAATACGGCTTTCTGTTTTATTTTACAACGAATGCTTTTCTAGTAATGTTTGTCTTTCGTTCCAAAGTTTATCAGAAAGGTCAACATAATATTTATGCGGGTAGCCAAACCGTTTGGTTTCTTCCCATAGGGTGTCTATTTGCGCAGTGCAATAGTTGCGAATATCTTCAAGGCTTGGGCTTTCATACACTTGCTTCCCCTGCTGAAAAACAGGAACCAATAATTCTCGTATTGTGAAATTGGTAAAGGTTTGCTTTTTCCATGTTTGCAACGGGTCAAACAAGGTTAATTCTTTCGCATTTAAAATATCAGTTTCGTCATACATCGTCACATAGTCAGCCATTGCCGTACCTGTTTCGCCATCATACAGGCGGTATACTTTTTTCAGGTGCGGTGTTGTAATTTTTTCAACGCTCTCGCTTACTTTTATTTTCGGAATATAAACATCTCCGTCTTTCACGGCGGCAAGCTTGTACACACCACCCAGTACAGGTTCTGTTTTAGAGGTAATTAACTTCTCCCCCACACCGAATGAATCTATCTTCGCATCTTGGCGTATCAAATCTGCTATCAAATATTCGTCTAAAGAATTAGATGCAACAATGCTTACATCCGCATACCCTGCTTCATCAAGCATTGTGCGGGCACGTTTTGAAAGATACGCAATGTCTCCAGAGTCAATACGAATACCTTTGGGGCGCACACCTTGCGGTTTTAACACTTCATCAAACACACGAATGGCATTTGGCACGCCGCTTTTCAGTGTGTTGTAAGAGTCTACCAGTAAGGTGCAGCTAGTTGGGTAAGTAGTTGCGTAGGCTTTGAACGCTTCATATTCTGAGGGGAACATTTGCACCCAGCTATGCGCCATGGTGCCATTTGCAGGCACGCCGAAGTCTCTGTCAGCCAGTACATTACTAGTGCCTATACACCCCGCAATATAAGCTGCCCGTGCACCGTATATAGACGCATCATACCCTTGTGCACGGCGTGCACCGAATTCAGACACAGCCCGTCCGTCAGCCGCACGCACAATACGGTTTGCCTTGGTGGCAATTAACGTTTGGTGGTTGATGGTTAAAAGCAATGCGGTTTCAATAAGCTGCGCTTGCATAACAGGGCCTTCTACCACAACAAGGGGCTCCCCCGGGAAAACAGGCGTCCCTTCAGGAATGGCCCACACATTACAACCGAATTGAAAATTTTTCAAGTAGGTAAGAAACCGCTCACTAAAAATTTCTTTACTGCGTAAATATGCAATGTCTACATCGGTAAAATGCAGGTTGTTCAGGTAGTCAATTAGCTGTTCAAGCCCTGCGGCAATGGCAAACCCGCCACTGTCAGGCAGTTTGCGAAAATACATGTCAAACACACCAATTTGGTTTTCCATGCCATTTTCTAGGTACCCATTTGCCATGGTTAGTTCGTAAAAATCTGTCAGCATACTAATATTGCGTGTTACACTTTCATGGGCTTCATGCAATTGCTTCATAAATACCTCCGTTTAAAGGGTTGCCATACGAATATGTAAATCATTTCATTGTGCTTGTATTACTATATTTATTGTAACGTACTTTGCTCTTTAAGGTGCTTTTCGTAATAGTCATGGTATTCGCTAACCGTGCCTTCAAAAATCATTTGATAGCCCAAGTTTTGAAAGTCGTGCGGGTAAACAAGGCTAGCTGGTTTTCCAAAGTCAACAATACCGTCTAATATTTCTGCAATAAAAGCCGAGCAAACATACTTGTTCTCTCTTTGGTAGGCAATGCCTAGCGGTTGCAAAAAAATGTTCACCACTGAATATTTAAAATGACGTGGGTTTGTAATAAACCTTTGTAGCCGCTGTTCAATCAGCGCATATTGTTCATCAGAAACAGGTATTTCGTAAACAGCAGTCAATACATCTGTATGAATGGCAAAGAACCCTTTGTCCATTCCTTCGGTAATAAACCCCGTTGGAAACATAAACCGTGGAAACAACCTACCGAAAGAATAAAAAGTTGCACAGTCTTTATGCAAAGAAAGGGACGAATGGCTATATTTTTTCTTGGTGAATTGTTGAATCATGCGGGCGAGAATGGTTTTGGAACGGGTTAGTACAACGTAAACATTTTTCAATGTGAAACTCCTAGACTGTTATAATATTACTTGCTGTCAAACTTATTGCGTCTTCGCTTAATTTTGCGTATTTCTTCTTGGTGCTTATTCACACGGTAAATGTAGTATAGGTAAATGGCAAGTGCTATCAGCGCAAGCACAACCACCACTTTAAAATAAAGCGATGACATGAACTCGCCAATTTTTGCTAAAACAAACAAGAACCAATTGCGCTTAATATCTGTTTTGGCTATTAGGTTCACTGTGCCAATCTCTTGTTCTGCAAGGTATAAGGTAACTGTGCCAATAACATCCCCTTCTTTGATAGGTGCAGGGGCGCTTTCAGGTAGGTTGTACACCCGTTGTAATGTGGTTTCATCGCTCTCATTCGGTAGCACAGTTAAAAAGTCTTCTGCGGGGTATAGCAATACCATGTCAACATCGGTAGAGTATTTTACAGGCACTTCCACTGTTGGCTGGCTTGTGTCAAGCGCAAGCTTTACTGAAAAGTTTTGAAATGCCCAGTCATATAAATCTGCTGTAACATAAAAGGCAGGGTAACTGTCTCCCGTTGCGCCAAGTACCACCATAATATAATTTTCGCCATCAAGCGTGGCAGATGACACGAAATTAAAACCCGACTCAGGCAAACTTCCTGTTTTCATGCCACGAATATATTCACGGTAAAACCCGTTTTCACGAAATGCCGTCATTTGCATTTTGTTGGTGTTTAACATAATCCAGCTGCCTACCTCATGAAACGGTGTTCCAGGCATCTCATACGTATTCGCATTCATGATTTCCATCAGTTCAGGGTAATTGTCATAAATATATTTCGCAACCAAGTATTGGTCATATGCGGTGGTATATTGGTTAACATCATACAACCCATGCGGGTTTGTAAAGTTGGTATTGGTACAGCCAATTGCTTTTGCTTTTGTGTTCATCATAAAAACAAAGTTTGCAGTGCTTCCGCCAGCTACATAATCTGCTAAAATCATGGCGGCTTCATTCGCACTTTGTAGCAAAAGTGCATACAGTAACTGCCGTATAGTCAAGGTTTCGCCAACACGAATGTCTGC
The DNA here is from genome assembly GCA_964637735.1 of uncultured Oscillospiraceae bacterium. Taxonomy (GTDB): domain Bacteria; phylum Bacillota; class Clostridia; order Oscillospirales; family Ruminococcaceae; genus CAZWXJ01. The sequence goes on along the minus strand of CAZWXJ010000083.1, from coordinate 699 downwards.
GAGAGAACTACCTGTGCCATACAGTTCATCTTGCACATAACGGGGCATGGTTGCCGTTTCAGCATCTAAGTCTTCCACATATTCCATTACCACAATGGCTGTAATCATTTTGGTTAAAGAAGCTGGTGCCCATGTTTTTTCTGCATTTTTTGAATACATTACAAGCCCTGTATCTGCATTCACAAAATAAACCGCCTCAGCTTGTACTTCAAAAGGGCGCTGAAAAACTGGCTCACGCAGTGGGTCAATGTATGTAGACGTTTCTTCAGTTACAACACTTGTGTCTTCTTCTAAAATGCTGTCTACGCTTTCAGACGCTGCAAAGGGATGCAAAAAAGTTAATGTAATGAAAAAGGTAGCCAAAAAAGAGGCGAGATGTTTGCGGTATTTCATATAGACATGCTCCTGTAAAAAATGTTAAAATGGCAAGAGTAAACTTGCAGCAAAAAAGTTCGTATATAAGATATAAGTATAACAGAAATTTATGAAAATAAAAAGATATGCACCATAGGCAAAGGGGTAAAAACGAATGGTTTATGTAACAGGAGATTTACACGGCGATATTGACAGATTAAAAAGCCCTGCCATAAAAAAACTGCGCAAAGGTGATACACTACTTGTGCTGGGAGATTTTGGCTTTATATGGAATGGCAATGAAGAAGAACAAAAAAAATTACGCTGGCTTGAAAAGCGCAAATA
>CAZWXJ010000082.1:0-6689 GCA_964637735.1 uncultured Oscillospiraceae bacterium | reverse complement strand
ATTGGTATGGCAGCGTCTATGGGTGCCTTCTTACTTACGGCAGGTGCAAAAGGGAAACGCTTTGCACTTCCCAATAGTGAAATTATGATTCACCAACCTTCTGGTGGAACACAAGGACAAGAGTCTGACATTCGCATTCAAGCTGCACGCATTGCACGTATGCGAAAAAACTTAAACCAAATGCTTGCTGATGCAACTGGGCAACCTCTTGCAAAAATTGAGCTTGATACTGAACGTGATAATTTTATGTCTGCTGAAGAGGCAAAAGCTTACGGGCTAATTGATGGCGTTATGAGCAGAAAATAGTTGAAGGAGAATTATGGCTACCATTAACGAAAAAGAAGTTATATGCAGCTTTTGTGGAAAAACCGAAAAACTTGTTGACCATATGTTCGTTGGGCGAAACGCAAACATTTGTAATGAATGTGTTGAGCTTTGTTACTCTTTTTTAGAAGAAGAAGGACTTGATACTTTTACAAGGTCTGAAGTTACACATCGAAAAGATCATCATTCGGTATTAGAAGCTTTGGACATATTAACACCACAAGAAATTAAAGATGGTCTTGATCAATATGTAATTGGACAAGATACTGCAAAAAAATACCTTGCTGTTGCCGTATATAACCACTATAAACGTATATTAAGCAACAAAAAAAGTGACATTGAACTGCAAAAAAGTAATATTTTATTAGTTGGACCAACTGGAGTAGGGAAGACATACCTTGCTCAAACCCTTGCTAACCTTTTGGGGGTACCACTGGCTATTACAGACGCTACCACCCTTACTGAAGCAGGCTATGTTGGTGAAGACGTTGAAAACATTTTGTTACGCCTTATTCAAGCTGCTGATTTTGATGTAGAAAAAGCAGAAAAAGGCATTATTTACATTGATGAAATTGATAAAATTGTACGCAAGAGCGAAAACCCTTCCACAACCCGAGACGTTGGTGGAGAAGGCGTACAACAAGCTTTATTAAAAATATTAGAAGGCACCGTTGCGAATGTTCCACCTCATGGCGGAAGAAAACACCCGCAACAAGAGTTTATTCAAATTGATACCAAAAATATTTTGTTTATTTGCGGTGGCGCTTTTGATGGACTGGCCGACATTATTGAAAAACGCATATCAACTTCTTCTTTAGGGTTTGGCAGCACTTTGAAAGACACTGACCGTTACGCAAAAGAAAAGGTTATGAAAAACACTGAGTCACAAGACCTTGTGAAATATGGTTTAATACCTGAACTAATTGGGCGTATTCCTGTTATTTCTGTTCTTGACCCATTAGATGAAGATGCGCTTGTGCGTGTTATGAAAGAGCCGAAAAATGCACTTATTAAACAATACCAGGCACTGTTTTCCCTAGACAATGTTGAACTTGAAGTTACCGATGATGCGTTACATGCTATTGCGCAAAAAGCAATTGCTTTAAAAAGTGGTGCACGTGGCCTGCGCAGTATTATGGAACAAGCATTGATGGATACGATGTTTGTTGTGCCCACTGACTCAACCATTATAAAAGTAATTGTTGATCAGGCATCTATTCTTGATGGGGAAGCACCAAAGATTGAATACGGTGCAGTACGTAAAAGATATAAAAATGTTGCAAATTTCTAATTTACACTTTATATTTTTACTCTTAAACAGTTCTAAAGAGCGCCATTTCACAGTATTTGGCGTTCTATTTGCATTTATGGACAAAATGTTCTATAATATATGTATATCTTCTTTTATATAGGAGGCGAGACACATATGTCATTAAAAGTGAAGATTGTAAATGAATTTGAAAACGAAAATAATATCACGCAGATGCCTGTTATTGCTTTGCGCGGTTTAGTATTATTCCCAGGAAGTGTTATTCAATTTGAAGTAGGGCGCGAAAAAAGTGTCGCCGCTGCTGAATTTGCTATGGAGAATTCTTCCACATTATTTTTAGTTACACAAAAAAATATTGATACCGAAGACCCAACCATGAAAGATTTATATACTATTGGTGTTGTAGCAGAGGTAAAACAGGTATTGCGCATTTCAGACAACATTGTAAAAGTATTGGTAGAAGCAAAATACAGAGCAAAAATGATAGAGCTTGACTCAAGTGGGGACTTTTTAGTTGCCAACACATCTGCTTTTTCTGTTATGAACCCTGATACTGCATCTGCTGAACTAGAGGCTTTGGTACGAACTGTAAAAGAGTCTTTTGAAAAATATATTTTATTAAACCCACGTTTACCAAAAGATGTTATTTTTACCATTTTGGCAAGTAATGATGCACGACTTTTGTCTGATTACATACCAGCAAACCTTTTCTTTAAATTTGAAGAAAAACAAGAGATTTTATCAGAAACTTCTGTAGAGAAACGGCTTGAAAAAATCATCTCTCTTTTAACAAGAGAAAACAATATTATTTCTTTGGAAAAAGAGATTCAAGGAAAAGTGCATGAACAAATGGACAAAAACCAGCGTGATTACTATTTGCGTGAACAAATGCGTGCCATTTCAAATGAGCTTGACGAAGATGATAATACAGCAACAGAAGCTGAAAATTATAGAGAAAAAATATTGGCACTGCATTTAGAAGAAGACACAACGCAGAAGTTGTTAAAAGAGGCTGACCGCCTTGCTAAAATGCCTGGCGCTACACAAGAAGCTGCTGTTATTCGTGGTTATTTAGATACCTGTATTGAGTTGCCTTGGCACGTGTTTACAGAAGATGCAATAGATATTCAAAAAGCTGCTGATATTTTAGATGAAGGGCATTATGGGCTTACAAAAGTAAAGCAACGTATTCTTGAAATATTAGCTGTTAAAAAGCTTGCACCAAATGTAAAAAGCCAAATTATATGCTTAGTTGGCCCTCCAGGTGTTGGTAAAACATCTATTGCGCATTCTATTGCTGATTGTTTAGGAAGAAAATTCACCCGGATGTCTTTAGGTGGCGTGCGTGATGAAGCAGAAATACGTGGGCATAGACGTACTTATGTTGGTGCGATGCCTGGTAAAATTATCAGCGCCATTCAAACTGCAAAAAGTGCCAACCCACTTATTTTGTTAGATGAAATTGACAAGCTTGCAAACGACTTTAGAGGAGACCCTGCAGCCGCACTGCTTGAAGTGTTAGACCCTGAGCAAAATAGTACATTTAAAGACCATTTCCTTGATATTCCTTTTGATTTAAGTAATGTTTTATTTATTACTACTGCAAACTCTTGGGATACCATTCCAAGACCACTTCTTGATAGAATGGATATTATTGAACTTTCTAGCTATACACGGGAAGAAAAGTTTCAAATTGCAAAACGTCATTTGGTTCCAAAACAACTTGAAAACACGGGGTTAAAGGGTAAAGTTCGTTTGACAGATTCTGCAATTTATGGTTTGATGGATTTTTACACAAAAGAAGCTGGTGTACGCAATTTGGAACGTTCTATTAATGAAGTATTGCGTAAATGCGCTGTTGAAATTGCTGAAAACGATGACACAAAAAAGACAGTTACAGCGGCAAGCCTTGAAAAAATGATAGGTCCGCATCGCATCAAACAACAGTTCTCTATGAAAAAAGACACTGTTGGTGTTGCAAACGGGTTAGCATGGACGAGTGTTGGCGGCGAATTGTTACCTATTGAAGTAGCAATTGTTGAAAACGGGAGTGGACGCATTGAATTAACGGGCTCTTTAGGTGATGTTATGAAAGAGTCTGCGAAATTAGCTGTTACCTATGCGCGTGTTCACGCACAAGAATATGGTATTGATTCTGAAATATTCAAAAAATGTGATATACACGTTCATGCCCCAGAGGGTGCTGTTCCAAAAGATGGTCCTTCCGCAGGTGTTACACTCACAACTGCTCTTATTTCAACACTTTCAGGAATTCCTGTCCGTTCAGATGTTGCAATGACAGGTGAAATTACTTTACACGGTGATGTGTTACCTATTGGTGGTTTGAAAGAGAAGTCTATGGCGGCATATCGTGAAAAAATTAAAACTGTTTTGATACCACAAGATAATGTTAGTGACTTATATGATGTTGATGACGCAGTAAAAGAAGCTATTACCTTTTTACCAATGAAAAACTTAAAACAAGTGCTTGATATTGCACTGTTAAAGGCACCTAAGAAAACAAAAAAGAAAAGTACGCCTTTACCGCATACGTCTAAAAAAAGTGACTTAAGCACTAGTAACTCTATATTATAAAACAATGAAAACGGGAGAATAGCATGAACTTTTTAAAATGTGACTTTAAAGCATCTTATGGGTTATCCTCTCAATTACCTTCGAGTGATCGCCCTGAAATCGTTTTTTCAGGGCGATCTAACGTTGGTAAATCTTCTTTGATTAACAAATTATGCAATAGAAAACACCTAGCGAAAACGAGCTCAACTCCTGGTAAAACTGCAACTATAAACTTTTTTAATTGTGATACTGCTTATTTGGTTGACTTGCCAGGTTATGGTTATGCGAAAGTGAGCAACAGTGACCGCAAACGCTGGGATGAGTTGATCAACTCTTATTTTGAAGAGGATAGAAACAATGTTCTTCTATTACAATTGCTTGATTGTAGGCATTCACCCTCAAAAGATGACATGACAATGCTCTCGTATTTAAAGCATTATAATATTCCATTTATAGCCGTTTTAACAAAGCAAGACAAATTGCGCAAATCTGAAATTGTTGAACGGGAAACGTATTTTCTTGACTTTTTAAAAGAATACCCTAGCCTTGTTGGTGTTCGTCTTGTCAGTTCATCAAACGGGTATGGTATTGCAGAATTACAAGAACAGATCTCTTTATATGCAGATGCACCCTTTACTGGTGATGACATATGAGCCACGGATACCGAGATTTTTCGTATTACTATGATATGTTAAATGGGGAAGCCGACTACGATACATTAGGAAAATTTATACATGGTCAATTTTTAGAGCATGATATTTCCTCTGGACTTATTGCCGACTTAGGGTGTGGAACGGGTGAACTAACCATGTATTTTGCCAAATTAGGCTATGATATGATCGCTGTTGACGTTTCAGAGGATATGCTTTCCGTTTTACAACAAAAAATATCAGAGGAAGATATTCCTTCTGATATTTTGCTTTTGCACCAACCCTTAGAAGAACTTGATTTATACGGAACAATTGATGCAGCATATGCTACTTTTGACACTTTAAACCACATACATCCTTCCTCTGCTTTTGAAAAAGCTATTGAGAATGTAGCCGCTTTTTTAGAACCAGGTGGGCTTTTTATTTTTGACGTGAACACTTTATACAAACATAAACATGTTCTAGGTAATAACACTTTTTCTGCTTCTGACAAAGGCTTTTCTTTCCTATGGAAAAATGCTTGGGATGAAGAAAAACAAGCAACTGAAATTTCAATTTCCATTGTTGATAAAGAGAGTAAAGCAAATTTTACTGAAACGTTTTGGGAATATGTTTATTTACCAAATAATATTGAATATGTTCTTCAAACTAATCAATTTAAAATTCTTTCTTGTATTGACGGTGAAACGTTTAAGCCCGTTCATGCAACGATACAACGTTATTTATATGTAACACAAAGGAGATGACTTATGTCAAAATTAATTCGTGCTATTTCTGAAAATGGTGGGGTTATTATTTATGCAATTGACTCTACAGATATTATTAAAGAAGCGCAATCTATTCATAAAACATCTGCAACTGCTTCTGCTGCTTTAGGCCGTTTACTTACAGGTGCAGCGTTAATGGGGGCAACTCTCAAAAATGAGTCGGACATCCTTTCATTGCGTGTTGTTGGGGATGGACCTGTTGGTATGCTATATGCTGAAACCAATGCGAAAGGGCAGGTGAGAGGCTATGCTGAAAACCCGTTTGCTGACTTACCCGCAACACCACAAGGAAAGTTAGACGTTGGAGGGCTTGTTGGAAACGGCACACTTTATGTTATAAAAAATTTGGGGCTAAAAGAGCCACAAACTGGAATGGTTCCTTTGGTCTCTGGAGAAATTGCAGAAGACATAACATCTTACTATGCACACAGTGAGCAAATACCAACTGTATGCGCACTCGGTGTATTGGTAGATACTGACTTATCTATTCTAAACGCAGGCGGTTATTTACTACAATTACTACCTGGTGCAACTGAAGAAGAAATTACAATGCTTGAAAACAATATTGCTTCTATGCAAAGCGTTACCAGCTATTTAAGCTCTGGTAAAACAATTTATGACATTATTGATGATGCTATGAACGGTTTTTCTCCTAATATTCTTGATGAACAAGATATCTCTTACCATTGTTCTTGTAATACAAAGCGATTTGAACGTTCTTTGATTGCTTTAGGCAAAAGTGAACTTGAAAAAATTGCTTCTGAAGATGACAATATTGAAATTCAATGCCAATTTTGTAATAAAAAATACCACTTTAAGGCTTCTAATTTACTAAAACAACTATAAGCCTTTTCACTTTGTTAAATTGATACGTAAAGTTTTATTGCTTTACGTATTTTTTCATTTGATTTTTAATGTAATGCGAAATAGCTTTACATGTCATAATTGTACTTTTAATGGTGTTAAGTTATAATAACTTACATCATTTTTATTTCTTTATATATACAATAAAACAAAAATTATATACATCATAAAAGCAAAAAATATTCAATTTTCTTCACCTTTTTTATTGACAGTTTGTTGGAAGTATGGTATTATTTGTCT
>CAZWXJ010000081.1:0-6692 GCA_964637735.1 uncultured Oscillospiraceae bacterium | reverse complement strand
AATTCTGATATATTGCTGATACCCGGTGGCATGGGTACCCGTGCGCTTGTAAATGATGAGCCCTTTTTAAAAGCTTTAACAACGCATGCGCAACATGCAACATGGGTGTTAACGGTATGCACGGGCTCTGCCTTGCTTGCAAAAACAGGCTTATTGAATGGACGCAAAGCAACAGGTAATAAACGAGCCTTTGCGTGGACGATGGAGCAAAATGACGAAGTGTTGTGGCAACCCAAAGCACGGTGGCAGGTAGACGGAAAGTTTTACACATCCTCAGGTATTTCAGCAGGAATTGACATGACACTTGGCTTTATAGCTGATAGACTGGGTGTTGATGTGGTAAAGAAAGTAACCAATGAAACGGAATATATTTGGAATAATGATAGTGAGATAGACCCGTTTTTTGAGAATGACAAATGCGTGCAACTGTAAAAGGAAGTGAGTATGTATGTGCAGGCAAAATAAATTTGAAGAAGAACGTAAGCAATTTCCGCTGGCTGAAAAATATGCATATTTTGAAACGGGTGCAACGGGGCTTATACCAACGTATGTGTATGAGGCGGTTAAAAAATACCAGGACGACAGATACCTTGTAGGCGGCGATGCAAACTGGAATGGAAAAGGAACGCTTGCCATGATGCAAGATAGCAAGCACCTTTTGGCACAAATGATTTGTGCCACGGCTGATGATATTGCATTCGGGCAAAGCTCGTCACAAATGTTCACGTTGTTTACCGAGGGGATAGGATTGCAAGCGGGAGATAACATCATTATTACTGATAATGCATGGCTTGGTACACGATTTGCTGCGCAAACACATGAAACAAGCGGTGTGGAAGTGCGATATATACCTACTGAAAATGGTATAATGAAGCTACAAAGCCTAGTAGACTTGGTAGATACACATACAAAGGCAGTTGCCATAAGCTTTGTTGAAAGCCATTCAGGGTTTAAACAAGACTTAGCCGAAATTGGCGCATTTTGCGATGAAAAAGAGATTTGGTTTGCTGTAGATGCAGTGCAAGGCATGGGTGTGCTACCCATTGATGTACAAAAGATGCAGATTGATTTTTTAGTTGGAAATGACTATAAATGGATGATGCATTATTGCGGAACAGGCTTTGCTTACATAAGCAAAGAATTGCGGAACGTGTTGAAACCTTGGGGCGCAGGGTGGATGTCAGACGATGAGCGATTTAACACAGGTAAAAAGCAACTTTCAATGCGGGAAGACGCAGGGCGATATGAACTTGGTTACCCCAATGTTGCAGGCATTTATGCACTGGGGTTAGTGGCACAGCGCTATTTGAAACTTGGGAAAGAAAACATTGAAATATATGTATTAGCACTGCAAGACTATTTGGAAAAAAATGTCGCAACAATTCCCGGCGCTTGTATGGGTGCTTATTACCCGCAAAAAAACAAGTCTTCCATTAGTAATATTTTATTAGATGACAGGTTTGATTTGCAACCAAGCACATTGAAGAAAAACGGCGTGTTTTTAGATGTGAGAGATGGTGCGCCATATAACAAAAAATATTATATGCGTGTGGCAATACATTATTTTAACAATACGAATGATATAGACCGATTACTGAATGTTATAAAAGCCAGGGCAAAATAGGCTGGGAAACATGGAATACATTGAAATGGCGATAGAAGAAAGACCTATTGCATATGAAGAATAAATGACCAATGAATGTGAGGGAGCAGGGTATATGAATAAGGCAGAATTAAAAAAAGAATTTGAAGCGGTTACTGAAAAAAATGATATGCTGTATGATTTTATAGTTCTGTTTTACGAACGCATTAATTTGCCACATGACTATGGTACGGGAGAGTTAATTAGTATGGTTGAAGTACACACCCTTGGCATGGTTGATGATAACCCTGGTATTACGGTAAGCGAAATAGCAAAACGCAGAGGGCGCACGCTGGGAGCAGCGTCTCAGATGATCAGCAAGCTTGTAAAAAAAGAGCTAGTTTACAAAGAAAAAGAAAAAGGAAATGCCAAAACGGTGCACTTGTACGTGACGGAAAAAGGCAAAGCGCTTTCAACAACGCACAGACTATATGATGTTGAAGAGATGGACAGCAGTTTACAAATGATGCTACAAAGCTGTACATTAGAAGAGATGAACGCCTTTGTGAAAGTAGCCCTTGCATACAGAGAATACTTTATGAATTTGAATGAAACACCTTCCACATAATGGGAAGGTGTTTTGTTATATGCACCAATTTCAAAATAAACAAAAATGGTGCGAGAATATGTGAGATATGTGGAAAATGAAATTTGCTAATTGACAGGGCATAAAAAAGAAGAGTATGCTTTAGACAAATATTGTTTAGCAACTAAACAATATAACATGACGTGGTACTATTTTAAAAACTGCATAATAAAAGGAGGTTGTTTTGTGGAAAAACAGGCAAAGAAATTAAAATTGTTCGACCTACTGTCAATAGGGGTGGGTAGTGTTATTGGTGCGGGCATTTTCTCTATGCTGGGTACAGGTGTTGCCATTACAGGCAGAAGTGTGGCGCTTGCGCTTATTTTAGCAATGTTCATTGTGTTTATGCAAAATATTCGTGGGTTATTTATGGCAGGCATGTTTGACCTTGAAGGCGGTATGTATGCACAGTCTGCCTTGGTATTGCCGAAATGGATGACAGGTGTGTCAGCGGCAGTACTACTCATCAGCAACCTGTCTTTTTCGGTATATGGCATTGCCATTGCCAGTTATTTATCTCAATTATTGCCAGCCCTCGCACCTTTTCAAAAAATTGTTGCTGTGCTTATTACCACACTTGCATTTGCCAGTAGCATAAAGGGTTCAAAGTTTATGGCGAAAATTCAAAACTTTATGGTTATCAGCATGTATTTGGCACTAGGGTTGTTTGTAGTATTTGGTATCATCAATGCAGATGCTTCTGCCTATGCGGGCGAGCCTTATTTTATTGGTGGTAGCACAGGCTTTTTAATGGCAACAGCGGTTATGTCATTCACATGTAATGGCGCAACCAACATTATTAACATGGCGGGAGATACCGAAAACCCGAAAAAGAATATTCCTTTAAGTGTTTTGTTAACAACAGCAGTTTGCGCATTTTTATATTTTGTTATTGCTTATGCGGCAACAGCGTCTTTACCATATGCTGAAATTGCAGGGCAAAACCTTGGCTTTATTGCGCAAAAAATAATGCCGCAAGGGTTGTATTTATTCTTTGTTATTGGTGGGGCTATTTTTGCACTGGCTACCTCTTTAATGGGTGGTATAGCAGGTATGCGTTACCCCATTGCTTCTTCAGCGGAAGATGGCTGGTTCCCGGAAGTGGTTGCCAGAAAAACGAAAGATGGCTTCCCGTATGTAGTTGTTTTAATTATGTACGTCATAGCAGTTGTGCCTATTCTAGGTGGTTTCTCACTTGACTCTATTGTTACGTATGTTTTGGTGCCAGGGGCAATTACGTCTTTGGTAGGAAATATTATTTGCATACGGTTACCGCAAAAATACCCGAAACAATGGGAAAGTAGCGGGCTGAAATGCTCACCAGGGCTATTTGCAGTTATTATGGTTCTTTCATGTATCGTAAATCTTTTTGTGGCTGGGTTCTCATTAATGTCTTTAGGGACAGCGGGAATGATAGGAAACTTGATTATGACAGCTGTATTGTTTGCGTATGGGTTTATACGCAGTAAAAGTAAGAGTGTAAAATTAAGCAGTATTGAGAATATTGACAAAGAGTAAAGAATGAATAAAAAGGTGCGCTACATGGCGCACCTTTTTTGTTTTATCATCTATAACGTTTTTGCTATTTCAAAAAGTTTTGCCAAGTCTTGCGGGGTGTCAACGTCTAACAACTCGGTAGGGTTTGGGGCTTCGCATAAAAGCATAGGGTAATGCCCATGTTCAATAATGTGTTTGCCACCGTGGTCTGCTTGCAAAGCAAGTAAGTCTTCATTGCAAGTAGCGGGGAAGATAACAGGGCTTTTGCGCACACCGTTTGCAGAGGCAGCAATGATACTGTCAGTGTTTTTGGCAAACAGGTTATACATACGCCGCAGCATATGGGCGGAAAGCAAAGGCATATCTGCTGGTAAAAACAAAGTGCCATCTGCTGGTGGTAAAGCTTGCAACCCTAACTGAATAGAATGGCTTTGCCCCTGTTCAGGGTGTTTGTTCTCAATAGCAGAAATACCCATTTCATTTGCAAGGGTGATGATTTCAGCTTCACCCGTTACAATAACCGTTTTGTGAAATAAGGGGAATTCTAATAAGGAGAGCGCCTTTTCAACAAGCAAACCATTGCCAAAAAAGGCAAGTAGTTTGTTTTGTGCGCCAAACCGTTTTGAAAAGCCAGATGCCATGCAAACGGCATTTAAAGTAATATGTTTATGCTCCATGTTGCTTCCCTTGTAAAGCGGTTAATACTTTTTCGGCAGTCATGGGCAAGGTGGTTAACGTTACCCCAACAGCGTTATGTATGGCAGCTTGTATGGCAGGGCAAGGCGTGTTGATGACAACTTCGCCAATAGATTTTGCACCGAATGGACCAGTGGGCTCATAGCTTTCTTCAAAAGCGACGCGCACAGGGGGTATGTCAAGCCGGGAAGGAATTTTATATTGCATGAATGAATTGTTCAGCATTTTACCATTTTGGTTATACTGCACATCTTCATACAAAGCCATGCCAATGCCTTGCGCCAAACCGCCCTCTGCTTGTACACGGGCAAGCAGTGGGTTTACCACTGTGCCACAGTCTACCACGCCCACATAGTCAAGCAAGGTTACCTTGCCAGTGCGGGTGTCCACCTCTACTTCGGCAAAGCCTGCCACAAAAGGTGGGGGAGAAACAGGGCTACCAAAACTGGCAGTAGCAGTTAACCATTCGCCTTCGCCTATAACCGAGCGACGAGCAAGCTCTTGTAAAGTAATAGATTGTTCATTGCAGAAGAACTGGTCACCGTCAAATTCAAGCCCTACTGCGGGCACGCCAAGGGCAGTGGCAGCTTGCTCTTTCATTTTAGAAACAAGCTCATTTGCGGCACGCATAACAGCATTGCCTGTAATGTAGGTAGAGGCAGAAGCATATGAGCCTGTGTCGTACGGAGAATGGTCTGTATCAACGCCGTCAACGGTAATGTGGCTCATGGGGCAAAGCAGTATTTCGGCGGCAATTTGCGCCAAAATTGTGTCGCACCCAGTGCCCATGTCGGTTGCGCCAATCATCAGGGTGTAAAAATTATTGTCATTTAATTTTAAGGTGGCACTGCCAGTGTCTATGCTAGAAATGCCTGACCCTTGCATAGTAATGGCCATGCCTGCGCCACGGAAGGTGTGGTTATTGATTTGCTTTGCAAACCGCTTGTGTTCCCAGTCAAACATTTGCTTTCCTGTTTCAATACAGCGGTCAAGCGCAGAGCTATTTAGCATTTCACCGTAATAAGCGGGCATGGGTTTGCCTACTTCGGGTATGTTTTTGAGGCGCACTTCAGCAGGGTCAAGGTTCAGGGCGGCTGCCATTTTGTTTATGGTGCTTTCTACGGCGAAACAACCTTGCGTTGCGCCAAACCCACGGTAAGCACCCGCCGCCATGGTGTTGGTGTAAACTACCTCTGTGGTAAAACGGTACGCTTTTGCTTTTGCGTAAAGGGGTAGTGTTTTATGCCCAGAAAGCCCTACAACAGCTGAAGAATGTTCGCCATAGGCACCAGCGTTTTCAAGGGTGTGCAAAGAAAGCGCTTGCACAATACCGTCTTTGGTGGCACCTAGTTTTACAGTTAGACGCATTTCATGGCGGCTGTTTGATGCCGAAAAGGTTTCTTTGCGGGTATATACAATTTTAGCCGCCTTACCTGTTTTTAAGGTAACAATGGCGGGGTACATTTCACAGGCAAGGGTTTGTTTTGCACCAAAGCCACCGCCGATGCGTGGTTTGATAACACGAATTTTGCTTTGCGGAATACCAAGTGCTACTGCCATTTGGCGGCGCACATGGAAGGGTACCTGTGTACTGTCTACTACAACAAGGCGGTCATTATAGTCAAGGTAGGTAAAGGTGCGGAAGGTTTCCATCATGGTTTGTGCGTTGGGGCGGGTGTAATAGGTTTCTTCCAGCACAATATCGCAGTTCTGCAAGGTTTCTTCAAAATCTCCCATTTCAAATAAATCTTGCGAGAGAAGATTTTGCTTATAATTTGCGCCAAGGTCAAGCGGGCATGTAATGTCATCTTCAGGGTGAATAATAGAAGGGTTGCCTTTTGCAGTTTCAAAGTCAAGCACAGGGGGTAATACATCATAGGTAACTTTTATAAGTTTCAAGGCTTTGTCAACAGCGTCCTCGGTTTCACCTGCCACAAGGGCAACAGCATCGCCAACATAACGTACCATGTCTTCGTGCGTTAATATACATTCAATACCACTCACTTTTTCAGCGGTGGTTTTGTCAATAACAGTTATTTTTGCAAAGGCATGTGGGCTGCGTAATACTTTTACAATTAGGCAGTGGGCGGGGGCAATGTCATCAGTATAAACGGGTTTGCCAGTGGCAATGGCCATAGCATCTATTTTAGGCACGGGCTGGTTCACAGCACGCAGTGTTTGTTTTTTCATGCAGAGACCTCCTGCAAATAGGCTTTGATAATGCGCATTTGGCTCATGTATCCAGTGCAGCGGCACAGGTTGCCTGAAAGA